>NZ_CP016756.1:1545833-1855000 GCF_001700965.1 Stenotrophomonas nitritireducens
GCTTTTGGCCTAGCACCATCGCATGATGACAGGACTGTAGCGATGATAGTGGACCAGTTTCGCCGGCGCATTGTCAGCGTAGATACTCGTTACATCAGACTTGCCTCAATCGCATCCGCCAGTTCGAACAATTTACCCCTGTAACTGTTGCCTAATAGAACGATTGTCAAACCTCCGCTCGAAATCAACAGTGACTCGTAGCTTCCTGATCGCCCGTCATGAACATGCCGGCTCAACCTTCCGTCCTGATATTCCACCTGCCCAAGCGAAGACTGGGAGTCTGCAGAGTCGTATCTATCTGCTAATGCAGCTAGTGATACAGCGTTCAGAAGGTTGCCTGAATTCAAACATCTGGACCAATTCAGCAGATCCGTCGTTGAGAGATAGCTGCCGCCGGTTATTGGGAGCTCAGGTTTATCTGCGACCAGGTTTTCCTTGAATCCTGAAGCGATATCACTTCCCACAACTATTGGTGTTATGGCAGCTCCGGGCATGTCGCACCGTCGGAAGATTTCCTCCGCAACGTATGCTTTGTATGGCCGGCCAGTCAGCCTTTCGACGATCAACTGCCGGACAAAAATATTATTGTTGTTGTAGTCATAACTCGAGCCAGGATCGAAATCGAGAGTCTGGATTCCACGCAAACCATCGTAGATATCTTTGTCTCCGCGAACTTTCTTCCAGTGAACATTCGGAATTCCGCTCGTATAGTTGAGCAGATACTTCACTGCCACCCTGTCAGCCCAGGGCGAGAACTCGGGGAGGTATGTTGAGACGGGATCTTCAAGGTTGAGTTTCCCTTCTTCTTGCAACTGCAGAATTGCAACCGAACTAAATTCCTTGGTGATGGAACCAATGTTGAAGCGATAACTTGAGTCAAGCTTTTTGGTGCCGGCCGCATCGGTAAAACCAAACGAATGGCTGTAAACCACCTCATTGTTGACTGCAACCAGCACGTTGCCATTGAAGGCGTCCTTGCGTGCCGCTTCTTGCATGATTTCATCAATGCGCTGCTCCACCACATCGTTGGCAGACGCGCGCACCTGATATGTGGACAAACCTGCAAGCACAAGGCAAGCGGCCTTCGATGATAGCCGCGCCTTTTGCAATATGCTGCCGATGATCGCTGGCATCCCCACTCTCTGTAGCACCTACGGCCCAATGGCTGCGAAGCATGCCTGGGACGCAGGCTTTGGGCAAGTGCAGTAGGTAACGACGAGATTCAAGCCTTCTCACAGCATTTGGAAGGCGTAATGCGACCCGGCAAAGGCCAGCGACTTTATTATCCCGAACGCCCTATCTCTCGCAGATGACAAGCGACTGTTTTGGGTCCTATGACGCCCTACGGCTAGAAGCGGACATCCACCCTGCCCTCGATAAACATCCCTAGTGACCCGACCCCCTACATGTCGGGTATCGGCCAAAAGTGGGCGTTCGTTTTGAAGAAGAACTGAGCATCTCAGATATTGCGGCCAGGTTGATTCCATATAGAATCATCACCCATGAATTCGCCAGCTTACCTTCATCATCTGAAGCAGGAAAAATCATTGGCGCTGGGTGAGGGCTTCGACTGCGAAGTCTGGGAACTTGCCGTCCCTGACGATTCTACGTCACTAAGTGAGTGGGCTCGTCGGTTTCGTGAAACCTACTGCCTCGATAGTGACCTAGATATCCTGCGCGAGGGCACAGGCAAGTCACGAGCCGAATATCTGCTGGAACTGGTCTTTCCCGACGAGCGCATAGCACCTGGTCCCGCCGTACGCTCAGGCGATTTTGCGGAGATGCTCGTCTCAGATTACGTCGAATTCGTCTTGGGCTATTGGGTTCCACGTGGCAAGTACGCAGAGAAGGGGAGTCGAGACGAGTCCGTCAAGGGGGTGGACATCATCGGCTTTCAGTGCCAAGACCCAACTGAGCCGAAACCTACCGACGAAATGTTGGCCTTTGAGGCGAAGGCTCAGCTCGGCGGTGGGATGTACAAAGATCGCCTGCAGGTCGCGGTCAACGACTCAGGCAAAGACTATCTTCGAGCTGGCGAAACGTTGGCCGCGATGAAACGACGTATGCTCGTATCCGGCGATCGTGCTTCGATGCTGGTTGTTCAGCGATTTCAGGACGCGGTCGACAGGCCCTATCGGCTTGTCTCGGGTGCAGCTGCCATTCTTTCCGATTCGGCTTACGATACAGACGGCATCAAGGGAACGTCTATCACCGGACACACCAACGCTGACAACCTGAAGCTAGTTGCAATCAGGGGCAAAGACCTGATGAAGCTCGCTCATGCCCTGTACCAGCGAGCAGCGAATGAAGCCTGATTTCAACAGTCGTCGGTACTTCGGAATTACCCGCTCGAAGGGAAAGATGTACGAGTTGGGTTTGCCTGAAGAGTCCCACATCGCCGTGCCGGACGGAGTTGAACCTGCCGCCCTGTTCCCGTTGTCTATCGGGACGCTAATGGATGCGTCGGCAGCGCTAAATGACGCTATCGATGTCGAAGGGGGCCTAGCCGACGACCTGCGAGACGATATCGGTTTTGCTGCAAGCTTCTTCGATGCTTACTTGAGTTCTCGGTTTGATGCCAGCGTGTCGCGGGAAGTCACTTTGCTCGCATCAGCCAGCTATTTCTTGGGCCAACGCCCAGGAAGTAGCTTGGTCCTTGCCCGTCGGCTTCAAGCAGAATCTGCCAATCCAATCGAACACCTGACGATCTGGGTACTGCGAGCAGACTGGCGTGCACCGCCAAAGCTGGCTGTGCATTGGCTATCCGGGATGCTCCAAGAGCTTTCCTTCCGGCTCATGGGCCACTTCAACGAGGGTGTGCCGCCCGAATCGGCCATCGAGTTACTGAGCGAACTCCGTCAATTGACCTATGCTAGCGGCAGCTCAAGGGAAGTTGTACTGGTGGAGGTCGCATCGGCCGTGGTCAGGCTGCGTTTGGCGGGATCGGCCTGGATCTTGTTGCCTAAGTTTACTGGGTTGGACAATGCAGCTTGGGCTGGCGCAATCCGTCGCCCCGGCTTCCCTAAGGAACTCTGGCCATCCCAGAAGTTGCTCGGCAAGGCCGGCCTTTTCGCTGGAAGGTCGGGGGTAGTCCAGATGCCCACGAGCGCTGGCAAGACACGCTCTGTAGAGGTCGTTCTCCGCAGCGCATTCTTGGCTGACCGGACGCGTGTCGCGGTGATCGTCGCTCCTTTCCGCGCCTTGAGCCATGAGATTGCCGCTTCGTTGCGTCAATCGTTCAAAGGCGAAGACGTCAAGGTCAACGAGCTTTCCGATGCACTGCAGCTGGACTTCGTCGATCAATTGGCCGAGTTGCTCGGCCAGACGGTCCCCGCAGCGCGGTACTTGCTGGTGTTGACTCCGGAGAAGCTCCTGTATGTGTTGAGGCAAGAGCCTAGCTTGATTGCGCACATTGGGATGGTGGTCTACGACGAAGGGCACCAGTTCGACGCAGGATCACGCGGGATCACTTATGAACTGCTGCTCACGGAAATCAAAGCGCTACTTCCAGCAACAGCCCAGACTGTGCTTATCTCTGCTGTCATCAAAAACGCTTCGGACGTCGGCACGTGGCTCATTGGTGCAGAGCCGAACGTTGTTAACGGTAAGAGCCTGTTGTCGACGGCGCGGTCAGTAGCGTTTGCGACCTGGAGTGAACGACTTGGGCAGCTTCTGTTCTTCGAATCGGATAGTTACGCCCGCCCGGACTATTTCGTGCCCAGGAGCATCGAAGCTCAAGAGCTTGAGCTGCACGGAAGGGAGAGAAATGTCAGAAGGTTTCCACAGAAGGGCGATGATGCTTGGAAAGACATTTCTCTCTATCTCGGAATTCGATTGGCTCCGAGCGGTGCCGTGGCCGTATTCTGCGGCAGAAAGGACACCGCAAGCGGCCTAGCAGAACGAGCAGTTGAAGTGTATGAGCGGGGGTTCAAGCTACCCTCTCCAGCTGCGGCATCCGACGCCAATGAAGTTCAGCGCTTGACTCACCTGGCGACAGAGCATTTTGGGGCGGACTCCATGGTGACGAAAGCCGCATTGCTCGGCGTCTTTGTACATCACGGAACGACACCTCAAGGATTACGCCTATCCATTGAGCATGCGATGCAAAGCGAGCTCATCAAGCTGGTCATTTGCACTTCGACTTTGGCTCAAGGCGTCAATTTGCCAATTCGGTACCTAGTCGTTTCGGGAGTGAATCAAGGCGCTGAACGTATCAAGACGCGAGACTTCCAAAACTTAATTGGCCGAGCCGGTCGCGCAGGCATGCATACCGAAGGACTTGTCCTTTTCGCGGACCCCAAGGTCATCGATAATCGTCAACGTGAGAATTGGCGCTTGGAAGCGGCAGTTGGGCTATTAAAGGCAGAGAATTCCGAAGAAACATCAAGCTCGCTTCTCGAATTACTTGAGGCTATTTCGTCGCCTGATGGCAGAAGCACTTTGCCAATCGCGACCACCGAAGTACTGCAGGCATACTTCAAGCGAGGCGAGGAGTTGGCGGCATGGACCAGGCATATGGCCGTCGTTCATCAGTCACTTGGATTCGACGAACGGTCGTTGGCGAAGGAAATTTCGAGAAGGCAGAGATTGATGGTAGCTCTCGAAAGCTTTCTGATGGCCAATCGTGGATTCGAGAGCTTCGAAAACGTACTAGGAAAAGTGCGGGTGTTGGCAGGCTCTACGCTGGCTTTTTCCTTGGCGGACGAGGCCATGAAAGCGTCTCTTGTTCAACTCTTTGTGTTGTCGGCAACGCACATCGAGCAAGTTGTTTCCGAACCCGCTCGACAGATGTCTTATGCTAAGACGCTGCTGGGCGCTTTCGACGCAAAGATAGTCGACGCTTGGGTCCAGGAACATGCGAATGCGCTGCGCACTCTTGCGACACCTGATGCGTGGCTGACGGCAATATGGCCGCTTTTCATGACTGTTGTCGACGACAAGCTACTGACAGCGATGGAGCCCGCTGGGATGCCGATGCAGCTCGCGCAGGGCTGGATGCGCGGGGCTTCATACCGAGAGCTGATTGCTATGACCAAGGACGCCAAAGCGTCTAAGCCTTGGGGAAAAGCCGCTCGCCGCAAGCTCAACGATGCCGATGTGCTTCAGTTCTTGGAAGGCTGTCTCGGTTTTGATTGCCCGTTGATCGTCGCCGCCGTAGGTCAGTTCCTTTTCGGGGCAACAGGGCTCAATGGCGAGGAGGCTGGCGCGCTTAACGATTTTCAGAAGTCTTTGGCTTACGGGTTGCCAAGCAGACTTGCGGTGTCGACCTATGAGTCTGGTCTGGCCGACAGGCAAGTTGCGCAGGAAGTTGCGTTTCAAGTTCGGCTGACTGGATATGAAGGGTTCAATTTCCGTGCCGCGTTACGTGAGCACCGCGATGTAGTTGTACGCTCACTGGCGGCGTACCCCTCTTACTTCGACAAGGTGCTCGATGGTCTGTAAGTCCTAGCGCGGCTCTTCGCGATCTTGGGTTACTGGTGGCGAAGCGGTATTAAGGTCGACAGCTTCCAATCGAACGGATGCAATGACGCGTTGTGTGCAAGCGTTGATAGATTGCATCAGTCGGCAGTCAAGCAACGAAAGACTGCTTAGGTCGAGAACAGCCTCCACCCCCGATACATCTTCCTAATCCCCTGCCCCGCCGGTGTCCGTTTCCGGCCAGAAGCCGACATTGGCAAAGACAGCTAGTTTCCCCGTCCATACCAAGGGCCAACGGCTTCTGGCAGATACGGCCAGTCCGAAGGCCGCGGAAGCGCTGCTCGCGAAGCCTCTGCGTGCTCCGGCGTGAGAAACAAGCCGCCCAGTTCATTGCCACCGTCGATCGCATAGAAGCGGAAATTGGTGTTGACAAGCTGATCGTTGATCACTTTAAAGAAGACGTAGGTAGCAGCTCCCCAGCTCGCATCCTCACTCCTCTGGATATCCGCAGAGTAGATGACGTACTCCGTGCCATTGACCCGAATGGCGTAGCGCGGCATGTCGGGGTCAACTACGTCCTCGATGTGCGCAGGCTGGGAAACATACTTCTCAAGCTCTGGCAGAAGTTGCGAGTACGCCTCGCCAATACCACTCTCCGCTAGATTTTCGGCGTCAAGGAGGATTAATTTGTCGTAATCGAGGTTCACGTTTTTGGTTGTCTGTGCATTGCAAGTGGCGGCCATGATGACCATGAAAAACGTGGTCGCAAACTTGACCAACTGCATGATGGAACCTCCTGTTCCCGTTCAAAACTACCAGCGCTTAGTCCCGCCAACAACCGAAGCATCGCTGGAAACGAGCAGTTGCCCAATGTCCGCTCCGGGTCGGAGGCAGCCATCCAAAGAAAAACTCAGCTCTTACGCTTCGCCCTAGGATGCGCAGCATCATAAACCTTGGCCAGATGCTGGAAATCCAAATGCGTATAGATCTGCGTGGTCGCAATATCCGCATGCCCCAGCAGTTCCTGCACGCCGCGCAGGTCGCCTGAGGATTCCAGAATATGGCTGGCAAAACTGTGCCGCAGCATATGCGGGTGCACGTTTTTGAACAGCCCCTGGCGTTGCGCCAGTTGCTTGATGCGGATCTGCACGGCGCGTTGGCTGATGGGTCCGCCGCTGCGGCCTGGGAATACCGGTTTCTCGCCGGTGCCTCCACTTTCCTTGCGCCACTCCTGCAATGCGTTCATTGCATGCGAGCCGACCGGCACGGTGCGTTCGCGGTTGCCTTTGCCGTGCACCAGCACGATGCCGCTGGCGGTATCGAGGTCGCGCCAGCGCATGGCGCAGAGTTCGCTCAGGCGCAGGCCTGAGGAATAGAACAGTTCGAGCAGCGCGCGGTCGCGCAAGCCGAGCGGTGCATCGGTGGGCAGTTCGACCAGCTGCACAGCTTCATCGGCGTCCAGCACCTGCGGCAGTTTGCGTGGTGCCTTGGGCGCGCGCAGGCCGGCGGCGGGGCTGGTGTCGATGACGTTGTTCTTCAGCAGCCAGGCGTAGAAGCTGCGGCAAGCCGACAGGCGGCGTTGCAGGCTTTTGGCCGACAGGCCGCGGCGGTGCTCGCTGGCGATGAACTCGCGCAGCTGCTCGCCTTGCAGCGCCTGCGGATCGGCGACTTCGTGCGCTTCGCACCATTGGCTGAGCGCAGCGAGGTCGCGCTGGTAGGCGTCCAGCGTGTGCGCCGACATGCGGCGCTCGACCTGCAGATAGGATAGGAATGCCTGGACGGCACTCATCGCCGCGTCACTCCATTCAAGCGCTGTGGAAGCGCTGCAAACCCGTCACCAGCGATTCACCCATCATGCGCAGGAACAGCGTGCCCATGCCGGGATAGAAGCGGTTGGGGTCGTAGCTGCCGACTGCAATCAGGCCGACGCCGGGCAGCGGCAGCAGTGCGGTGGACGAAACTTCGTTGACGCGCTCGCCGTACAGCACCACGTTCTTTTCCTGCTGCAGGCGGCCGCAGATGGGCTCGCCGTCCTGCAGGCAGTCGTGGAACGCAGCCAGCCGTTGGTCGTCCTTGGCGATGACCTGCAGCCACGGCGCTTCGGCCAGTTCCGGCACGTCATCGAAGGAGACGATGCGCACCAGGTCGCCGGCGAAATCTTCTTCCAGCGAGGCGGCCATGGCGCGCAGGGTGTCGGCGGCGCTGTTCTGGCGCATCAGCGCCAGGGTCAGCTGGTGAGTGCGCACGGCCAGGCGTTCGTTGATCTGCGCGTTGGCGCCGAGGTCCGCCAAGCGCCGCGACAGCTCGCGGTTCTTGTCGCGCAGCACTTCCAGCTGGTAGCTGGCCAGCGAGGCGGTGGGGCCGTCGTCGCGCGGCACCACCATGGTCAGTGCCAGATCGGGGAACTGCTTGAGGAAGCTCGGATGACGCCGCAGCCAGGCTGCAACTTCATGGGCACCGATTTTCTCGACTGTGTCGTTCATCCCATCCACTCTCCGTCGAATACGAATGCTGCCGGGCCGGACATCACGATCTCGGCATCATCTGCCGGCCATTGGATACGCAGGTCGCCACCGGGCAATGAGATCAACGCGTCGCGCTGCAGGCGGCCGCGCTGCATCAGCACTACCGCCGCTGCGCAGGCACCGCTGCCGCAGGCCAGGGTTTCGCCAACGCCGCGCTCGTAAACGCGCAGACGGGCGTGGCCGGCGTCCATCACCTGGGCGAAGCCGACATTCACCGATTCGGGGAACGAGGGGTTCTGCTGCAGCAAGGGCCCTACCCGCTCCACCGGTGCGGCGTCGACCGAGCCCACTTCCAGCACCGCGTGCGGGTTGCCCATCGACACGGCACCGAAGCGCACGTTCTCGCCCTGCAGCGAGGTCATGTATTCCTCACGTGCGCGCGGGAAGCCGAGCAGTGGGATCTGTGCCGGTTCGAACTCGGGCTTGCCCATGCCAATGGCGTATTCGCCATTGGCCAGGCGCTGCACGGCGTGGGTACGGGTGGGGCTGTCGATGATGAAGTCATCGCCCTGCACTGCGCCGTCGCGCACCAGCCAGGCGGCCACGCAGCGCGCGCCGTTGCCGCATTGCTGCGAGGTGGAGCCGTCGGAGTTCCATATACGGTAGGAAGCCACGGCGCCTTCGCTGCGCGGCGGCTCGATGGTCAGGATCTGGTCGCAGCCGACGCCACGATGGCGGTCGGCCAGTTGGGCGGCCTGGGCGGCATCCGGCGGGGCGCTGCCATCACGCAGGTCCAACACCACGAAATCATTGCCGGCGCCATGCATCTTGCTGAACTGCAGGCGCCCTGTTGCCGACTTACTCATTGACGCCATCACCACCGGTTGCATCGTCCAGGGCCTTGTCGGCCTTCTTGTCGGCAGCCGGATCGGCCTTGTCGGGCGCAGGCGCGGCAGCGGGCTGCTCCTCCGGGATGACTTCCTGTTCCTCGATCGGCACCGGCTTCTGCGGCATCACCAAGGGGCCTTTGTTGCCGCAGGCGCTGAGGGCCAGCAGCAGGAAGGCCGCCGGGATGAGAATCAGAAAACGGGACGTCTTGTTCATGCCCCGGAGTATAGCCACTGGACCATGAAGTCCGAACCGCAGGCGTGCGCTGTTCAGCGTTCGCCCGGCGGCAGGGGCCGCAGCCACAGCCACAGGCAGACGCAGGCCATGATGGTGATGGAGGTCCATTTCACCCAGGCCAGCGGCACGCACCACAGGGTGATCAGGGCGCAGGCCAGCATGGTCAGGCTGGCCATCCACTTGCCCTTGCGGCTTACCGCGCCGTGCGCCTGCCAGTCGCGGATGGCCGGGCCGAAGCGCGGGTGGTCCAGTAGCCAGCGGTGCAGCCGCTCGGAGCCATGCGAGGCCGCCCAGGCCGAAATCAGCACGAATACGGTGGTGGGCAGGCCGGGCACAAAAATGCCGACGATGCCCACTCCCAGGCTTACATAGGCCAGCAGCCACCACGCCCAGCGCAGGCGCGGCGGGCGTGGTTGGGGCGGTGGCGGTGTCTCAGGCATGCCCACAACCCTGCTGCATCAATCGGCCAGGCCCAGCTGCCACAGCACGAAGGCGAAGGACTCGGCCTGTTCCTTGTAACGCTGGAAGCGGCCGGACTTGCCGCCATGGCCGGCTTCCATATTGGTGCGGAACACGATGGGCGCGGTGCCGGTATTGACGTCACGCAGCTTGGCTACCCACTTGGCCGGTTCCCAGTACTGCACCTGCGAATCCCACAGACCGGTACCTACGAACAGCGACGGGTAAGCCTGGGCGGTGACGTTGTCGTACGGCGAGTACTTGAGCATGTAGTCGTAGTACGGCTTCTGCTCCGGGTTGCCCCACTCGTCGTACTCGTTGGTGGTCAGCGGGATGCTGGCATCGAGCATGGTGGTCACCACGTCGACGAACGGCACCTGCGCCACCATCACCCGGTAATCGCCCGGCGCCTGGTTGGCCACGGCGCCCATCAACAGGCCGCCAGCGCTGCCGCCGGAAGCGGCCACGCGATCCTTGGCGGCGTAGCCCTGCGCCACCAGAGCGCGGGTCACGTCGACGAAATCATTGAAGGTGTTCTGCTTGTGCAGCAGCTTGCCGTTGTCATACCAGCTGCGGCCCATTTCCTCGCCACCGCGGATATGCGCGATGGCGTAGACCACGCCGCGGTCCAGCAGGCTCACCACGCTCTGGTTGAAGCCCGGGTCCATCGACATGCCATAGCTGCCGTAGGCGTACTGGTACAGGGCGGCGGTGCCGTCCTTCTTGAAGCCCTTCTTGTAGACCAGCGACACCGGAATGCGGGCGCCATCGCGGGCGGTGACCCAGACGCGCTCGGTTTCGTATTTGCTGGGGTCATAGCCGATCACCGGCTGCTGCTTGAGCAGGCGGCGCTCGCCGGTCTTGACGTTGAGTTCGTAGGTGGTGGCCGGGGTGGTCAGCGAGGTATAGGTGTAGCGCAGCCACTCGGTCTCGGGTTCGGCATTGATCGACAGGCCCATCGAATAGGCCGGCTCATCGGCCTTGACGAACTCGCTGCGGCCGTCGGCAAACAGCAGGCGCACGCGCTCCAGCGCTTCGGCGCGCTCGGCGATGGCGGTATAGCCGTCGAACAGTTCGAAGCCTTCGATCAGCACCTGCGGATCGTGCTTGACCCAATCCGTCCACTGCTTGCGGCTGGTGGCGCCGTCCGGGGCGGTGACCAGCTTGAAGTTGGTGGCGCCATCGGCATTGGTGCGGATCACCCATTGGCCGTTGTAGTGGTCGGCGTCGTATTCCACATCGCGCTCGCGCTTTGCCAGCACGGTGAACTCACCCGGGTTGGCGGCCGAGGTGTAACGCAGCTCGGAAGACACAGTGCTGTCCACGCCGATGGTGATGAAACGGTCGTCGCGGGTACGGCCGATGCCCATGTAGAAGCTGTCGTCCTTCTCCTCGTAGACCAGCACGTCGGCGCTGACCGGGGTACCCAGCACATGCTTCTTGACGCGTACGGTGAGCAGGGTTTCCGGGTCGTTCTCGACGTAGAACAGGGTGCGGTTGTCATCGGCCCAGACCACGTTAGCCGACACGCCTTCGATCACGTCATCCAGCACCTTGCCGGTGCCCAGGTCCTTGAAGCGGATGGTGTACTGGCGGCGGCCAACGGCGTCTTCGGCCCAGGCCAGCAGCTGGTTGTCGCGGCTGATGTCCATGTCGTCGATGCCGAAGTAGCCCTTGCCTTCGGCCAGCACGTTCAGATCCAGCAGAACTTCTTCCGGCGCCTGCATGTCGCCCTTGCGGCGGGCGTGGATGGGGTAATCCTTGCCGGTTTCGTAGCGGGTGTAATACCAGTAGCCACGCTCGCGGTACGGCACGCTGGCGTCGTCCTGCTTGATGCGGCCGACGATCTCGGCGTAGAGCTTGTCCTGCAGCGGCTTCAACGGCGCCATCAGCGCGTCGGTATAGGCGTTCTCGGCGTTGAGGTAGGCCAGCATCGCCGGCTCCTTGCGCTCGTCGTCACGCAGCCAGTAGTAGTCGTCCTCGCGCTGTGCACCGAACGGTGCGGTCACCGTGTGCGGGCGCTTTTCAACATCCGGCGGGGTGGGCTGGGAAGCGGCGGCGGTATTGATCATCAGGCTTGCAACCAACAGGCAAAGAAAGGGTTTCATCAGGTTCGCTCCGGAACAGCGGTGGTGCATCCAGTGCAACAGCGCACAGTGTGCCACGCCCGGTGCTTGCGTCGTTGCCATCAACGCCGCCTATCATGCAGGCATGAACACGCCCCACGCCCCGCAAGCCCCCTATAGCCGCCGCAGTCAGGAGATCGCGCCCTTCCACGTCATGTCGCTGCTGGCCCGTGCCAACGCGCTGGAGCAGCAGGGCCACGACGTGATCCACCTGGAGATCGGCGAACCCGATTTCACCACCGCCGAGCCCATCATCCGTGCCGGCCAGGCTGCCTTGGCGGCCGGCCATACCCGCTATACCGCCGCACGCGGCCTGCCCGCCCTGCGCCAGGCCATCGCCGGTTTCTACGGCCAGCGCTACAACCTGGACATCGACCCGGAACGCATCCTGGTAACTCCCGGCGGCTCGGGCGCCCTGCTGCTGGCCTCCAGCCTGCTGGTGGACCCGGGCAAGCACTGGCTGCTGGCCGACCCCGGCTACCCCTGCAATCGGCATTTCCTGCGCTTGGTTGAGGGCGCGGCACAGCTGGTGCCGGTGGGGCCGGACAGTGGCTACCAGCTGACCCCGGAATCGATTGCGGCCAACTGGAATGCCGCCAGCGTCGGTGCCTTGGTGGCCTCGCCCGCCAACCCGACCGGCACCACGCTGGATGCTGGGCAGTTGGCGGGCTTGTCGGCGGCGCTGAAGGAGCGCGGCGGGCACCTGGTGGTGGATGAGATCTACCACGGCCTGACCTATGGCTTCGATGCACCCAGCGTGCTGGAAGTGGATGACGAAGCCTTCGTGCTGAACAGCTTCTCCAAGTACTTCGGCATGACCGGCTGGCGCCTGGGCTGGCTGGTGGCACCGCCGCGTGCAGTACCGGAGTTGGAAAAGCTTGCGCAGAACCTGTACATCAGCGCGCCCTCGATCGCGCAGCATGCGGCGTTGGCGTGTTTCGAGCCGGAGACGATTGCGATCTTCGAGCAGCGCCGCGAGCAGTTCCGGCAGCGCCGGGATTATCTGTTGCCGGCCTTGCGCGAGCTGGGCTTCCGCATTGATGTGGAGCCGCAGGGCGCGTTCTACCTGTACTGCGATGTGAGTGCGTTCACCGATGACGCGCAGGCATTTTGTGCGCATTTTCTGGAAACCGAGCATGTGGCGTTTACGCCCGGCTTGGATTTTGGCAACTACCGTGCCAACCAGCATGTGCGGATTGCGTATACGCAGGATGTTGGGCGTTTGCAGGAGGCGGTGAAGCGGATTGGGCGGGGGTTGGAGTGTTGGGGGCGCATTGCTGAAAGCTAAAAAGTTGGAAGCTGGGAGCTGGGAGCTGGGAGCTGAAAACTAAAACTTAAAAGCTAAAGCTAAAAGCTGAAAGCACCCCTCCCCAACCCTCCCCTTCGCCTTTGGCGAAAGGGAGGGAGCTGAAACAACGGCGCAAGCGGCAAGCCAAGCTCGGCAATCGCTTTGCTTGTCGCTCCCTCCCTTTCGCCAAAGGCGAAGGGGAGGGTTGGGGAGGGGTACTTTGGCTTTGGCTTTGGCTTTGATCTTCGCTTGGGTTGTCCCTTCTCCCGCTTGCGGGGGAAGGTGCCCGGAGGGCGGATGGGGGGAGGCTTTTGAGCTTTTGAGCTTCGGAAGCAATTGCCTCAGTTCACCATCAGTACTTCGCCGTGCCCTCACCCCAACCCCTCTCCCGCAGGCGGGAGAGGGGCTTAAGCAAAAAAGCAAAAACAAACGCCACCTTTCGGTGGCGTTTGTTTTGCATCACTTCAAAGCAAGATCACTTCAAAGCAAAAAGCATTTCAAAGAAAACACTTCAAAACGTAAGCAACCTCAAACCAAGCATCACTTCTTGCTCAGCTGCTCCCACAGGAAGCTGTACGCCAGCGCCGACATATGCGCGGCCTGCGCATTGTTTGCCGCACCACCGTGCCCGCCTTCGATGTTCTCGTAGTAGGTCACGTCCTTGCCTGCGTCGATCATCTTGGCCGCCATCTTGCGGGCGTGGCCCGGGTGGACGCGGTCATCGCGGGTGGAGGTGGTGAACAGCACCGGCGGGTAATTCTTGGCCGGGTCGAACAGGTGGTATGGCGAGAAGGTCTTGATGAATTCCCAATCGGCCGTGTCCGGGTTGCCGTACTCGGCCATCCACGAGGCACCGGCCAGCAGATGGCTGTAGCGCTTCATGTCCAGCAGCGGAACCTGCACCACCACCGCACCAAACAGCTCCGGGTACTGGGTCAGCATGTTGCCGGTCAGCAGACCGCCATTGCTGCCACCCTGCACGCCCAGGTGCTTGGCCGAGGTGATGTTGCGGCTGACCAGATCCTGCGCCACCGCGGCCATGTCCTCATACGCCTTGTGGCGGTTCTGCTTCAACGCCGCCTGGTGCCAGCGCGGGCCGTACTCGCCACCGCCACGGATATTGGCCACGACATACACGCCGCCCTTGTCCAGCCAGGCGCGGCCCATGCCGCCGGAATAATTCGGGGTCAGCGAGATCTCAAAGCCACCGTAGCCGTACAGCAGGGTCGGGTTGGAACCGTCCAGTTTCATGGCCTTGTCGTGCACCACGAAGTACGGCACGCGGGTGCCATCCTTGCTGGTGGCAAAGTGCTGCTCGATCACCTTGTCGCTGGCATCGAAGAACGCCGGCATGGTCTTGAGCACTTCCGGCTGCCTGCCGATTTCGGCCAAGGCCAGCGTGGTCGGGGTCAGGTAGTCGGTGACGGTCATCCACACCGCGTCGCTTTCGTCCGGGTCCACCGCGCCAACGCCAATCGTGCCGAACGCCGGTGCACCGGTGAAGTCGCTGGAAACCCAGCCATCCTTGCCGTGGGTCAGCACTTTCAGGCGATTCTTGACGTCGTCCAGCACGTTCAACACCACGTGCGACTTGGTCCAGGTGACGCCGGCCAGCGAGGTGGTCTCGGTCGGCGCGAACAGCACGTCGAACTCGCGCTTGCCGGCCATGAAGTCATCAAACCTGGTCGCCAGCAGCGAACCGGCGGCGTAGGTTTTGCCACCCACGGTCCACGGCTCACGCAGTTCCAGGGTCAACCATTCGCGGCGCACGCCCTTCTCGGCCGAATTGGGCGCGTCGACCTTGGTCAACTTGCCATCGGCGCCGATCACGAACAGCTCGTTGTTGTAGAAGGCAATGGTGCGGCTGACGAAGTTGCGCTCGAAGCCCGGCGTGTCGTCGTGCATCGCCGCGATGTACATGTCTTCCGGCTTGCCTTCATACACCGGGGTAGCGGCGGTGATCGGGGTGCCGCGCTGCCAGCGCTTGACCACGCGCGGGTAACCGGAAGTGGTCATCGAGCCCGGGCCGAAGTCGGTGAAGACGAACACGTTGTCCTGGTCGATCCAGCCCAGGCCGCCCTTGGCCTCGGCACGGAAGAAGCCGTCCTTGATCCAATCCTTCTTGGAGACGTCGAACTCGCGGGTGACATCGGCGTCAGCGCCGCCGCGCGACAGCGCGATCAGGCAGCGGTTGTATTCCGGGCGCAGGCAGTTGGCGCCATGCCATACCCAGTTCTCACCCTCGGCCTTGTTCAGCGCGTCCAGGTCCAGCACGGTTTCCCACAGCGGCTCGGCCTTGCGGTATTCCACCAGCGTGGTACGGCGCCACACGCCGCGCTCGTGCTGCTTGTCCTTCCAGAAGTTGTAGTAGTAGTCGCCAATCTTCTCCACGCCCGGGATCTTGGCGTCCGAATCCAGCACCTCGCGGATGCCGGCCTCCATCGCCTTGAACTGCGGGGTCACGGCCAGGCGGCCTTCGGACTTGGCGTTCTGCTCCTTCACCCAGCCCAGCTGTTTGTCGCCTGTGACGTCTTCCAGCCAGGCGTACTTGTCCTGGGAATCGTCAGCGGCCATGGCGGCCCCGGCCAGGCCGGAAGAAAGCAGACCCGCCACAAGGCAGGCGGAGGTGAGTCGAGACATGTTGGCTCCATGCGGTCATAAGCCGCGAACGCTAGCACAGGCCCTGCCCCGCCCCCACGTGTCGAAGGTCAGGCCGCCTGTGGCAGGCGACGCCGCGCCGGGCGGCGGCCACGGGTGGCCTGCGGGCCGCGCCGGCGCGGTTTGGCGTGGCGGTTCCGCCAAGCTGCCGGTAGGCGAAAGCGGTACAGCGCCCACCACGCGCTCAGCGGCATGCCCACCAGCCACAGCGGCAGCCAGCCTATCCATTGGCTGTGGCCGCGTGCCGCCGGCCACACCAGCACCAGCGCCAGCCCGGCCAGTGCGGCCTGCCTGACGCAGCGCAGCACCTGCGGATCGGGCGCTTCGTGCAAGTTAAGACGGGATGACGATGCGAGCGGCTTGGTCATGACGTTCTCCGGCAACATGGCTGTGTTGGAGTGCATCCTCGGTGGCCGCCATCTCACAGACTGCGACCTGCCATTGACGCGCCCATCGCTGCCCGTCGAACATGCTGCCCTGACCTTCACTGGTGCCCTGCCCGTAATGCGACCAATTCCCGTCTTCCTGTCCGCCGTGTTGTTGAGTGTTGCCCTGCCGCTGCTCCCGGCCCACGCGCAGGAGGCCGCCCCGTCGGCAACGACGGTGGAGGGAATTGCCGAAGGACCGATCGACCTGCAGCGCTTCATGGGCCGCTGGTACGTGATCGGCCGGGTGCCGAATTTCGTCGAGCGCGGCCACGTGGCCAGCGTCAACACCTATACTTTGCGCGACGACGACAAGGTTTCCATCCGCTACCAGTTCCGCGAAGGCTTTGCCGAGCCGGAAGAGGAAATCGAAATCCGCGCCAAGGTCGACGAAGACAGTGGCAACCGCCGCTGGCGTACCTGGTTCTATCGGATTGTGCCGACCCACACCCGCATCCTGGAAGTAGCCCCGGATTATTCCTGGGCGCTGATTGGCTACCCGGGCCGCGAGATGGCGTGGATCTTCGCCCGCGAGCCGGACATGGACAACGCCACCTACCGCCAGCTGGCCACCCGACTGCGCGACAAGTACGACGTCAACACCGACAAGCTCAAGCGCGTGCCGCAGCACCCACAGCAGGTGGACAAGCTCGGCTTTGAAGTGCCGAACAAGAAGTAAAAGGCTACTCAGGTAGTGCCGAGCCATGCTCGGCAGGGGCTTTACCAGCGACACGTCGGCTATGCAATCTGCAGGAGCGGCGTAAGCCGCGAAGCCGATGTTCCAGCAGCCGGCGAACAGCCAACCCCTCCCCAGCCCTCCCCTACGCCTGCGGCGCAAGGGAGGGAGCGTAGTGCCGAGCCATGCTCGGCAGGGGGCTTTCCCAGCGCCCCCTCAGTCTTTTGATATGTGGGAGCGGCATAAGCCGCGAAGCTGGCGAAAAACGACGCCTACACAGCCTAAAACCAGAGCCTCCCCCCATCCGCCCTGCGGGCACCTTCCCCCGCAAGCGGGAGAAGGGACAAGGTTTGCCGCAATCCCACGGTTTTCTGCAATCTCAAGGCTCGTTGCAATCTCAAGATTCGCTGCAGTCTCAGCGCACAGGTAACGCGACTGTCGAGCATCGCCCGGCACTAGGCCCCCCTTGCGCCGAAGGCGTAGGGGAGGGCTGGCTGTTCGCTGCCTGCTGGAACGCCGGCTTCGCGGCTGATGCCGCTCCTACAGATTCCATAACCGATGCGGTGCTGGGAGAGCCTCTGCCGAGCATGCCTCGGCACTACAGCTGCGGGCTATCTGCCAGGCTACAACTGCGGGCTATCCGCCCGGCTTGGCGGTCTCTATCACCACGCCCATCTGCTTGCCGGCCTCGGCCAGCCTGACCTTCTTGCCGTCGCTGCGGGCGATCAGATAGTCAGCCGATACCCAACCGCTCTTGCCGTCGGCGCGCACGTTGCACCACTGCAGGTCGGCCAGGCAGCGCTGCACTTCCACGGTGGTCCCCACAGGCAGCACCGCCAAGCGCTCGGCACGCTGGTCGGGGGCGCTGCGCAGGTTCAAGCCGTTGCTGACCTGGGCGGCGGGCTCATTGATGTGCGGTTGGAACCACAACACCGCGCCGATGATGGCCGCGCAGGCTGCGACGCGGGTGATTAGCCGGGGCATGTCGTCAAGGTCGGAGAATGCGTAGCGCAAGCTTGATCCTCATCGCCCCGGCTGACCAGCCCCGGCCGTGGCCGGTGTTCAGGCAGCCATGCCGTTGTGCCGCAACAAGGCGTCAATCTGCGGTTCACGCCCACGGAAGGCGCGGAAGTTCTCAGCCGCGCTGCGACTGCCGCCGCGCGACAACACCTCTTCACGGAAACGGGCGCCGGTCTCGGCCACCGCGTCCGGCGCTTCCTCGAAGGCGGCGTAGGCGTCGGCACTGAGCACTTCGGCCCACTTGTAGCTGTAGTAACCGGCTGCATAGCCGCCGGCAAAGATGTGGCTGAACTGGTTGGCAAAGCGGTTCCAGGCCGGCGGGATGTTCACCGCCACCTCGTCACGCACGCGCTCCAGCAGTTGCAGCACGCTATCCTGTTCAGGCTGGTACTGGCTGTGCAGCAGCATGTCGAACAGGCCGAACTCCAGCTGGCGCACGGTGAACATGCCGCTCTGGAAGTTCTTGGCCGCCAGCATCTTGTCGAACAGTTCACGCGGCAACGGCGCGCCGGTGTCCACATGTGCGGTCATCGCCTGCACCTGTTCCCACTCCCAGCAGAAGTTCTCCATGAACTGGCTTGGCAGCTCCACTGCATCCCATTCCACGCCGTTGATGCCGGCAACCGCGAGTTCGCCAATGCGGGTCAACAACTGGTGCAGCCCGTGCCCCATTTCATGGAAGACGGTGGTGACTTCGTCATGGCTGAAGGTGGCCGGCTTGCCATCAGCGCCACGGCCGAAATTGCAGACCAGGTAGACCAGCGGCGTCTGCACACCGGCAGCGGTGACACGGCGGTTGCGGCAATCGTCCATCCACGCACCGCCGCGCTTGCCTTCGCGCGCGTACAGGTCCATGTAGAACTGGCCCACCAGCGCACCATCGGCGCCCACGAGGCGATAGAAGCGCACGTCTTCGTGCCAGACCGGCGCGCTGTCCTGCTCGACCTTGAGGCCGTACAGGCGCTCGATCACGCCGAACAGGCCAGCCAGCACCTTGGGCTCAGTGAAGTACTGCTTCACTTCCTGCTCGGAATAGCTGTAACGCGCCTGCTTGAGCTTCTCGGCCACATAGGCCAGGTCCCAGGCCTGCAGCGCGTCCATGCCCAGTTCGTCATGGGCGAAGGCTTCCAGCTCGGCGCGGTCGCGCTGCGCATAGGGCTTGGCGCGTGCGGCCAGATCACGCAGGAAGCCCACCACCTGCGGCGCATCGCTGGCCATCTTGGTGGCGATGGAATACTCGGCGTAGTTGTCGAAGCCCAGCAATGCGGCCAATTCGGCGCGCACCGCGAGGATGCGATCGATATTGCCGGTGTTGTCCAGCGCAGGCTCGCCGAACTCCGAAGCGCGCACGGCATGGGCGCGATACAGCTGCTCGCGCAGCGCGCGGTTGTCGGCGTAGGTCTGCACCGGCAGGTAGCACGGCATCTGCAGGGTCAATTTGTAACCCTCGCGGCCATCCTTCTGCGCGGCGGCGCGGGCAGTGGCAATCACATCATCCGGCAGGCCCCGCAGCTCATCGGCTCCCTCCACGTACAGGGCAAAGGCATCCCCGGCATCGAGTACGTTCTGCGAGAACCGGGCCTGCAGCCCGGACAGTTCTTCCTGCAGTTCGGCAAACCGCGCCTTGCCGGCATCATCGAGTTCGGCACCACCCAGGCGGAAATCGCGCAATGCGTTTTCCAGCGCCTTGCGCTGTGCGTCGTCGTAGCTGGCGGCTTCCGTTGCGGCGGCCAAGGCCTTGTATTGCGCGTACAGCGCCGGGTTCTGCGCAACGGAACTGCCGAACCGGCTTATCCGGGCAAGGTTGGCGTTGTAGGCCTCGCGCAGTTCGGGGGTGTTGACCACAGCCTGCAGGTGCGACACCTGGCCCCAGGCCCGGTACAGCCGCTCGGTAGCGTCATCCAGCGGCACCACGAATGCCTCCCAGCTCACCGGCGCCACGGTTTCGGCGGCCTTCACCGCGGCTTCGGCCTCGGCCAGCAGCACATCGATGGCCGGGGTGACGTGTTCGGCGCGGATCGCGTCGAAACGCGGCAGGCCGGAGAAATCGAGCAGGGGATTGGGGGTATTCACGGCATTCCTTCAAACAGGTCCGGCTACGCCGGTATCAACCTTGATATGGCGACGCTTCCAGCCAGGCACAAGGCAGGTCCGGCATGCCCTGCCCGGCCACGGCGGTGGCCACCACCGCATCGGCGCTGGCTACCTCGATGCCCTGCCGGGTGTACCAGTCCGGGTTGTAATAGCTGTGCGCGTAGCGCTCGCCGGCGTCGCACAGGATGCTGACGATGGAGCCATCACGCCCGGTCTGGCGCATCTGCTGGGCGGCGTACAGCACGCCCATGAAATTGGTGCCGGTGGAGCCGCCAACGCGACGCCCCAAGGTGGCGCTGACATGACGCATCGCCGCCAGGCTCAGCGCATCACTCACCTTGACCATCGCATCCACGCAGGTGGGGATGAAGCTGCGCTCGACGCGCGGGCGACCGATGCCTTCCACGCGCGAGCCGCCTTCGCAGGTCATCGTTCGCCAATCGCGGCCTTCCAACGCGGCGCAGTAGCCGTCATAGAAGACCGACACTTCCGGATCGGCGCAGAGGATGCGGGTATCGTGCCGGCGATAGCTGACGTAGCGGCCCAAGGTTGCGGCGGTGCCGCCGGTACCGGGGCTGCAGACGATCCATTCCGGCACTGGATGCGGCTCTTCGGCCATCTGCTTGAAGATGGACTCGGCGATGTTGTTGTTGGCACGCCAGTCGGTGGCGCGCTCGGCGTAGGTGAACTGGTCCATGAAGTGGCCGCCGGTTTCGCGCGCCAACCGCTCGGATTCGCAGTTCAGGTCACAGGCGCGCTGCACAAGATGGCAGCGGCCGCCATGGAACTCGATGGCGGCGATTTTTTCCGGCGAGGTCGTAGCGGGAATCACCGCGATGAACGGCAGGCCCAGCAGCCGCGCGAAATAGGCCTCGGACACAGCGGTGGAACCGCTGGAGGCCTCGATCACCGGGCGGCCCTCGCGCAGCCAACCATTGGCCAGCGCATACAGAAACAGGGAACGCGCCAGACGGTGCTTGAGGCTGCCGGTCGGATGGCTGGATTCATCCTTCAGATACACGTCGATGCCGGGGAAACCGGGCAGATCGACGGGAATCAGATGGGTATCAGCCGAACGGTTGTAGTCGGCTTCAATCTTGTGGATGGCCGCCGCCACCCAAGCACGCTGGGACATGGATCGCCACTTCAATTGAGGGTGAAAGCTGGAGGGGATTCTACTTGCTTGGCTTGCCGGGGGATTGGCAATAGCTACTGCCAGAGCCAGAGCCAGCGCCTTACCCCTCCCCAGCCCTCCCCTGCGCCTGCGGCGCAAGGGAGGGGGCGATTGCGGCCTCCCCGATAAGTTGGCCGACGCCGGCGCTTCTGCCTCCTCCCTTGCGCCGCAGGCGCAGGGGAGGATTGAGGAGGGGTGCTTTGGCTTTGAAAACAGAAACAGAACCCGCTCCACCCACGCCCGCCTGCATACCCGCTTTCCCGGATCATTCAGCCCAGCCCCTGCTCAGGAATGTTATGGTTCAGCCTCGCTTCCAACCGCAAAGCCCGTGCCGCGCATCCTGTTGCCCCTGTTGCTGTGCCTGACCCTGATCGCTGGTGCGGTCGGTTCGGTGTGGTCTGCGACGGCGATGGCCATGCCGATGCAGGCGATGGCGATGACGATGGAAGCCGGCGACAGTGCACACGACTGCTGCCACCAGGAAGAACCCAACCTGCAATGCGAGGCCGGCGACGCCGACAAGGCGCCTTCGCCCTGCGGCAGCGGCGACCACTGCGACTGCAAACAGCATTGCAACATGCTGCCCAGCGTTGCGATGACGCGGCTTGCACCCATGCACCATGCCTTGGCACCGTTCCCGGAACTACCGTCCCGCGACGACGTGGCCCCCGGCCAGCTCAACCGCCCTCCCATCGCCTGACCCCGGCGCCTATGCGCCCTGCAGATACCTGTGCCACGGACTTTGCCTTGGCGCATCCTTGATCTGTTCAGGACATGCAGCACCGCATCATGATGCGGCTGCATGACCGGGAGTTACCCATGTCATCTGATTTTCTTTCCGATTCGCGCTCGGCGCTGTCGCGACGTCGTTTCGTGCAGGGCCTGGCCATTGGCGGCGTCGTCGCCGGTGCCGGCCTGGCCCGCATTCCCCAGGCGTTCGCCGCCGGCAGCGCCATGGCAGTGCCGCCGGTGGAGCTGCGCGGCACCGAGTTGAGCCTTGCCATCGGCCGTTCGGCGGTGAACCTGACCGGCCGTACCCGCCCCGCCATCACCGTCAACGGCTCCTTGCCGGCACCGATCCTGCGCCTGCGCGAGGGCGACACCGTCAACCTGCGCGTGGCCAATACGCTCACCGACGAAATGACCTCCATCCACTGGCACGGCATCCTGCTGCCGGCCAACATGGACGGCGTGCCGGGCCTGAGCTACAACGGCATCGCGCCGGGTGAGGCCTATCAATACCGGTTCCAGCTCAAGCAGTCCGGCACGTACTGGTACCACAGCCATTCGCTGTTCCAGGAACAGGCCGGCCTTTACGGCGCGCTGATCATCGATCCGCTGGCACCACCGCCGTATCACTTCGACCGCGAACACGTGGTGCTGCTCTCGGACTGGACCGACATGGATCCGAATGCGCTGTTCCGGCGCATGAAGAAGATGCCGATGCACGACAACACCTACCAGCGCACGGTAGGTGACTTCATGCGTGATGCCCGCAAGGACGGCCTGCGCGAGACGCTCAGCGACCGTGGCATGTGGGGCCGGATGCGGATGACGCCGTCCGACCTGTCCGACATCAATGCCCACACCTATACCTATCTGATGAACGGCACCGCGCCGGCCGGCAACTGGACCGGTCTGTTCCGCAACGGTGAGAAGGTGCTGCTGCGCTTCATCAATGGCTCGGCGATGACCTACTTCGATGTCCGCATTCCCGGCCTGAAGATGACCGTGGTGGCCGCCGACGGCCAGTACATCCATCCGGTCAGCATCGACGAGTTCCGCATCGCCCCGGCCGAAACCTTCGACGTGATCGTCGAGCCGACCGGCCAGGATGCCTTCACCCTGTTCGCCCAGGACATGGGCCGCACCGGCTATGCCTGCGGCACCCTGGCCACGCGCCAGGGCCTGCAGGCGCCGATTCCGCAGATCGATCCGCGCCCGCTGCTGACCATGAGCGATATGGGCCATGACATGGGCGGCCACGGCGGCCATGCGGCCGGTGCCGAAGGCGGTTGCGGTGCCAACATGGGCGCCAAGGGCATGGAAGGTGGCTGTGGCGCCGCGATGGGCCACGATGCACATGCAGGCCACGGCGCGGCGGCTGGCGACAAGTCGCCAAAGCACAAGCCCAGCGAAGCGGGCAATCCACTGATCGACATGCAGACCGCAGCCACCGAGCCCAAGCTGGACGACCCCGGCATCGGCCTGCGTGACAACGGCCGCAAGGTGCTCACCTACGGTGCGATGCATTCGCTGTTCGAAGACCCGGATGGACGCGAGCCCAGCCGCGAGGTCGAACTGCATCTCACCGGCCATATGGAAAAGTTCGCCTGGAATTTCGACGGCATTCCGTTTGCCGGCGCCGAACCGATTCGCCTGAACTACGGCGAGCGCATGCGCATCGTGCTGGTCAACGACACCATGATGCAGCACCCGATCCATCTGCACGGCGTGTGGAGTGACGTGGAAAACGCCAATGGGCAGTTCCAGCTGCGCAAGCACACCGTGGACATGCCACCGGGCACGCGCCGCAGCTTCCGCGTACGCGCCGATGCACTGGGCCGCTGGGCCTTCCACTGCCACCTGCTGTACCACATGGAAGCGGGCATGATGCGCGAAGTGAGGATCGACGCATGAAGACCTTCTCTCACTCACTGCTGTTCATCGCCCTGGTCGCCAGCGGCAACGCGTTCGCGCAGGATCCGCATGCGGGCCACAGCGTGGAAGCAGCCAAGCCGGCAGTTGATCCACATGCCGGGCACAACATGCCCAAGGCCAAACCGGCCGATCCGCATGCCGCACACCAGGGCCATGGCGAAAAGACCAAGGCTGCTGATCCACATGCGGGCCATGCCATGCCCAAGGCCGAAGATCATTCCAGCCACGGCGCAGCCCCAGACCCGCACGCGGGGCATGCAATGCCGGCCGATCCGCATGCCGGTCACAACATGCAGGGCAGCAGTGCCAGCACCACGCCGCGCGAACCGATCCCGACGCCGACCAAGCAGGACTTCGACGATGCCTTCCCGGTGTTGAAGCCGCATGCAATGGAGCACGCCCCCTCGTTCAACAGCCTGGTGGTGTTCGACCACCTGGAAGGCTGGGACAACGCGCATGGCAGCGGCCAGGCCTGGGGCATCGATTCCTGGTTCGGCAATGACATCAACCGCCTGTGGATCCGCAGCGAAGGCGAACGCAGCGACAACGCGCTTGGCGATTGGTCGGTGGACGCGCTGTACGGGCATTCGATCTCGCCCTGGTGGGATGTGGTGGCCGGTGTACGGCAGGACAACAACCGTGAATCGCCAGACCTGACCCGCGCCGGATTTGGTCTGCAGGGCATGTCGCCGTACAAGTTCGAGGTGTCGGCGATGGCCTACATCGGCGGCCCACGCAAGGCCGAGCTGGCCTTCGAGGTCGAGTACGACGTGCTGCTGACCAACCGCCTGATACTGCAGCCGGTGGTGGAAGCCAGCATCGTTGCCGATGACGACCCGCGCCGCGGCGTGGGCAAGGGCTTGAGCAGCGTGGAGGCAGGCCTGCGCCTGCGCTACGAGATCACCCGCAAATTCGCACCGTATGTGGGCTTCGTGCACGAGCGCGCGTTCGGCGATACCGCCGACATGCACCGTGCCGCCGGCGAAGACGTGGGCGAATCGCGCTGGGTTGCCGGCGTGCGCTTCTGGTTCTGATGTCCGGGACTGGCGCCGCATGCCGGCGCCAGTCCTGCTTCCCAATTCAAGGAACAGCTTCGATGAAAATCAAGTTTCAAGCCGTACTGATCGGCGCGATCACGCTTGCCCCGATTTCCATCGCGCATGCCCAACATGCCGGCCATGACCATCACGCGCCGGCCGCCAAGCCCGCCGCCACCGCGCCCCAGGCCGATGCGGCTGCAAGCTTCAAGCGTTTCGATGCCAACAAGGACGGCTTCATCAGCCGCGAGGAACTGCCTACCGGCCACCCGCTGCTGCCGCACTTCGGCATGAGCGATGGCAACCGTGACGGCAAGCTCGACGCCAAGGAATTCGAACGCGGCCTGTCGATGCTGTGAACCCCTTGCCGCACCGGAACTGCTCCGGTGCGGCGATCAGTCTAGGAATCAAACCCATGAAAATCCGTTCAAAGCCGATGTTCTCGCTGCTGGTGCTGGCTGCCGGCACGTTGTTGATCAGCGCCTGCAATGCCAGCCCGTCAACTGCGGCCACGGCTACTGCCGCGGCACCTGCTGCTGTAGCTGCAAAAGCTGTTGAAGCTGCTCCGGCCACCAAGGCCCTGCCGCTGGTGGTTGTACACAAGGACCCGAACTGCGGCTGCTGTGGCGGCTGGGCCGAGCATATCCAGGCGGCAGGCTTCCCAGTGCAGCTCAACGACACCGCCGACCTGGCCGCGGTCAAGCAGAAGCTGGGGATTGGCGACGGCATGATGGCCTGCCATACCTCGGAGATCGACGGCTATGTGGTGGAAGGCCATGTACCGGTGGAAGACATCAAGAAGCTGCTGGCCGAACGCCCGCAGGCGCGCGGGCTGGTATTGCCGGGCATGCCGGTCGGCACACCGGGCATGGAATCGCCGGACGGCTACCGCCAGGCCTTCACGGTTGCGTTGCTGGGCAATGATGGTTCGTTGAGCGAGTTCTCGAAGCACGAGTGACCCGCGTAAGCCGCAGCAATGATCGAAATAGAGCCCCTCTCCCGTTCACGGGAGAGGGGTTGGGGTGAGGGGAAGCTTCTAGCTAGGCCAAGTCAAAAGCCCCCCTCATCCGCCCTTCGGGCACCTTCTCCCGCAAGCGGGAGAAGGGAATGCTTGAAGCAAAGATCCAAGCGAGAGCCGAAGCAACAGCCAAAGCCAAAGCCGAAGCAAGAGCTAAAGCAACAGCCAAAGCAAGAACCATAGCTAGAGCCATAGCGAAAGCAAGAGAAACAGCCAAAGCCAACAACCACGGCAGCTGCCTGAGCAACTGCCGCGGCTCCGTTACAGCAAGCGTCCCTCAAATCTTGAAATCATCAAACGCAACCCGCTCATCGGCAACACCCAACTTGCGCAGCAGCTGCCGGGTCGCCGCCAACATCGCCGGCGGGCCACACAGGTAGAACTCGCATCCCGCCAGATCCGGATGCTGCTTCAACAGATCCTCATGCATCGCCTCATGCACGCGACGTGCATCACTGCCCTGCCCTGACCACACCGGATGCCAACTGAAGTTGGCATGCTCATGCGCCAGCTCCTGCATCTGCTCGACATAAGGACAGTCGCGTTCGCCACGGGCACCGTACCAATAGTGGATACGTTCTCCGCCACCTTCATCCAACCGCTGCTGGATCAGCGCACGCAGTGGTGCCATGCCTGCACCAGCCCCGATGAAGATCTTCTCGCGCTCGCTGCCACTGAGTGCGAAATCGCCGAACGGACCGCTGTAACGCACGCGATCACCTTCGCGCAGCGTGTAGGCATAGCTTGAACCCTTGCCTGGCGGATGTTTGCGGTTCTCCTGCCAGCCGGGGCTGAAACGCACCAGCAATACCAGGCCGCCGTCTGCATTCGACACCGGCGTGGCCAGCGAATAGGAACGGCGCACCGCCGCCTTGTTCTGCAAGGTCGCGGGCAGTGACAAGGCCTTCCAGTCCTCCTCGTGCTCGGCCGGATACCACACCGCATCACGCCGCAGATCGTACTCCGGCACATGCAGCTGCAGATAGCAGCCCGGCTGGAAGTTCGCATCGGCCGCCTGCTCTGGGCGCAGATGGATCTCGCGCAGGAACGGCGTCACTGCGACCACCTTCTCCACTATTGCCCACTGCTCGGTCCACAGGCTGGCACCGCCGGCCACTTCGATTTCGATGTCCTCATCCACCTGCAGATTGCAGGCCAAGCGGCATCCCACCTTGCGCTTGGCTTCAGGCACATGCGCGCGGTCGGCCGCCGTTGCCTTGCCCGCACCGGTGCGCACGCGCACCTCGCACAGGCCACAACTCTGGCCGCCACCGCAGTTGGAAGGCAGCTGGATGCCTTCACGGGCAAGTGCCACATAAACGCTGTCGCCGCTGGCAACTTCGACCGTGCGCAGGTGCGCCCCGCCCGGCGCATACACCATCAACTGCCGGCGCGAGCGCCAACGACGCGGGATGAACTCCTGCAGGTGAAAACTTGCGATCAACAACCACACACCGGTCAACGCCAGCCACAGGCCGCCAATGCCCATGCCCACCACCAGCGGATTGTTGAAGTTGACGCGGCTGCTGTAATCCATGATGTGCAGCATCCAGAAGATATCGAACAGCCGCCAGGTGGCATTGCGGTGTTCCATCACCTGCCCGCTGTGCGCGGACACATAGATGCTGGTGTCCTGTGCATCGCTGAAGTCCACGCGCCATACCGGGTCGGGATTCGCGCGCGTTTCCAGGGTCTTCTGCAGGTATTGCGGCGCTGCTGCGACACCCTCACCGGCATATGCGGCCTGTGCCACTTTTGCCGCTACCGCCGCATCGATGGCAATGCGCTTGCCGTCGCGTGCATCGATCACCTCGGTGCCTTCCGGCGATTGCAGGCGGTACACCGGCTGTTGCAGCAGCCAGCCGCTGTCCAGCGTTGCTGCCTCGCCCTTTGCCGCAGCCAGCGCCACGCTCGGGGATACCGCCGTAGACGGCCAGGCCGGGTTGACCACCGCCTCAGCGCGCTGGGCGCTGCCTTCGATCTTTTCCGGGTCGAGCAGGCTCATCATCAAGCCACTGCCCAGCCACACCAGAAACTGCAGGCCGACAATCAGGCCCACCCACTTGTGCAGGGTACGCATCCAGGGCGTCATGCGTTCCTCCGCTTGCCGAAGCTGTAGAACAGCAGCCAGATGCCGCTGAGGGCGAAGCCCAGTCCGATCACCGAAGCCACCCGCAACAAGGTGTTGTTGACGTCGCTGCGGTTCTCGTAATCCATGATGTGCAGCATCCATACGAAGTCAAACACACGCCACAGGTCGTGCCGGCGCGCCAGCAACTCGCCGCTGTCCGGCGACAGATACAGCGTGGTATCGCCGCGACCGCTGAAATGCACGGCCCACATCGGCACCGGGCGGGTCTTCACTTCCGACGGTGCGCGGGTGATCCATTCCACCCGTTCCACTTCGCCGTCACCTTGATAGAGGGACTGCGCCAGTGCGATGGCCTGCTCGCGGTCCATCGCTGGCAGCCGCTCGCCGCTGGCGGCATCCACCAGATATTTCTGCTTGCCCTGGCGGATTTCATAGACCTCGCGCTCCAGCACATGCTTGAGCCGGAACGAGTCCATCTGCGGGTAGCGCGTGGCCAGCACATCGGCGCCGACCCGCGCGGCCTGCGCCGGCAGCGGTGTGCCATGCACGTGGGCAAGGTGGTCGCCATGGATCACGTCCAGCGGCACCACGGTCATGTAGACGCCGCTGAGCATCCACAGCAGCGCCTGCACACCGATCACCAGGCCGATCCATTTGTGGGCACGGCGTGCCCAGAATGCGGGTTTCATCAACATCGTCCTCGTTCAATGACGCGCCCCGCCGCAGCTGCGACGGGGCGCATCCAGTCACCAGCGGTAGCCGATGCGTGCGTACCAGCGGCGACCCAGCAGGTCGTAGGTCATCGTATCGGTGTTGGCATCGGTATAGCTCTGGATGAACGGCGGCTTCTTGTCGAAGACATTGTCCAGGCCCAGCGATACGTCCAGCGCCTTGCTCACCGCGTACTTCAGCTGCAGGTTGTGGTAGAACACCGACGGTGCGTGATCACCGATATCACCGCGCGCGGCATTGATGTCATCGGCACGCCCGATGTACTGCGTGCTCCAGGTACCCGACCACTTGTCGCGCGATGCATTCATCGATACCAAGCCGCGCCACTTGGCATAGCTGCCACGGCCACCGGTGATCTTGCCCGCGTACTCGATCAGGTCCGCGCCGTCATACGGGCGCACGTCGTAGCGCTGCAGGTAGGACACATCCGCACTGACGCTGGCATCAAAGCCTGCCGCCTTGAATTCGTACAAGGCGCCGACGTCGTAACCGGTGACGTGTTCGTTGGCAGCATTGACCGGCTGCGAGGACAGGAAATCCACTTCGCCGGTGCGCGGGTTGCGGGTGAAGTTGCTGGCGTCGCAGAACGGATGTGCCAGCCCCGGCGTGTTGTAGCAGATGGCCAGCTTGGTGGAGCCGTCGATGCGCTGGATCGCGTGCTTGATGCGGATGTTGTAGTAGTCCAGCGTCAAGGTCAGGCCGGTCAGGAACTCCGGTGTCCACACCACGCCTGCGGTGAACGAGGTGGCGTCTTCCGGCTTCAGATCGGCATTGCCGCCGGAGGTGGTGAGGATGGTATTGCCCGGCTGCACATAGCCGGCCGGCACGCCGTAAGCCTGGCAGTTGTCACGCACCGTGGAGCCCGCCGGCAACGCCGACCAGTTGCTGCACGGATCGGTGGTGGTCAGGTTGCCTTCGGCCACGCCGCCAAACAGCTCGGGGATGTTCGGGATGCGGAACGCGGTGGCATAGGTGCTGCGCACTTTCAGCGCCGAATTGACCTGCCAGTCCAGGCCGACCTTGTAGTTGTAGTCGCGGCCGAACAGATCGTAGTCCGAAGCGCGGCCGGCGAGATTCAGGTACAGCGAATCGGCGATGACATTGTCCTGCAGCAGCGGGATTGCCAGCTCGGCAAAGACTTCCTTGGCGGTGTATTCACCGGCAATCGGGTCCTGCTGGTTGGTATTGCCGATGCCGAGCACGGTCAACGGATCGGGATTGCGCCAACCGCGTTCCTTGCGCACTTCCACGCCAGCGGCGAAGCCTACCCAACCGGCTGGCAGTTCGAAAATCTGCCCGCTCAGGTTGGCGGTGAAACTCTTCTGCTCGTTGCCGCCGGTATCGCGCGAGGTGTAGAGGATGTAATCAAGCACCTCGCGGCTCAGGTCGCCATAGCCCAGGTAGTCGCCGCAGGGAATCGCTGCGCCCGGCACCGGGCTGCAGATGCGCCGGTCCAGGGTCTGCTCGACACGATCAAGATTGGCCACATTGTCCGAGCCATCAACGCCGGTGTTGCGGCCCCAGTTCAAGGCCGCCGACCAATCCCAGCCGGTACCGAAATGCCCCTTCACACCCACCAGGCCACGGAAGGTATTCACCTCCTGCGAGAAATGGCGCGGGCCGGCTTCTTCCAGGCGCCGGCGCTGCAGCAGCAGATCCTGCCCGGTCGGATTGGTCGGGTGATCGGCAGCGATGTTGATCGGCCGGTACACGCCCAATCCACCCGGTGCGGCGAGCTGATCGGATTGGCGGTTGGTATACATCAGCTCGGTGAACACGCTGGTGTTCTCGCTGAGCTGGCTGTCACCGAACACGCTCATGCTGATCCGCTTGATGGGATTGACCGCGTTGAGCGTGGGATTGCCGTTGTAGTTGTGCTTGGCGGCCGAGTACGGCTCGTAGAAATCGCCGTTGCCGCCCAGCACCTGGTTGAAATTGACCCGGCGGCCATCGGCCAGCAGCGCGCGGCCACCCACCGTGGTGGAGCTGCCCGAGCACACCAGCTTGCCGTCCACTTCGGCCAGGCCGCAGGGTGCGCGCGAGCCCATGTTGACCGTGCCGCCTTCGGCATAGTTGATGCCGGCCATCAGCGAGCCACGCTCACTGGTAACGCCCCAGGCCAGGTCGACGGCGGTTTCGTCGCCATCGCCACGCGTGGTCTGGCCGTAGCGCACCGCAGCCTCGGCACCGTCAAAACCTTGTTTGGTGATGATGTTGACCACACCGGCCACCGCATCGGCGCCGTAGATGGCCGAAGCGCCATCCTTGAGCACTTCCACGCGCTCGATCAGCGATACCGGAATCATGTTCAGATCGACCGAGCTGTTGGCGCCGGTGCCGCCGTTGACGATGCGGCGGCCATTGAGCAGCACCAAGGTGCGGTTGATACCGAGTCCGCGCAGGTTGACCTGGGTGGTGCCGTAGCCGTTCTCGGCCCAGTAGGCATTGCTCTGGCTGCCGGCGAAACCGGCCGAGGCCGGCAGGCGCTGCAACAAGGTGTCAACCGAAGTGGCACCGGAGCGTTCAATGGCCTGTGCATCGATCACGCTGACCGGGCCAACACCGGACAACTGCGCGCGCTTGATATGGCTGCCGGTGACCTGCACGGCGTCCAGCGTGCGGGCGGCTTCATTCGGGGACTGCGCGTCCTGCGCATTGGCGGTGTGGACGGCGGTGGCACACAACAGTGCGCCAATGGCCGCAGCCAAGGCTTGGGGCTTCAAATACATGTTCTCTCTCGCTGGGATTTTGTCTCGGGGCGATAGCCGCGGTCGCGGGCGCGAGCACGGTTCACTGCAACGTCGTGGTGACGCGAGAACAACCGCTCAGACGATAGGAGGTCGGAAGACCCGGGACAGCCTGCCAAATGGCAGTTCAAGCGCCTGCAGCGGCGTATCGGCCGAGACCGGCGGGTGCGCACCGGCAAACAACAGCGCCGTCGCGGGGGGATAGATGGTGAACACGCACAGGCATTCGCAGCCCACGCTGTCGGCGCAGCTGCAGTCGTCGGCATGGCTGGCAGCCGACTTGCCGGCATGGTCTTGGTGGCCGCCAGCGGCCTTGGCGGCCAGCGGCAACGAGGTACGTGCTGATGAATCCGCCTGCACCGGATCACAACTGGCGGTGGCTGCACGGGCAATGCCAGCGGATGCCGGAGCCTCCCCCGCATGCAGCACCATGCGCGTGCTCGCCCATGCGCCGAGCACGCCTTCAACGGCGAGCACCAGCATCATCAGCAGCGGCAGCCATACGCGGTAGGACATGAAGATCCGAACAATTCCGTATTTGTATATACATACAATGAATAACGCGACCAGCCAAACCTTGTCAACCGCCGCAGCCAACGCAATGCCCCCGTGCTTGCCGGCATTGCGGCCCACACGCGCCGCAAGCCTTGCGCCAGCGACACTGTCGCCCCACAGCAGGCAATGCATGTGCGCTTCATCAAAACCGGGGGAACAACGACTATCCTGCGACGCAGCATAGCCAGCGCGCGCACAGCCGCCTAGCCATCGCAGGTATGCCGGTGATGTTTTTTTGTATCGACGCATGCAAGCTGCGGTAGCGATTTCACATGCAACTTTTTGCATCGGCAATGCACTGCGCCAGCGGCAAATCGCACCTCCCCCATTCATCGCAACAGGATCACCTCAATGAGTCTTCAAACCCTTGCGCAACAGCCCGGCGTCGCCGCACAGGTGCCGGCCGAAACCAACGGCTTCGTGTTCAACCACACCATGCTGCGGGTCAAGGACATCCGCGCCTCGCTGGATTTCTATACGCGGGTGCTGGGCTTCCAGCTGATCGACCAGCGTGATTTCGCCGAGGCGCAATTCAGCCTGTACTTCCTGGCCTACGTGCCGGCCGGCGTGCAGGTGCCGCAGGATGATGCCGAGCGCCGCCTGTGGATGGCCGGCATTCCCGGCGTGCTGGAACTCACCCACAACCACGGCACCGAGAACCAGGACGGCCCGGTCTACCACGACGGCAACAGCGACCCGCGCGGCTTCGGCCACATCTGCGTATCGGTGCCGGACATCGAGACCGCCTGCGCACGCTTCGAGGCATTGAACGTGCCGTTCCAGAAGCGCCTGACCGATGGCCGGATGAAAAACCTGGCCTTCATCAAGGACCCGGATGGCTACTGGGTGGAGATCATTTCCAATACCGTGCGGCCGTAAGTCAGCGCTGCCCCGATCAAGAAAAACGCCGGCATGTCCGGCGTTTTTTTTAGCGCTTCATTGTGGGAGCGGCGTAAGCCGCGAAGCTGACCTTATTGGCACAAACGTCGTCTGCAACGCTTGAGATGTACGTGCTTCGCGGCTTACGCCGCTCCCACAAACGTATGCCGCGTGGTCTGTTCCCCCTGCGTGCCGGACACCGGTAAAGATCCCGCCCCTGCGCGCGCCCGCTCCCACGGGTAACGCCGCGCCCTGCTTGCGTACAGGACGAGTCGTACTGGAGCGAGGCGCGAAGGCAAAGAAAAGCCCGGCTCAAGGCCGGGCTTCGAGCAACGTCGGGGAGAGAGGACCGGGCTGCTGGGGTTGATTATCCGCAGCGTCGGTTACGCTCCCGTGACAAGCAATCACTCCACGGTGACGCTCTTGGCCAGGTTGCGCGGCTTGTCCACATCGGTGCCGCGTGCCAGGGCAGTGTGATACGCCAGCATCTGCACCGGGATGGTGTGCACGATGGGGCTTAGCACGCCGGCATGGCGTGGGGTACGGATCACATGCACGCCTTCTGAGGCAGTGAAATTGCTGTCCTGGTCGGTGAACACGAACAGTTCGCCACCACGCGCACGCACTTCCTGCATGTTGGATTTCACCTTCTCCAGCAGGCTGTCGTTGGGGGCGATGACCACCACCGGCATCTCCGCATCCACCAGCGCCAGCGGGCCGTGCTTGAGCTCACCGGCCGGATAGGCCTCGGCGTGGATATAGGAGATTTCCTTGAGCTTGAGCGCGCCTTCCAGGGCAATCGGATAATGCAGGCCACGGCCCAGGAACAGCGCATTGGACTTGCCGGCGAAACGTTCGGCCCAGGCGATGATCTGCGGCTCCAGGTTCAACGCATGCTGCACGCTGCCCGGCAGATGCCGCAGCTGTTCCAGATAGCCACTTTCCTGCTCCGCATCGACCTTGCCATGCAGCTTGCCCAGCACCACGGTCAGCTGGAACAGCGCGGCCAGCTGGGTGGTGAAGGCCTTGGTCGATGCCACGCCGATCTCGGCGCCGGCACGGGTGTAGCAGACCAGTTCGCTGGCGCGCGGGATCGCGCTTTCCGGCACGTTGCAGATCGACAGCGTATGCAGGTGACCGAGCGACTTGGCGTATTTGAGCGCTTCCATCGTGTCCAAGGTTTCACCGGACTGGGAGATGGTGACGATCAGATGCTTGGGATTGGCGTAGGCGGCGCGGTAGCGGTACTCGCTGGCGATTTCCACGCTGCACGGCAGGCCGGCGATGGCTTCGATCCAATAGCGTGCAGTCAGGCCAGCGTAGTAGCTGGTGCCGCAGGCCAGGATCTGCACGCCCTCGATGTCCTTGAACACCGCTTCGGCGTTCTTGCCGAACAGCGTTGCCGGGAAACCACCAGCATCAATCGCGGCTTCGACGGTGTCGGCCAGCGCGCGCGGCTGTTCGTGGATTTCCTTCTGCATGAAGTGGCGATACGGGCCCAGCTCCAGCGAGGCCAACGACACATCCGACATGCGCTGCTCGCGCTGCGCCGGGGCGTTGTTGGCATCGAATACGCGCACGCCGTGGCGGGTCAGCTCGGCGGTGTCCCCTTCTTCCAGGAACATCACCCGGCGGGTGGCCTGCAGGACCGCCGACACGTCGGAGGCGACGAAGTTCTCGCCCTCGCCCAGCCCCACCAGCAGCGGGCAACCCATGCGTGCCACCACCATGCGCTCGGGCTCGTTTTCGCTGATCACCGCCAATGCGTAGGCGCCGGTCAATTCCTTGACCGTGCGCTGCAGGGCGCTGAGCAGGTCGTCCTGATCGGCCTTGAGGTGATGATGGATCAGGTGCGCTATCACCTCGGTATCGGTCTGCGATTCGAACACATAACCCAGCGCCAGCAGCTTCTCGCGCTGCTCCTCGTGGTTCTCGATGATGCCGTTGTGCACCAGCGCCACGCCCTGGCTGATATGCGGATGGGCATTGGACTCGGTGACACCGCCATGCGTCGCCCAGCGGGTATGGCCGATGCCCAGCACCGAATGGAACTGCTCGGCGATGGCCGCCCCTTCCATTTCGGCAACGCGGCCGGTGCGCCGCACGCGGCGGATGTGCTCGGCGTCGAGCACGGCAATGCCGGAGGAATCGTAGCCGCGGTATTCCAGCCGCTTGAGTCCTTCAATCAGTACCGGAACCACATCGCGACCAGCGATCGCTCCCACAATGCCGCACATAGCCTATCCATTGGTGATTACGAACGGACATTCTAAGTCAGCCGGATAGGACAACCAGCGGACACACCGGGACAAACGTGCCCGGACACTGTCCGCGCGAGCGTCCGCGGACACCCGGACACTCACAACACTGAATATTTTCCAAATAAATTCAATACCTTGGAGTTGGCACGCGATCTGCTTAATGAATAACAAACCCAGCAGCGAAGCCAACGATGATCCGCGACACCTCCGCCCAGGACCAGGTAAGTACCCAGCGCCCACAACCCGTATGGCGCCGCTACATGTGGCCTGCGCTGATCACCGTGGTGGTGGTGGCCGGCATCGGTTACGTCATCAGCAACTGGCTGGGCGCCAGCCGCTCGTTCGACGGTGCCCGCCTGCGCATCGCCGAGGTCAAGCGCGGTGACCTGGTCCGCGACATCGCCGCCGATGGCCGCGTCATCGCCGCCAACAGCCCAGTGCTGTATGCCATCTCCTCCGGCACGGTGACCCTCAAGGTCGTTGCCGGTGACGTGGTCAAGCAGGGCCAGGAACTGGCGGTGATCGACAGCCCGGAACTGCGCAGCAAGCTGGCCCAGGAGCAGGCCACTTTGGCAGGCCTGGAAGCCGAAGCCAGCCGTGCCGCGCTGGACGCCACGCTGGCCCGCGCCACCGGCGCCAAGCTGTCCGACCAGGCCGGCCTGCTGCGAATCGCCGCCCAGCGCGACCTGGACCGCTACCAGCGCGGCTACGACGGCGGCGCGGTACCACAGGTGGATCTGGCCAAGGCCCAGGACGAACTGAAAAAGGCCGACATCGAGCTGCAGCACGCCCACCAGGACGCCAGCCTGCAGAGCCAGGGCGCGGCCCTGGATGCCCGCAACAAGCGCCTGCTGGCCGACCGCCAGGAAGCGGTGGTTGCCGAGGTCAAGCGACAGGTCGATGCACTGACCCTGCGCGCACCGTTCGATGGCCAGGTCGGCCAGGTGCAGGCCACCCAGCACACCCAGGTTGCCACCAATGCGCCGATCCTCGGTGTGGTCGACCTGTCGCGCTTCGAAATTGAAATCAAGGTGCCGGAAAGCTTCGCCCGTGACCTGGCGATCGGCATGCCGGCCCAGCTGACCAGTGGCTCGGGCCAGCCGTTCCCGGGCGAAATCGCTGCGGTGTCGCCGGAAGTGGTGAGCGGCGAAGTGGTCGCCCGGCTGCGCTTCTCCGACAAGCAGCCGCCCGGCCTGCGCCAGAGCCAGCGCATGAGCGCACGCATCCTGCTCGATACCCGCAACAACGTGCTCAAGGTCGAGCGCGGCCCGTTCATCGAACAATCCGGCGGCCGCTACGCCTATGTGGTGAGCGGCGGCACCGCGGTGCGCCGCCCGATCCAGACCGGCGTCAGCAGCCTGGGTGAAGTTGAAATCGTCTCCGGCCTGCAGCCGGGCGAAAAGATCGTTGTCTCCGGTGCGGATCTGTTCGGCGACATCGAACGCGTATCGATCAATTGAGTGAAGGCGCGGGATGGGAGGCGGAATTCGTGAGTGAAAACAGATGCAGGTGTCCGGGTTGTCGTGAGCCCTGGCACCCATGCTGAAACGCTCCCGTTCCGCGCCCCATCGCCCTGCCTTGGCTGCCGATTCAACCGCCGTCGCAAGTCCCTGTTCCGCGCTCCAATTCCACATTCCCCGTCGCTGAAAGGAAAACCCATGCTCCAGATGCAATCCGTCTCCAAGGTCTTCCGTACCGAACAGGTTGAAACCCATGCGCTGCGTTCGCTGGACCTGCACGTGCGCGAAGGCGAGTTTGTCGCGGTCACCGGCCCCTCGGGCTCGGGCAAGACCACCTTCCTCAACATCGCCGGCCTGCTGGAAACCTTCACCAGCGGCCAGTATCTGCTCGATGGCCAGGACGTCAGTCACCTCGGCGATGACGCCCGCTCGCGTCTGCGCAACCAGAAGATCGGCTTCATCTTCCAGGGCTTCAACCTGATCCCCGACCTCAACCTGTTCGACAATGTCGATGTGCCGCTGCGCTACCGCGGCATGCCCTCGGCCGAGCGCAAGCAGCGCATCGAAAAGGCCCTGAGCGATGTCGGCCTGGGCTCGCGCATGAAGCACTACCCGGCCGAACTGTCCGGTGGCCAGCAGCAGCGCGCTGCCATCGCCCGCGCCCTGGCCGGCAGCCCGCGCCTGCTGCTGGCCGACGAACCAACCGGTAACCTCGACACGCAGATGGCACGTGGCGTGATGGAGCTGCTGGAAGAGATCAACAGCCAGGGCACCACCATCGTCATGGTCACCCATGATCCGGAACTGGCCGCCCGCGCCCAGCGCAACGTGCATATCGTCGATGGCCAGGCCACCGACCTGATCCGCGAACCGGTGCTGGCCCACGCCGCCCGCATCGCCGCCGTCGCCGACAACCAGGGCTGAGCCACCCATGTCGCTGTTCGCCTATCACCTTCGCCAAGGCCTGCGCAGCCTGCGCCGCACACCGGTGCTGACTGCGTTGATGGTGCTGTCCATTGCGATGGGCATTGGCGCGTCGATGACCACGCTGACGGTAAAGCACCTGCTCTCGGGCGATCCATTGCCCGGGCGCAGCGCGCAGATCTATTACCCGCAGGTGGATGCATCGCCGCGAGGCGAACGCGCCAGCCGTGAACCGCTGGACATGCTCGACTACACCTCGGCAACCGACCTGTGGCGCGATGGTCCAGCCGATCGCAAAGTTCTGGTGGTGGACAGCCCCGTCAAGTTATCCGCGCCGGCTAGCCAAGGGCCGGCGATGATGACCACGTTGCTGTCCACCACCGCCGATTTCTTCCCGATGTTCCAGGCGCCGATGGCCTACGGTGCCGGTTGGTCGGCCGAGGATGACCAGCGCCGCGCCCGCGTGGCGGTGATCTCCTGGGATCTGAACCAGCGTCTGTTCGACGGCAAGGACAGCACCGGGCAGATGCTGCGCGTCCGTGACAGCGAAGTGCGCATTGTCGGCGTACTCAAGCCATGGCGTCCCTCGCCACTGTTCTACACCGTGGCCGGTGGCCGCTTTGCACAGGGCGACACCGCCGACTATTACCGCCCGGTCGAAGACGTGATGGTGCCGTTCTTCACCGGCCTGCAGATCAATGCAGGCAACTTCCAGCAGTTCACCTGCACTACCCTGCCCGAGCAGCCGGGCCATCTGGAGAACACCGACTGTGTGTGGCTGCAGCTGTGGGTGCAGTTGGACAGCCCCGCCAAGGTGGCCGCCTACCAGCAGCACCTGCAGGCCTATGTACAGCAGCAACAGCAGCTCGGCCGCATCAGCCAGCCCGAGTTGGCGCGCCTGCGCAGCCTGATGGACTGGATGGACTACAACGGCGTGGTACCGCGCGATGTGAAGCTGCAGGCATGGGTGGCCATCGCCTTCCTGGTGATCTGCCTGTTCAACACCGTCGGCCTGTTGCTGGCCAAGTTCCTGCGTCGCACCGGCGAGATCGGCGTGCTGCGTGCACTGGGTGCTACCCGCGCAATGGTGTTCCAGCAATGCCTGATCGAGGCGGCGCTGATCGGTGTTGGCGGCGCCGTGCTGGGCCTGCTGTTCACCCTGGTCGGGCTGTGGAGCATCCGCCAGCAGCCGCTGGCCTACGCTGACATGGTGCAGCTGGACATGACGATGCTGCTTCTCACCTTCGCCACCGCCGTGGCGACCACCGTCATCGCTGGACTGCTGCCGGCGCTGCGCGCCGCGCGCATCGATCCGGCCCTGCAGATCAAGGCGCTGTAAGCCATGACCCTGGACATCAAACCCATCATCAGCACGCTGTCGCGGCATCGCATCGCCGCCAGCCTGATCGTGCTGGAAATCGCACTGGCATGCGCGGTGCTGTGCAATGCGCTGTTCCTGGCCGCCTCGCGGATGGAGCTGATCGGCATGAACAGCGGCGTCGACGAAGCCGCCATCGCCACGCTCACCTTGAACGACTGCGAATCCTGCAACGCGGTCGACCTCAACAGCCGCTGGTTGCAGCAGCTGCGTGGCCAGGCCGGTGTACAGGCGGTCGGCGTGCTCAACGCGGTTCCGTTCGGCCAGCGTGCCGCTGTTGCTGGCATCTCGCTGGATGCCGAGGGCAAGCACCACGGCGGCGTCCCACATTTCTACACGATGGATGCCGGTGCCATCGAAACCCTGCAGCTGAAGCCGCTGCAGGGCCGCATGTTCAACGATACCGACTACCAGCCCATCAAGAATTACCTGCCGGAACAGGCACAGGTATGGATCACCCGTGCCTTCGCCGAGCACCTGTGGCCAGGCCAGGATGCACTCGGCAAACAGTTCTGGATGGGCGAATACCGCTACACCGTGGCCGGTGTGCTGGCACATTTCTCGCGGCCGGACCCGGGCCGCAGCGAGAACGGCGTGGCCGGGATGGAATGGTCGGTGATCGTACCGGTCACCACCGATGCGCAGGCCGGTACCTATGTGCTGCGGGCCAACCCACGCGACCTGCCGCGCATTGTCAGCGATGCGGTTGCCGCCGCGCCCAAGGTCACCCCCGAAGCTATCCTCTCGGCCGACTACAGCATGCCGCTGCAGCAGCTGCGTGAAAGCTATTTCCGCCAGGACCGCAGCATGACCCGGCTGTTGCTGGGCATCTGCCTGGTGATGCTGCTGGTGACCGCACTGGGCATCATCGGCCTGGCCAGCTTCTGGGTGCAGCAACGCACCAAACAGATCGGCGTGCGCCGCGCCCTGGGCGCCACCCGCCGCCAGATCATCAGCTACTTCCAGACCGAGAACCTGCTGCTGACCACCGCAGGCATCGTACTGGGCATGGCGCTGGCGTATGCCGGCAACCAGGTACTGATGGCGTATTTCGAAATCCCCCGGCTGCCGCTGTATTACCTGCCGCTGGGTGCCGTACTGCTGTGGTTGCTCGGCCAGGCCGCCGTTCTGGGTCCTGCCCTGCGTGCTGCCTCCATTCCACCCATCGTCGCCACGCGCAGCGCCTGAGCTGCCAAGGATCGTCCATGTTCAGTTATTACTTCAAACTTGCGCTGCGCAGCTTCGGCCGCAACAAGATCCTGACCGCCCTGATGGTGCTGGCCATCGCTCTCGGCATCGGTGCGGCGATGACCACCTTGACGGTGTTCAAGGTGCTGTCCGGCGACCCGATTCCGCAAAAGAGCGACCGCCTGTTCTATGTGCAGCTGGACCCGGGTATGCGCGAAGGCTACAAGCCCGGCGAAGAGCCGGAGATGCAGCTGACCCGCTTCGACGCGGAAACCCTGCTGAGCCAGAAGAAAGCGCCGCGCCAGGCATTGATGACCGGCGGCGGTGGCATCGTGGATCCGCGCGTGGATGCACTCAAACCCTTCAGCATCAGCATGCGCTACACCTCGGCTGACTTCTTCCCTATGTTCGATACGCCGTTTGCGTTCGGCCAGGGCTGGAGCAGCGATGAAGACCAGGGCCGCAGCCGCGTAGCGGTGATCAGCACGACCCTCAATGACAAATTGTTCAAGGGGGCCAACAGCGTCGGCAAGGAAGTGCTGGTGGAAGGCCATGCACTGCGCATTGTCGGCGTGCTCAAGCCATGGAAACCGGCGCCGAAGTTCTACGACCTGTACTCCGGCAAGTTCGATTCCGAAGAAGACGTGTTCGTGCCGTTCAGCACCTCGCTGGAACTCAAGCTGGACCGCAACGGCAGCATGAACTGCTTCGGCCGTGAGATCGTCAACGACGCAATGGCCTTGAACGTGCCCTGCGCCTGGGTGCAGTACTGGGTTGAGTTGAATTCACCGGGCGATGCCAAAAGCTTCAAGGGCTACCTGGACAACTACTCCGAGAACCAACGCGCTGCCGGTCGTTTCGAGCGCCCGGCCAATACTCGCGTGCGCAATGTCATGGAGCTGATGGAATACCGCAATGCGGTGCCGGGCGACGTGCGTCTGCAGATGTGGCTGGCCTTCGGCTTCCTGCTGGTGTGCCTGGTCAACACCGTCGGCCTGCTGCTGGCCAAGTTCCTGCGCCGCAGCGGTGAGATCGGTGTGCGCCGTGCCTTGGGTGCCAGCCGTGCGGAAATCTTCAAGCAGTGCCTGATCGAGGCCGGCACGATTGGCCTGGCCGGCGGTCTGCTGGGCCTGGTGTTCGCCCTGTTCGGTTTGTGGGCAGTGCGCCAGCGCCCGGCCGAATACGCATCGCTCGCGCACCTGGACGGCTCGATGCTGTTGATCACCTTCGCCCTGGCGGTGTTCGCCAGCATGCTCGCCGGCATCCTGCCCGCCTGGCGTGCCATGCAGGTCGCCCCGGCATTGCAGCTCAAGAGCCAGTAACGCTATTACCCCCTCCCTTGCGCAAAGCGCAGGGGAGGGCCGGGGAGGGGTGCTTTGGAAGTTGCCCTCGCCTCTCCCAATCAACCCCATTCCCCAGCTCCACGCTTCCCCGGAGAAACCTCATGGAAATCCGCCCCATCCTCTCCACGCTGTCGCGGCACAAGACAGCTGCCGCACTGATCGTGCTGGAGATCGCGCTGAGCTGCGCCATCATCTGCAACGCGCTGTTCATCGTCTCCCAGCGCATCGACAACATGCAGCAAGCCAGCGGCATAGATGAAAGCCAGTTGATCGAAATCGGCCTCAGTGGCATTGGCAAGCAGGTCGATGGCGATGCGCGCACGGTTGAGGACATCGCCTCGCTACGCGGCATCCCCGGCGTTGAGAACGTCGCCATCATCAACCAGCTGCCGTTCCAGGGCGGCTCCTGGAACACCTCGTTGTCTGCCAGCCCCGAACCCGACGCGCAATCGGTCAACGGCGCCCAGTACACCATCGGTGAGAATACGCTCAAGACCTTGGGCTTGAAGTTGATTGCCGGCCGTGACTTCAATGCCGACGAATACATGAGCAATGACGTCCTTGAGAAGGAGCAGAACCTTGAAGCCATGAAGTTCTCGGTGATCCTCACCGAATCCATGGCCAAGAAACTGTTCCCGGATGGTGCCGCGGTTGGCAAAACCCTGTACATGGCCAACATCCCGATGACTGTCGTCGGTGTGGTGCAGACGCTGCTGCGGCCCAATAACCAGAACGGCAACCGCACCGATTCGCTGTTGTTCCCGATCCGCATGAACTATGCCAACGGCGGCCGCTTCGTCATCCGCGTGACCGATCCGGCACGCCGTGATGAAGTGCTGAAGCAGGCAGTGGCAGCACTGGAAAAGAACGACCCCAATCGCCTGATTTACAGCAAGCAGACCGTCGAAGAGAAGCGCGCCAAGTATTTCGCCGATGACCGCGACATGATCGGCCTGCTGCTGATCGTCAGCGGCCTGCTGTTGCTGGTGACCGCACTGGGCATCATCGGTCTGGCCAGCTTCTGGGTGCAGCAGCGCACCAAGCAGATCGGCATCCGTCGTGCACTGGGCGCTACCCGCGCGCAGATCCTGCGCTACTTCCAGACCGAGAACTTCCTGCTGGCCGGCATCGGCATCGTGGTCGGCATGTTGCTGGCCTACCTGCTCAACCAGTGGCTGATGGGCCGCTACGAGCTGCCAAAGCTGCCGCTGATGTACCTGCCGGTAGGCGCGGTACTGCTGTGGCTGCTCGGCCAGATCGCGGTGTTCGGCCCGGCCCGCAAGGCGGCGTTGATTCCACCGGCAGTGGCTACCCGCAGCACCTGACCGGCGCGCTCAAGGAGGAGGGAACATGTTTGGCTACTACCTGCAACTGGCGCTGCGCAGTTTCGCCCGCAACAAGGTATTGACCACCTTGATGGTGCTGACGATCGCCGTCGGCATCGGCGCGACGATGACCACACTGGGGTTGTATTTCGTGCTGTCCGGCGACCCCCTCCCCGGCAAGAGCGCACGCCTGTTCTATCCGCAGTTGGAGCCACGCAGTCTTGGCAAGGACGCCACCCTGGACAAGGATCCGCTGCTGCAGATGAGCCGCTATGACGCCGAAGAACTGCTGCGGCAGAAGCGCGGCGATCGGCAGGCGGTGATGAGCGCCGGCTCGGTGACGGTGATGCCTGCCGGCAATGCCGCGCAGCCATTCCGGGTCAGGGCACGCTACACCTCGGCCGACTTCTTTCCGATGTTCGACGTACCACTGGCCGCCGGCAACGCCTGGCCTGCGGCCGATGACGAAGCACGCGCCCTGGTTGCAGTCATCGACCGCAAGCTGGCCGGCCGGCTGTTTGGCAGCGCCGAGCCGATCGGCAAGGAGCTGCAGCTGCCACAAGGCACATTCCGCATCATCGGCTTGCTTGGCGACTTCGCGCCAACACCGCGTTTCTACGACCTGACCAGTCAACGCTACGGCGGTGACGAACAGGTGCTGCTGCCCTTCTCCACCTCCCGCGCGTTGAAGCTGGATACCCAGGGCAACGTGCAATGCTGGGGTGCCGGCAGTGGTGACGAAGGCAACTATGGGCTCACCGCCCCCTGTGCATGGCTGCAGTATTGGGTGGAGTTGGACTCGCCTGAAAAAGCACGCGACTACCTGAAGTACCTGGCCGATTATTCGGACAGCCAGCGTGCCAACGGCCGCTTCGAGCGCCCGACCAATGTGCGGCTGCACGATGTCATGGGCTGGCTGGACTTCAACCGCATCGTGCCCAACGACGTGCGCCTGCAGATGTGGCTGGCGTTCGGCTTCCTGCTGGTATGCATGATCAATACGGTCAGCCTGCTGTTGGCCAAGTTCCTGCGTCGCAGTGGCGAAATAGGCGTGCGCCGCTCCCTGGGTGCCTCGCGGCTGGACATATTCAAGCAATGCCTGACCGAAGCCGGGGTCATCGGTCTGGTCGGTGGCGGACTGGGGCTGGGCTTCGCTGCGTTCGGCCTGTGGCTGATCCGCCAGCAACCCGATGAATACGCCAAGCTGGCACACATGGACATCACCACGCTGTGGTTGACCTTCGTGCTGGCCGTGGCGGTCAGCGTGGTCGCCGGTCTGTTGCCCGCGTGGCGGGCCATGCAGGTTCCGCCAGCCCTGCAACTGAAGAGCCAATAGTCTGGCCGCTCACCTGATCGCGTCTTTGCATTCCCCCTTCGCTGCTCACGGTTTTGACCATGGATCTGCTGCCCATTTTCAACCAATTGATGCGACACAAGACCGCCAGCCTGTTGCTGGTGCTGGAGATCGCGCTGAGCTGCGCCATCATCTGCAATGCGGTGTTCATCATCAGCAACCGCGTCAATGAGCTGCGCATCCAAAGCGGGGTTGCCGACGACGAACTGGTCTACCTGGCCACCAGCAGCCTGCTGCCGGACGTCAACTCCGATGCGCTGCGCCAGCAGGATGTGCAGGCGCTGACTGCGCTGCCCGGGGTAAAGGCGGCCAGCAGCGTCAACCAGATTCCATACGGCGGCAATGTCTGGGGTTCGGACATCCGCCTGCAGGCTGGCCAGACCCGCCCCACCGCGCACGCCTCAATCTACATGGATGATGGCCACCTGTTGCAGACCTATGGCCTGCAGGTGGTGGAAGGACGCAGCTTCCTGCCCGATGAGTACATCGAGAACAGCGCCTTCAACCCCAACAAGATCGGCCCCACCGTGCCATCGATCCTGCTCGGCAAAACGCTGGCGCAGCGCTTGTTCCCCGGTGACAGCCCGATCGGCAAGCGCGTTTACATCTGGGGCGAGGAGCAGCCGCCGTCCACCGTTGTCGGCGTGGTCAAGGATCTGATGGCACCTGGTGAAGGCGGCACCTTTGCCAATCGCTACGACTCAGTGATCTTTCCCATCCGGGTCTCCAATGGCGCCTATGCGCTGCGCACCACACCCGAACAACGCCAGAGCGTGCTCAAGGCGGCCACCACCGCACTCAACCAGCAAGACCCCAACCGCATCATCGAGCAGCAGGACACGCTGGAACAGATGCGCAGCGACTTCCATCAACGTGACCGTGCAGTGATCTGGCTGCTGCTCAGCGTCTGCGCCGCACTACTGGCGGTAACTGCCTTCGGCATCATTGGCCAGGCCAGTTTCTGGGTGCAGCAGCGCACCCGTCAGATCGGCATACGCCGCGCCTTGGGTGCAACCCGCCGCCACATCCTGCGCTACTTCCAGCTGGAGAACTTCCTGCTGAGCAGCGCCGGCATCGTGCTCGGCCTGCTGCTCGCCTATGCCCTGAACATGCTGCTGATGAACCGCTATGAGCTGCCACGGCTACCGCTTTACTACCTTCCCGCGAGCGCGATCGTGCTGTGGCTGCTGGGCCAACTGGCCGTGCTTGGCCCCGCCCGTCGCGCGGCCAGCATTCCGCCGGCGGTCGCTACACGTAGCCTTTGATCCCGCTGTTCGGCACCCATCAGGACTCTACGCAAATGAAAACGCTGGCAACGCTGTTCGCGCTTACCCTCTCCATCAGCCCGCTTGCACGGGCCGCCGATCCTGCCAGCGGCAGCCTGCACGACACCATTGCCGCGCTCGACCACGGCATGTTCGACAGCTTCAACCATTGCAGCGATCCGGCCCAGTTTGAAAAGCACGCCAGCTACTTCGACCCGGCGGTCGAGTTCTACCACGACAGCGGTGGTGTCACCTGGACACGTGAGGCGATGCTGGCCAATACCAGCAAGAACGCCTGTGGCAACTACACCCGGCAGCTGCTGCCTGGCACGCTGGAGGTATTCCCGATCAAGGATTTTGGTGCGATCGCCCGTGGCCAGCACCGCTTCTGCGACCTCAAGGGTGAGCACTGCGACGGCCTGGCCGACTTCGTCGTCATCTGGCGCCTGCGCGATGGCCAATGGCAGGCCACCCGCGTGCTGAGCTACGCGCACCGTGCGGCCACCGAGCCGGCTGCATGAACTACACATTGGAAACCGGCCTGCGCCGGTCCCCCAAGACAATGACCCTGCCACCCCCTCTTGCGGAAAGCCTGCTGCTGACCACGGCCGGGCTGGTGATAGGACTGGTGCTGGCACTGGTGATCAATCAATGGCTGATGCAGCATTACGAACTGCCGCGGCTGCCGTGGGCCTACCTGCTGGTCGCCGGTGGCCTGATGCTGCTGCTCGGCCAGCTGGCGGTGGCCGCGCCTGCGCGGCGTGCTGCGCAGCTGCCGCCTGCCAGCGCGACCCGCAGCGTGTAAGGTGCTGACTGCAGCACACTGCCGCCGCCCCTTCATCTTCCTCTGCGACAACTCATGCCACAGATCCTGATCATCGACGACAACGCTGCCGTGGCCACTGCGCTGGACGTGTTGTTTTCCCTGCACGATATCGACACCCGCCACGCCAGTTCGCCGGAACAAGGGCTGGCGATGCTGGCCGAGCACGAGTTTGATCTGGTCCTGCAGGACATGAACTTCACCGCCGATACCACCTCCGGCGAAGAAGGCCAGGATCTGTTCCGGCGCATCCGTCAGGCCCACCCTGACCTGCCGGTGATCCTGCTCACCGCCTGGACGCACCTGGACAGCGCCGTGGAACTGGTCAAGGCCGGTGCCGCCGACTACCTGGCCAAGCCCTGGGATGACGGCCGCCTGCTGACCACCGTCAACAACCTGTTGGAACTGGCCGAAGCACGCCGCGAGCTGGCCCGCCGCCGCGCCCGCGAGCAGCGCCAGCAAAAAGCCCTGCATGATCGCTACGATCTGCGCGGGCTGGTGTTTGCCGACCCTTCCAGCGAACGCATCATCGCCCTGGCCTGCCAGGTCGCGCGCTCTGAGTTGCCGGTGCTGATCACCGGCCCGAACGGCGCTGGCAAGGAGAAGATCGCCGAGATCATCCAGGCCAACTCGGCGCACAGCAAAGGGCCGTTCGTCGCACTCAACTGCGGCGCCATTCCGTCCGAGTTGATCGAGGCCGAACTGTTCGGCACCGAGGCCGGCGCCTATACCGGCGCCAACAAGGCTCGCGAAGGCAAATTCGAGGCGGCCGACGGTGGCACCTTGTTCCTGGATGAAATCGGCAACCTGTCGCTGACTGGGCAGATGAAACTGCTGCGGGTGCTTGAAACCGGACGCTTTGAGCGGCTGGGTTCCAATCGCGAGCGGCAGGTGAAAGTGCGCGTGGTCAGCGCCACCAATGCCGACCTGCCGGCGATGATCCGCGCCGGCAGCTTCCGCGAAGATCTGTATTACCGGCTCAACACCGTCGAGCTGAGCCTGCCAGCGCTGGCCGAGCGCCGCGAGGACATCCTGCCATTGGCGCAGTACTTCCTCGCCGACGGCAAGCCGCTGTCCGCGCCCGCCCTGCAGGCCCTGCAACGCCACAACTGGCCAGGCAATGTGCGCGAACTGCGCAATGTGATCCAACGCGCCGCCCTGCTCGCACAGGGCCCGCGCATCGAAGTTGCCGACCTGAACCTGCCACGTGCACCGGCGCGTTCCACCGCGCCTGCCGATGAACCCGATCGCGCGCACATCGTCACTGCATTGGAACGGGCCGGCGGCGTCATCGCCCAGGCTGCTGCCGAGCTGGGACTGAGCCGGCAGGCGCTGTACCGGCGCATGGATCGCCACGGCATTCCGCGCGAGTGAGCACATCCCAGTGAAAACGCGCTCCTTCACCTTCACCCTGTTTCTGCAGCTGCTGCCGGTACTGGCGCTGGCGGCGGCATTGCCGTGGTTCCTGGCGTACTGGATGGACCGTGGCTGGGTGGTGGCGGGTGTGTCCACGGTCGTCCTGCTTGCGTTGATGTGGTGGGCATTGCGGCGCGCCACCGCACCGATCCGCTCGCTGCTGCGGGCGCTGGCCGGCACCACCAGCAGCTACCGCGATGGCGAGTTCAACTTTGGCGTGCACTGGCGCGGCAACGATGAATTCGCCCAGCTTGTGCAGGCCCATGCCGAACTGGGCGATGTACTGCGCGAACAACGGCAGTCGCTGGTGCAGCGCGAACTTCTGCTGGACACCATGGTGCAGAACACGCCGGTGGCGATGCTGCTGCTCACCGATGGTGGCGATGGCGTGCAACGCGTGACCTTCTCCAACACCGCCGCGCGCAAGCTGCTGCATGGCGGTTGGAAGCTGGAAGGCCAACGCATGCACGAGCTGCTGGAAAACATGCCGATCGAGCTGCGCAATGCCATCGCCCGCGGCGGTGACAGCCTGTTCGCGGTGCGCGACCCGGACGCGGCCGAGGACGATGATGATGACGAGCAGATCTATCACCTGTCGCGCCGCGCCTTCCATCTGAACGGGCGTCCGCACGAACTGCTGTTGCTGCGCCTGTTGACTGCCGAACTGCGCAGGCAGGAAGTGCAGACCTGGAAGAAGGTGATCCGGGTGATCAGCCATGAGCTGAACAACTCACTGGCACCGATTGCCTCGCTGGCGCATTCCGGTGCGGAGCTGGTGCGGCGCGGCCGCCATGAACGGCTCGAGGACATCTTCGGCACCGTCGAGGAACGCGCGCGCCACCTGGAGGGCTTCATCCGTGGCTATGCGCGCTTTGCCAAACTGCCGCAACCGCAGTTGCAGACCGTTGCCTGGAGCCAATTCCTGCAGGGCCTGCAGCAGCAGATCAGCTTCCGCATGGCACCGTTGGTGGATGAGCAATACAGCCGCCTGGATCAATCGCAGTTCTCGCAGGCAATGCTGAACCTGCTGAAGAACGCGCACGAAGCCGGTGCCGACAACGGCGCAGCGGATGATGCGGTAGAAGTACGTATCGCACGGTTGCCGAACTGGCTGCGCATCGAGGTACTGGATCGCGGCAGCGGCATGAACGAAGCCGTGCTGCAGAACGCATTGATGCCGTTCTATTCGACCAAGCGCAACGGCACCGGCCTGGGCCTGGCCTTGACGCGCGAGATCATCGAGGCACACGGCGGACGTATTTCATTGCAGAACCGCAAGGACGGTGGCCTGTGCGTGGCGATATTGCTGCCACACGACTAACAAATGCAGTTGTAGGAGCGGCATAAGCCGCGAAGCTGGCGCCATATCCGCGACCGCAATGCCGGGTGATCTGGAAATCTCCTGGCTTCGCGGCTGACGCCGCTCCTGCAGCGCGGCTGTGTCATCGGGAAGACCCTGCCGAGCATGGCTCGGCACTACGCCCCTGCGCCTAATCCAGCGTTCGCTGCATCGCCAAGCGCAGTTCCATCGGGAAACCCGCCGCTGCCTCGGCGGCCATTACCTCGCGCATGCCGGCACTCCACTCCTGCGCCGGCCATTCACGGAAGCCTTCGCTGGCATAGAAGGGCGCATTCCATGCAACGTCGCTCAAGGTGCTCAGCACCGCACGCCGGTGTGCACGTGCCCTGCCCTGCGCCAGCGCATGCCGCAGCAAGGCCCGGCCCAAACCTTTGCGCCCATGTTCCGGCGCAACGTCCATCTGCTGGATATGGAAATCAGCCCCAAGAACACCGGCCATCAGGTAACCCGCCAGCGCGTGCTCGTGGGCAATCACCCACAGCATTCCGCGCTGCCACGCCTGTTCAAACAACTGCGGGTCGGTCGGGCTGGCAGCAAATATCGGCGCAGCCGGATGCCCGTGCAAGCGCTCAGCGGCGCGCGCCTCGATCCGCGGTAACAGCGCGAGCTCCTCGCGCTTTGCCGGCCGTGGCTCAGGACTTTTTGACAGGACGCACCCAGCCTTCAATCGTCTGCTGGCGCGTGCGTGCCACCGTCAGTTTGCCTTCCGGCGCGTTGCGTGTGATCACCGAGCCGGCGCCGATCGTGGCGCCATCCTCGATGGTCAGCGGCGCTACCAGCGAACTATTGGAACCGATGAAAACCTTGTCGCCTATCGTGGTCTGGAACTTGTTCACGCCGTCGTAGTTGCAGGTGATGGTGCCCGCACCGATATTGGTGCCGCTGCCGATCACCGCGTCGCCCAGGTAGGTCAGGTGGTTGGCCTTGCTGCCCTTGCCCAGCGTGGCCTTCTTGGTCTCCACGAAGTTGCCCACGTGCACGCCGTCAGCCAGCACCGTGCCCGGACGCAGCCGTGCGAACGGCCCGATCTGTGCCGCGCCCTCGCTGATCACGCCTTCCAGATCGCAATGCGGCCGTACTTCTGTGCCGGCACCGAGCTTGACGTCCTTCAGCCGCACGAAGGCACCGATGCTGACGCCATCGCCCAGCTCGACCTCGCCTTCCAGGATCACATTGGCATCGATCTGCACATCGCGGCCCACCGTGACCGTGCCACGCTGGTCGAAACGCAATGGATCCAGCAGGCGTGCGCCCTGCTCGCACAGCGCCTTGGCCGCGCGCAGCTGCCAGGCACGTTCCAGCTGCGCCAGCTGCCACGGGTCGTTCGCCCCCTCGGCTTCCTGTGCATCGCCCGCCAGCACCAGTTCGGCCGGCGCGTATTCGCTGGCGGCAGAAGCAAACACATCGGTGAGGTAATACTCGCCCTGCGCATTGCGGTTCGACAGGCTGGAAAGCCAACGCCGCAAGGCCGTCGATTCGGCGGTGATGATGCCGGTGTTCACGGTGCGGATGCGCTTCTGCTCGTCGCTGGCATCTTTCTGCTCGACGATGGCCGCAACCTTGCCTTCGGCATCGCGGACAATGCGGCCGTAACCGCGCGGATCGTCCAGCTCGGCCACCAGCACCGCCAGGCGCGGGCCGTTTTCCAACAGCGCGCTCAAGGTGTCCGCGCGCATCAACGGCACATCGCCGTAGAGCACCAGCACCTGCGCAGTATCCGGAACCTGGGGCATGGCCTGCTGCACGGCATGGCCGGTACCCAGCTGCTGGCTCTGCTCAGCCCACAGCAGGTCCGGCTGGTCGGCGAAAGCGGCACGCACCGCCTCACCACCATGGCCATAGACCACGTGGATGCCGGCCGGCTGCAGTTGCCGCGCGGTGTCGATCACGTGGGCCAGCATCGGCCGCCCGGCAATTGGCTGCAACACCTTGGGCAACAGCGATTTCATGCGCTTGCCAGCGCCGGCAGCGAGGATGATGACGTGCAACGGCTGGGTCATGCCTACAACTTCCTTCGAGAGTGTCTGGATTCTAAGCGCAAGGAGTTAGCATTGCAGGCCATCACTCGAACCTGCGCGACCATGAGCCTGTTCCGCCAAGGCAGCCAGTACATCGCCATTGGCCTGTTGCAGCTGGCGCTGGACTGGGGGGTATTCGTTGCCGCCACCGCGCTGGGAGTGCCGGTGGCACCGGGCAACCTGTTGGGCCGGGTAAGCGGCGCGGTGCTCGGTTTCTGGCTCAATGGGCGTTATACGTTCGCCGCCCAAGGTGAACAGCGCCATGGTTGGAAGCGCTTTGCCCGGTTCGCGGTGCTGTGGCTGCTGATGACCGTGATCAGCACCTGGCTGATCGATTGGGTGGCCCATTCGCTGGGGCTTAAATACGCATGGCTGGGCAAGCCGCTGGTCGAAGCCGGCCTGGCCGGGATCAGTTTCCTGCTGCTGCGGCATGTGGTCTATCGCTGAGACGGACACTGTAGTGCCGAGCCATGCCCAGCATGGGTTTCACCGGGAAAGCCTCTGCCGAGCATGGCTCGGCACTACAAAAGGCACAAAAAAACGCCGGCTGTTGGCCGGCGTCTTCTTTGCGTTCTGCTGCAGACCTCAGTGCTTGAGGTTGCGGCGCAGACGCTCCAGGGCCTGCAGCTGTGCCGTGATTTCGGCCAGCTTCTGCTGTGCCTCGGCCAGCTCCATGGCTTCGCCACGGTGGGCCAGCACGCGCTCTGCTTCTTCCTTGGCCTTGCGCACCGATGCTTCATCGATGTCGGTGGCGCGGATGGCGGTGTCGGCCAGCACGGTCACGACCTGCGGCTGTACTTCCAGGATGCCGCCGGAGATGGCGAAATCCAGGTGTTCCCCTGCAGCGGTGGTGACCACGACCTTACCCGGCTTCAGACGGGTGATCAGCGGTGCGTGCTTGGGCGCGATGCCCAGCTCGCCCAGCTCACCGGTGGCCACGACCAGGGTCGCTTCGCCGCTGAAGATCTGCTGCTCGGCACTGACGATGTCGCAACGGATGGTGCTCATGGAACTCTCTTCGCCTGGTTGGGTGGGCCTGCGCCCACCGCAGGATGCCGCGTGGGCGGAGCGAACTCCGCCACGTGGGAATTAGGCCTTTTCGGCCATCTTCTTGGCCTTCTCGACCGCTTCTTCGATGCTGCCGACCATGTAGAACGCCTGCTCCGGCAGGTGGTCGTACTCACCATCGACGATGGCCTTGAAGCCACGGATGGTGTCCTTCAGCGGCACGTACTTGCCCGGCGAACCGGTGAACACTTCGGCCACGTGGAACGGCTGGCTGAAGAAGCGCTCGATCTTACGGGCGCGCGACACGGCTTCCTTGTCTTCCTGGGACAGTTCGTCCATACCCAGGATGGCAATGATGTCCTTCAGTTCCTTGTACTTCTGCAAGGTCTGCTGGACGCGCTGTGCGGTGTCGTAATGCTCGGTGCCGATGACCTGCGGGTCCATCTGGCGCGAGGTCGAATCCAGCGGATCCACGGCCGGGTAGATACCCAGCGAGGCGATCGAACGCGACAGGGTCACGGTCGAATCCAAGTGGGCGAACGTGGTGGCCGGCGACGGATCGGTCAAGTCATCGGCGGGCACGTAGACGGCCTGGATCGAGGTGATCGAGCCGGACTTGGTCGAGGTGATGCGCTCCTGCAGGACGCCCATTTCCTCGGCCAGGGTCGGCTGGTAACCCACGGCCGACGGCATACGGCCCAGCAGTGCCGACACTTCGGTACCGGCCAGGGTGTAGCGGTAGATGTTGTCGACGAACAGCAGCACGTCCTTGCCCTTGCCGCTGGCGTCCTTCTCATCACGGAAGTACTCCGCCATGGTCAGGCCGGTCAGTGCAACGCGCAGACGGTTGCCCGGCGGCTCGTTCATCTGGCCGTACACCATCGCCACCTTGTCGAGGACGTTGGAGTCCTTCATCTCGTGGTAGAAGTCGTTGCCCTCACGGGTACGCTCACCCACGCCGGCGAACACGGACAGACCGCTGTGCGCCTTGGCGATGTTGTTGATCAGTTCCATCATGTTGACGGTCTTGCCGACGCCGGCGCCGCCGAACAGGCCGACCTTGCCGCCCTTGGCGAACGGGCACATCAGGTCGATCACCTTGATGCCGGTTTCCAGCAGCTCGGTCGAGGAAGACTGGTCTTCGTACGACGGTGCAGCGCGGTGGATTTCCCAGCTGTCCGAAGCCTGCACCGGGCCGGCTTCGTCGATCGGGCGACCCAGCACGTCCATGATGCGGCCCAGGGTGCCAGCGCCGACCGGCACCGAGATGGCACGGTTGGTGTTGGTGGCAACCAGGCCACGCTTCAGGCCGTCGGTCGAGCCCAGCGCAATCGCGCGGACGATACCGTCACCCAGCTGCTGCTGGACTTCCAGCGTGATTTCGGTGTTGTCGACCTTCAGCGCGTCGTACACCTTCGGCACGTCGCTGCGCGGGAATTCGACGTCGACGACCGCGCCGATGATCTGAACGATCTTGCCCTGACTCATTGCTGCATCCTCTAAATGTGTGCTGTTGACTGCGCGCGTTAGACCGCTGCCGCGCCGCTGACGATTTCGGAGATTTCCTGGGTGATCGCTGCCTGGCGGGCCTTGTTGTAGACCAGCTGCAGGGTTCCGATCATCTTGTTCGCGTTGTCGCTTGCCGCCTTCATCGCCACCATGCGAGCTGCGTGCTCGGAGGCAACATTCTCCAGCACCGCCTGATACACCAACGATTCGATGTAGCGGGTGATCACGTGCTCCAGCACGGTTGCCGCGTCGGGCTCGTACAGGTAATCCCAGTCGTGCGAGGCCACCTGCTTTTCGCTGGCCGGCAACGGCAGCAGCTGGTCGAAGCTGGCCTTCTGCGTCATCGTGTTGATGAAGCGGTTGTAGACCAGGTACACGCGGTCAACCTTGCCTTCGGTGAAGGCGTCCAGCATGACCTTGATCACGCCGATCAGCGTTTCCAGCTTGGGCTGGTCGCCGATGTTGGCCACCGAGGCGGCCATGTTGACATTGACGCGGCGGAAGAACGCGCCGGCCTTCTGGCCAACGGTCACCACGTCGATCTCGGCGCCCTTGTCCTGCCAGCCGCGCATTTCCGCGACCGTCTTGCGGAACAGGTTGTTGTTCAGGCCGCCGGCCAGACCGCGATCGGAGGAGATCACGATGTAACCGACGCGCTTGACCTGTTCACGCTCGACCAGGAACGGATGCTGGAAATCGGTGCTGGCCTGGGCCAGGTGACCGATCACCTGCTTCATCGCCTGCGCGTACGGACGCGAGGTCTTCATCCGATCCTGCGCTTTGCGGATCTTGGAGGCCGAGACCATTTCGAGCGCGCGCGTCACCTTGCGGGTGTTCTGCACGCTCTTGATCTTGGTTTTGATTTCGCGTCCGCTTGCCATCTCTTATTCCCGTGGCGCGAGGTCGAACCCCGCGTTTGCCGTACAGCGGAGCCAGGCTCCGCTGCTTTCAGTCGTGCGGAGCAAGGCTCCACACTACAGGACTGGTATTACCAGGTACCGGTGCTCTTGAAATCGGCGATGCCCTTCTTGAAGGCAGCTTCGATCTCGTCGTTCCAGGCGCCGGTGCTGTTGATCTTGGAGGTCAACTCACCTGCGGTGTTGGCGAAGTGCGCGTGCAGGCCAGCTTCGAACGACAGCAGCTTGTTGACCGGCACGTCGTCAAGGAAGCCCTCGTTGACGGCGTAGATCGACAGTGCCTGGTCGGCGATGGACATCGGCGCGTACTGCTTCTGCTTCATCAGCTCGGTGACGCGCTGACCGCGCTCCAGCTGCTTGCGGGTCGCTTCGTCCAGGTCCGAGGCGAACTGCGCGAACGCAGCCAGCTCACGGTACTGCGCCAGCGAGATACGGATGCCGCCGGACAGCTTCTTGATGATCTTGGTCTGGGCTGCACCACCGACGCGCGACACCGAGATACCGGCGTTGACGGCCGGACGGATACCGGCGTTGAACAGGTCGGTTTCCAGGAAGATCTGGCCGTCGGTGATCGAGATCACGTTGGTCGGAACGAACGCGGACACGTCGCCGGCCTGGGTTTCGATGATCGGCAGCGCGGTCAGCGAGCCGGTCTTGCCGGTCACTTCGCCGTTGGTGAACTTCTCCACGTACTCTTCCGACACGCGAGCTGCGCGCTCGAGCAGGCGGGAGTGCAGGTAGAACACGTCACCCGGGTAGGCTTCACGGCCCGGCGGGCGCTTCAGGAGCAGCGAGATCTGGCGGTAGGCAACAGCCTGCTTGGACAGATCGTCGTACACGATCAGGGCATCCTGGCCGCGATCCATGAAGTACTCACCCATGGTGCAGCCGGAGTAGGCGCTGATGTACTGCATCGCAGCCGACTCGGAAGCGGTAGCGGCCACGACCACGGTGTGGGCCAGGGCGCCGTTTTCTTCCAGCTTGCGCACGATGTTGGCAACGGTCGAAGCCTTCTGGCCGATCGCGACGTACACGCACTTGATGCCGGTGCCCTTCTGGTTGATCACCGCATCGATCGCCATTGCCGTCTTACCGGTCTGGCGGTCACCGATGATCAGCTCGCGCTGGCCACGGCCGATCGGGATCATCGCATCGACCGACTTGTAACCGGTCTGCACCGGCTGGTCGACCGACTTGCGCCAGATCACGCCCGGCGCAACGCGCTCGACCGGCGCGGTCAGCGAGGTGCCCAGCGGGCCCTTGCCGTCGATCGGCTCACCCAGCGCGTTGACAACGCGGCCGAGCATTTCCGGACCCACCGGCACTTCCAGGATGCGGCCGGTGGTCTTGGCCACGTCGCCTTCGCGCAGGTTCTGGTAGTCGCCCAGGACCACGGCGCCGACCGAGTCGCGCTCCAGGTTCAGTGCCAGGGCGTAGGTGTTGTTCGGCAGTTCGATCATTTCGCCCTGCATCACGTCGGCCAGACCGAAGATGCGCACGATACCGTCGGACACGCCAGTCACGGTGCCTTCGTTGCGCGATTCCGCGGACAGGGCGACCTTCTCGATGCGGGTCTTGATCAGTTCGCTGATTTCAGAGGGGTTGAGCGTGGTAGCCATCGTCAAGTCCTAGTGCCGGCTTGTGGCCGGACGGTAATGTGAATTCAGTGTGCGAGCGCGGTCTGCAGGCGCGACAGCTTGCCCTTGAGCGAGCCATCGATAACTACGTCGCCGGCATCGATCACGGCGCCGCCGATCAGCGAAGCGTCCACCGCGGTCGATACCTCGACGTCGCGGCCGAAACGCTTGCGCAGCGCAGCCTTGATCTTTTCCAGCTCATCGCCCGACAGTTCGGCCGCCGAGGTCACGGTGGCCTTGACCACGTGTTCGGCTTCGGCGCGCAGCTGCTCGTACAGGCCGGAGATTTCCGGCAGCTGCTGCAGACGACGGGCATCGGCCAGTACGTTCAGGAAGCGACCGTAGGTCTCGCTGGTCGCTTCCGGGCTCAGCAGGGCAACGGCGTCGCCGCGGCTCAGCTGCGGATTCGACAGCAAGGCCGACACGCGCGGATCGGCGGCAACGCGGGCGGAGAACGCAAGCGCGTCCGACCACGGCGCGAACTTGCCTTCGTCACGCGCAATCGCAAATGCGGCGCGGGCGTACGGGCGGGCAAGCGTGAGGGCCTGGCTCATCGATCAGATCTCCGCAGCCAGCTCGTCGAGCAGCGCCTTGTGGGCGTTGGCATCGATTTCGCGCTTGAGCAGCTTTTCGGCGCCGGTCACGGCCAGAGCGGACACCTGCTTGCGCAGATCTTCACGGGCACGGTTGGCGGCAGCGTCGATTTCAGCCTGGGCCAGGTCTTTCTGGCGGTTGGCTTCGGCGATGGCTTCGTTCTTGGCAGCTTCAACGATCTGGTTCGCACGGGCGTGAGCCTGGTCGATGATCTCGTTGGCCTTGCCACGGGCTTCTTTCAGTGCCTCGTTGACCTTTACTTCCGCCTGGGCCAGATCTTTCTGGCTGCGGTCGGCAGCGGCCAAGCCCTCAGCGATCTTCTGCTGGCGCTCTTCAATGGCCTTCAACAACGGCGGCCAGATCTTGGTCGCGATGATCCAGATCAGCAAAGCAAAGGCCAGGGCCTGTGCAAAGAGGGTGAGATTGATATTCATGATTAGCTCGATCGCTGGTGTCGGGGGTGGTTACGCCGCCGTGGCGGCGCAACCGAACCTTCATCCGAAGTCGGGTGCCAACAGGCACCCGACCGTCTCACTGCAGCTGGATCAGCCTGCCAGCTTGGCGGCTTCGGCCAGCAGGGCAGCAGCCAGCGGGTTGGCGAAAGCCAGCAGCAGGCCAACGGCGACCGAGATGATGAACGCGGCGTCGATCAGGCCGGCGGTGATGAACATGCGGACCTGCAGGACCGGGATCAGTTCCGGCTGGCGAGCGGCCGACTCCAGGAACTTACCAGCCATGATGGCCAGACCGAGGCCGGCGCCCAGCGCGGCCAGGCCGATCATGATGCCGACGGCAAGGGCGGTGGAGCTCTGAACTTGGGCGAGGTTGGTCAGGACGGCGAAGTACATGGTTATCTCCAGGAACTTAAGTAGCTAAGGGTGATGAAACGGATGAAGGTTGAAACTGGGTGAAGCTTGTAACTTTAGTGACTGTCTTCCGACAGGCTCAAGTACACGATGGTCAACATCATGAAGATGAAGGCCTGCAGCGGGATCACCAGCAGGTGGAACAGCATCCAGCCAAAGCCGAATACGCCACCGGCAACGGCACCGAATACGCCGGCACCGCCCAGCACCCAGATCAGCAGGAAAACGATTTCGCCGCCGAACATGTTGCCGAACAGTCGCATCGCCAGAGAGATCGGCTTGCTCAGCCACTCGACGATGTTGAGGATCAGGTTGAACGGCATCATCCACTTGCCGAACGGGGCCGTCAGGAATTCCTTGATGAAACCGCCGATGCCCTTGGACTTCAGCGCGAAGAAGATCATCAGGATGAACACGCTGATCGACATGCCCAGGGTGGCATTGACGTCGGCGGTCGGCACCGGCTTCCAGTAATGGATGCCTGCCAGCTCAAGCGGCTTGGCGATGAAATCGGCCGGGATCATCTTGATGAGGTTCATCAACAGGATCCAGAAGAAGATGGTGATCGCGATGGGCGTGATCAGCTTGCTCTTGCCGTGGTAGGTGTCCTTGGCCTGGCGGTCAACGAACTCCAGGCAGATTTCAACGAACGCCTGCCACTTGCCCGGCACACCGGCGGTGGCCTTGCGGGTTGCCATCCAGAAGGCGAACACCATCAGCAGGCCCATCAGGACCGCGGTGACGATGGTATCGACGTGGATCATCCAGAAGCTGCCACCGCTGTCACCGACCGGCATGGTCAGATTCTGCAGGTGATGCTGGATGTACGTGGTAGGAGTTAGAGCCTCGCCCGCCATGTGTCCGGAACCTTTATGAGTGAATCAACGTCTGGCCAGAGCCAGAACCTGGAACATCAGCGCCACTGGAATTGCCGCCAGCAGAGCCAAAGGAGGAAGTCGCCACCAGAAAAAAGCCATTCCCAGCACGGCAACAATCAGCACAATCTTCAGCACGAACCCCAGGAACAGGCGGACCATGGCTGAACCAGCGGCCTGAACGCCGCCACCGAGCCCTACCCACGCGGCCAGCGCCGTCCCTGCCACCACCGCCAGGCCCGAAACAAGGGCGCCCAGCGCATGCTTTGGCCCCACGAAGAGGAAGGCCAGAGCCAGGACCACCACTGCGGCCAGCGGGTAGACCGCGGCGCGCAACATCAGTCGCCGACCCGCGTCAACGGAGTTCAGCACGTCAAAGTGTCCTGCATCAGGTAAAGGAAAGAGCCGAACCGCGCAAAGGCGTCTCGTCGAGCCGCGAAAGTATAACAGCGGGACAATTTGCGAGACAACCGGCATTTGTCCCCTTTTGACTATGCAAGTGGCCGCAATATCACGTTTTTTCCCCGCAAGGGGGGCCTGCAGGTGCCCGCACGGGACAATAAATATTGCGGCGCAGCACGGGAACTTCCCCCCGGCCTGCCGGTCAGAGCTGTGCAGCCTGCCACCCGCTACCTCGTCGGGCGCGTGCACAGGCTCGGGTGAGGTGGTGCCGCACGCCCTCGGCGGCACCACCTCACCGCAATTGATCTGCGCCCGCTTGATCTGCGCCTACACATTGCCTGCACGCTCCGCTCACCGTGCTCTACATCGAATCGGCGATGGTTGGCAGCTCAATGGCAACAGTTAGGCAACAGCATGCGCAACCCCCGTTTGATGCTCGCACTTGCTCCATGTGCACTCACACTTGCTCTGACCCACGCACTGCCCGCGCACGCGGCCGAAGACGACCCGCGTTTCACGCTGCGTCTTGGTGCGATGAACATCGACACCGACAACACCATCCGCGGCAGCACCACCGTTGCCGGCCAGGACATCAATCTCTCCGAGGATTTCGACCTGGGCGGCAAGGAATGGGAGCCGCGCGTCGATGGCCTGTTCCGCATCAGTGACCGCCAGCGCCTGATCTTCGACTACTTCAAGTACGACAAGGATCGCCGCGAAACCCTGGACGAAGGCATCAGCTGGGGCGACACCACGGTGCCGGCCGGCAGCTTCGTCAAAGGCGAGCTGAAGTACCAGGTGGCGACACTGGTATACGACTACTCGGTGGTCGACGGTGATCGCTTCGATCTCGGCCTGCAGCTCGGCGCCGAGTACGCAAAGATCAGCGCTGACGCCTACGCCGACGTGGGTGACGTCTACCAGGGCCGCTTCCTCAACGAGAAGGCCGACGGCATCGCACCGGTGGTGGGCGCGCGACTGACCTTCACGCCTTCCGAGCACTGGTTGATCAACTTCCAGGGCCAGTACCTCAACACCAGCTGGGGTAACTTCGACGACTACAAAGGCGACCTGAGCCGCGCCAATGCGATCGTGCAATACAACTTCAACAAGAACTTCGGCATCTTCGCCGGCTACGACTGGTTCAAGCTGGACGTGGACCAGAAGGGCAGCGACGGCGTGATCGGCCTGAAGCAGGAGTTCAAGGGCCCGCTTGCAGGCGTAAGCCTGTCGTTCTGAAGAGCGCCCTCGCCCCAACCCCTCTCCCGTGAACGGGAGAGGGGTTTTTAGTGCCCAGCCATGCTCCGCAGCGGACTTTACTTCGCCGCTGCCGGCGGCGCCGGAAACATCTGCGTCGCCACGCAGATGTAATCGGCCAGCGGCATCTGGCCGATGCTGGCGCGGCGCTGGTCAACCTGATCCGGCGCCTGCATGGGCTTTGCTTGCCAGCGGCCATCCACGGGCGCCAGCTGGCTTCCATACCGCTGCAATTCGCCACTGTTGACCAGCACACGATCGGTCAACAAGGCGAAATCATGCGCTGATATTTCGCCACGCTGCACCATGGGTTCGACGCTGGCCAATACCTGCCGCTGGAACGCGACATCACTGTCGGCATGCTGCACCAGCAGCCAGGCTGCGGAAACACCATCACTACCCACCTGTGCTGCACTCGGCAAGCCGCCATGCGCAGCTACGATCTGCTTGATACGCGGGAGATTGGCGGCATCCACTGCCTGCAGCTTTTCCACCATTGACCGCGTCCACTCACCTTTGCGAGCTTCCTGATCAACCTGCGCCATATCCAGCAGCTGCTGACGAAGCGCCGGCTCCGAAGCCACCGCGTCGGCCCGCGCCTTTGCCCGATCTTCCGCGCGCAAGCGATCTGCCTTGACGAACGGCGCTGCACCCGGACATTTCAACAAGGCCGCGTCAAGCGCGGGATCTTCATCTGCCGCAAACGCCGGGGCCACGCACAACAATGCACCCATCAACGCACTCATCCGCAACATTCGCTGCTCCTTCAGGCGACGGAAACAACGACGCCCTGGTGAAGGGGCGTCGCGTGCATTACTTCTTCTTCGGGATATACAGATCGGTGATGGTGCCGTCGTAGATCTCCGAGGCCATCGCCACCGACTCACTCAGGGTCGGATGCGCGTGGATGGTGTGGCCGATGTCTTCGGCCTCCGCACCCATCTCGATGGCAAGACCAATCTCGGCAAGCAACTCACCGGCATGCACGCCGACGATGGCACCGCCGATCACGCGATGGGTATCTTCGTCGAACACCAGCTTGGTGAAGCCTTCGGTGCGACCAATACCAATCGCGCGACCGCTGGCCGCCCACGGGAACTTGGCCACGCCCACCTTCAAGCCCTTGGCCTTGGCCTCGGTCTCGGTGACGCCGACCCAGGCGATTTCCGGGTTGGTATAGGCCACCGACGGAATCACCCGTGCCACCCATTCCTTCTTCTCGCCGAAGGCGACTTCAGCGGCCAGCTTGCCTTCGTGCGTGGCCTTGTGGGCCAGCATCGGGTTACCGACGATGTCGCCGATGGCAAAGATGTGCGGCACGTTGGTGCGCATCTGCCGGTCGACCGGAATGAAGCCGCGATCAGTGACTTCGACGCCAGCCTTGTCGGCATCGATCTTCTTGCCGTTGGCCGAGCGGCCCACGGCAACCAGCACGCGATCAAACTTGCCACTTTCCATCGCCGGCTTCTCGCCTTCGGTGGCGGCGTCGAAGGTCACGGTGATGCCCTTCTTGTCAGCGGACACGCCCGAGGCCTTGGTCTTCAGATGGACGTCGATGCCCTGCTTCTTAAGACGATCGGCCAGCGGCTTGACCAGGTCCTTGTCGGCACCCGGCATCAGCTGGTCCATGAACTCGACCACGGTCACCTTGGAACCCAGGGCGCTGTACACGGTGGCCATTTCCAGGCCGATGATGCCGCCACCAACGACCAGCAACGAACCCGGCACTTCGGCCAGTTCCAGTGCATCGGTGGAGTCCATCACGCGCTTGTCGTCCCACGGGAAGTTCGGCAGCTTCACCGCCTGCGAACCGGCGGCGATGATGCACTGCTCGAAGCGCAGCAACTGAGTCTTGCCGTCGTCACCGGCGATTTCCAGCTCGTTGGCCGAGATGAATTTGGCCAGGCCGTGCACGGTGCGGATCTTGCGCTGCTTGGCCATGCCGGCCAGGCCCTTGGTCAGCTGGCCGACGACCTTTTCCTTGTACTCGCGCAGCTTGTCCAGGCTGATCTTCGGTGCGCCGTACTCGATGCCCAGTTCATTGGCATGCGCGGCGTGGTCGATGATCTCAGCCGCATGCAGCAGCGCCTTGGACGGAATGCAACCGACGTTGAGGCAGACGCCGCCGAGGCTGGCATAACGCTCGATCAGCACCGTATCCATGCCCAGGTCGGCAGCACGGAAGGCAGCGGTATAACCGCCCGGGCCTGCGCCCAGCACCACGATGCGGCATTCGATGTCGGCCGTGCGGCCGCTGGACGGCAGTGCCTTGGCCGCAACCGCCGGATCCGGTGCGCGGTGCGACGGAGTCACCGGCGGCTTGCTGCCCGGTGCGGCCTTGGCCGCTGCCGGCGCGGCAGCAGCGGCGCCTTCCAGCACCACCACCACATCACCGACCGAGAGCTTGTCGTCGAGCTTGACCTTGATTTCCTTGACAACGCCATCGGCCGAGGACGGCACTTCCAGCGTGGCCTTGTCCGATTCCAGCGTGACCAGGCCCTGGTCCTTCTTCACCGTGTCACCCACGGCCACCAGGATCTCGATCACCGGCACGTTCTGGTAGTCACCGATATCCGGCACCTTGACCTCGATCGGACCGGTGGCGGCCGGCGCGGCGGCAACCGGCGCGCTGACCGCGGCCGGGGCTGCAGCAGCGACAGGCTGTGCAGCCGGCGCAGGCGCGACGGCCGGTGCGGGTGCCGCGGCCGGGGCAGCGCCCTCGCCTTCGGCTTCCAGGATCACCACCACGTCGCCCTCGGACAGCTTGTCGTCGAGCTTGACCTTGATTTCCTTGACCACGCCTGCGGCCGAGGACGGCACCTCCAGCGTGGCCTTGTCCGACTCCAGCGTGACCAGACCCTGGTCCTTCTTCACCGTGTCGCCCACGGCCACCAGAATCTCGATCACCGGCACGTCGTTGTAGTCGCCAATGTCCGGAACCTTGATTTCAATCGTCGCCATTGTTTTCTCCTGTGGGCTCAGCCGGCGTCGCCGACGAACCGGTCATGCATCTTGTCGAGCGCGCGTTCGATGTTGGCGTAACGCTTCTCGTACTTTTTGTCTTTGCTGTGCGCCAGTTCGGTCAGCAGCGTGGCCTGTTCCAGCAGGGCTTCAAGCTGCCCGCAACCGGGACGCAGGCCGCTGTAACGTTCACCATTGACGGTGAACGACAACACCTCGCCGTCGGTGACCGGCGCGCGTGTTGCCACTTCCGCTGACGCCAGGGCGGCGGCCCACACCTGCAGCAGTCTCTGTGCCAGTGCATCGGGCAGCGGCGCCTGGGCGAATGCCGGCTCCTGGTCCAACAACAGGCTTACGCCACCACGGCTGGCGCCGCTGTTCCAGTTGTAGATGCGCTTGTCGGCCATGCCGGCCAGCACCATCCACTGCCCGTTGGTGCCATCGCGGCGCAGCAGCACCTGCGATTCCACGCCACGGGCCGGCAGCACCAGCAGCGACAGGCCATCTTCGGCCTGGCCACCAAGCAGGCTGGTTGCGGCTTGGCCGTAGTTGCCCACCGCCGGTGGCCAACCCTCGCCAACCACCGGCCGGCACTGGCTGGCCGCCAGTGCCGGGGCCGCCAGCGCGGCCAGCAGCAGCGCCAACAGTGCGCGTCCTGGCGCCACTGGCATCACAGCAGCACGCGCCGCATGTCAGCCAGCACCTGCGACAGGTAGGTGGTGAAACGGGCCGCCAGCGCGCCATCGATCACGCGGTGGTCGTAGCTCAGCGACAGCGGCAGCATCAGCTTCGGCGCGAATTCCTTGCCGTTCCAGACCGGCTGGATCGACGACTTGGACACGCCGAGGATGGCTACTTCCGGTGCATTCACGATCGGCGTGAACGCGGTGCCGCCAATGCCGCCCAGCGAGCTGATCGAGAAGCAGCCGCCGCTCATTTCAGCCGGGCCGAGCTTGCCGTCACGCGCCTTCTTGGCCAGTTCGCCGGTTTCCTGGGCAATCTGCACCACGCCCTTCTTGTCGACGTCGCGGATCACCGGCACGACCAGGCCGTTCGGCGTATCGGCGGCGAAGCCGATGTTGAAGTACTTCTTCAGCGTGAGGTTCTCGCCGCTGGCATCCAGTGAGGCGTTGAACTCGGGGAACTTCTTCAGCGCCGCGGCGCTGGCCTTGATCAGGAAGGCGAGCATGGTCAGCTTGATGCCGGCCTTCTCGTTTTCCTTGTTCAGGGCAACGCGCAGGCCTTCCAGGTCGGTGATGTCAGCCTGCTCGAACTGGGTGACATGCGGGATCATCGCCCAGTTGCGGGCCAGGTTGGCGCCGGAGATCTTCTTGATGCGCGACAGCTGCACCACTTCGGTCTCGCCGAACTTGCTGAAGTCCACCTTCGGCCACGGCAGCAGGTTCAGGCCACCGCCGGCAGCCGCCGGGGCGCCCGCACCGGCAGCAACGCCACCGGACAGCGCGCCCTTGACGAATTTCTGCACATCGGTCTTGGTGATGCGGCCGCCCTTCTCCGAACCCTTGACCTGCTGCAGGTCCACGCCCAGCTCGCGGGCGAACACGCGCACGGCCGGGCTGGCATACGGCACGTTGGCCGGCAGCACGCCTTCGGCATTGAACTGCACCGGCGGAGAGGACGGCTTGGCGACGCTGATGGCATCTTCCTGGGCGATCTCGCGCTGCGCCAGCTTGTCAGCAACCGGGGCCACGGCAACCGGCTCGACCTTGGTGCCGGTCTCGGCGGCGGCCTCGACCTTGGCCGGCGCAGCCGGCGCGGCAGCAGCAGGAGCGGCGGCAGGCTTGGCTGCGGCCTCGCTCACCTCGATCAGCGCCACGACCTTGCCTTCGGACAGGCCATCGCCAACCTTGACCTTCAGCTCCTTGATCACACCGGCGTAGGCCGACGGCACTTCCATCGTCGCCTTGTCCGATTCCAGCGTGACCAGACCCTGGTCCTTGGCGACGGTATCGCCAACGGCGACCAGCACTTCGATCACCGGAATGTCGCTGTAGTCACCGATATCGGGGACAAGTGCTTCCTTGATTTCGGCCATGAACTACTCCAGCAACATTGTGGGAATCCCCTATTGTGGCGTCAGCGGGCCGCAGCGCCAACCGCTACAACTGAATTCGCAGCCGTATGTCCCCGGACAAGGGTACGCAACACACGCCGTGGCGGCCTTCCGGGCACGTCCACAGACGCGGTTTGTGGCTTGCCGGCTGTCTTGCCTGTCTAGCCGGCCAAGCCGTTTGTTGCAGGCGATACCGCTGCTTCCGGCGCGGCCAGCCAATGCTGCAGCGGCTGCCAGCGCTCGATCAGGCGTGGCAACGACCATGCTGCATTGGCCGGGCTGGTCGAGGGCAGCGCCAGCACCGGCAGCGCAGCCGCCAAAGGCGGCAAAGCCGGAACAACCCATTGCTGGAACGCTCTGTACGCTGCAGCGCCATTGCAGGCCACCGCCCGCAGCTGCGGCAGATCGGCAAACAGCGCCGGCAACGGATTGGGCACTTCGCTGCCGCGCACGATGGACGCGTCCAGGCTGCCTGCACGCTCGCACTGCCCGATCACATCCCACAGCCCCACGCCTGCCCGTTGCACATATTGCAAGCGCTGTGCATACGGCAGCTGCGCATCGAAACCGCACAAGGTGGCCATCACCGGCCAGAAGCGATTGCGCGGATGCGCGTAATAACGCGCCTCATGCAGCGACAAAGCGCCCGGCATCGAGCCCAGCACCAGCACACGGCACTGCGCAGTCACCTGCGCGGGCAGGCCCTGCAATACGTTGGCGCTCATCACGCCCAGCACAACATCGTGAACGGAAATTTCTGCAGGAACATCGTGTCCATGGGATCCCTCTGGTTTTCACTGAACGCAACAGCACTGAAAAATCACTGCGTTTAGAGCGATTCATATTGCCATCGTTACCGTGGCCTCGCCCCGTAACGAGGGCCTTGATAACAACGTAGTCCTGATCGCAATACGAGGAGTTAGTCATGCGTTCCATCAAAATTCTCAGCCTTGCCACGCTCGGCGCACTGGCGCTGTCTTCCACCGCATTCGCGCAGGATGGCAGTGGCGATACCGCATCGGGCAAGCATTTTGCCGTGGTTGGCGGCATCAGCCTGCTGCAGCCGAAGAACGACCCGATCAATGGCGTTGGCAAGGTCGATGGCGGCCCGGCACCGACGCTGAGCGCCAGCTACTACTTCAACGACAACTTTGCCGTTGAGCTGTGGGGCGCCGCCGACAAGTTCGACCACCGCGTGCGCACCGACGGTGGCGCCAAGGCCGGTACCGTCGAGCAGCAGCCGATCGCGCTGAGCGCGCAGTACCACTTCGGCCAGGCCGACAACACCTTCCGTCCGTTCGTCGGCCTGGGTTACTACGAGTCGAACTTCAGCAACGAGAAGATCGACGGCCTGAGCGATACCGGCAACCACGTTGGCGTTGAAACCGCCAAGGGCGCGATCGGCACCGTCGGCGTTGACATGAACATCAACTCCACCTGGTTTGCCCGTGCTGACGCGCGTTACATGCACGCCCGCCCGGACCTGCGCGTTGCTGGCCAGAACGCGGGTGAGCTGAAGCTGGATCCGTGGACCGTTGGTTTTGGTATCGGCGCACGCTTCTAAGCGGCGCTGATCCGGATACAACGTAGAAACGAAAACACGGGCCGCTTGCGGCCCGTGTTTTTTTTGCGTGTGCGGTAAAGCCCCCCTCTCCCCAACCCCTCTCCCGCAAGGGGAGAGGGGCTACAGCTGCAATTGCAGTTGCAGTTGCATATGGTTCTTGCTGTGCTTGAAGCCCCTCTCCCCTTGCGGGGTGAGAGGGGCAGATTGCGAACCATAGGTTCGCTGCCCCTCGAACGGCCTTGCGCCAGCGCAAGGATCGGGGCGCGGAGCGGGGGCTGGGGAGAGAGGTTGGGCAGAGCAGAAATCACTCAACCACCCTACGGACTACCGTCATCGCTCCACTGCAGCGCCAGATAATCAAAGTTCTGCTGCAGGCGCGGCTTTACCACGTCGAAGAACGGCGACACGTCGAAGTCGCGCGGGGTGTAAAGGCTGTAATTGCGGATATGCAGGATTTCCCGGCTCTGCTCGGCACCGCCGGCCTGCGCGGACACCGTTTCGATCTCCGGCAGGATCGGGTATCGGATCGACTCGAATGCCTGTGCCAGCAGGGTTGAACAGATCGCCTTGGTCGGCTCGCCACTGCCCAGCGCAATCAGCCGCCGCCGCAGGTGACCGGGCACCGGCGGCTGCCGGATCAGGTAGCGCGCCAGGTCGAAGACGTTCTTCAGGTCATAGCTGTAGCCCAGGCGGGCACGCAGGAAGCCGATCAGCTGATCCACCACCAGCGGCGTGAGTCCTTGTGGGCGGCAGATGCGGGTGTGCTGGTCGGTGAACTCACTCAACGGGATGCGGCGTACCCCCTGCTCCACATCCACATCGATCAGCATCGGCTGCGGCTTTCCACCCTCCAGCAGCGGCTCTTCGCCGATGTACAGCGCCGCATGCGACCAGGTGGACTGGGTCAGGTATTTGATGGCGGTGGAGAAACGACTGTTGCCTTCCACCAGCAGCACATCGCCGCGCCGCAGCGTGCGCAGCAGCAGTGCCGGCGCGCTGGTCGAGGGCCGCATCTGGTGGCGGCGCGGCTGGGCAAGAAAGTGCGCCAGCCTGCGCCCGAAAAACCGCAGCAAACCCATCAACGCTCTCCGCCTGTGCCCGCGTCAGACTAGCCGGGACCGGCCCCTTCCGCCATCGGTTGCAGACTCAGCGCGGGCTGCGGTCGAACCCACGGTAGCGCTGATGATGGCGCACCCTGCGCCGCAGCAGCCAGGCATACATGCCCGCGTACCCAAGCAGCAGCGCCGCCATCGCCAGCAGGCCCGCATGGCTGAGCCAGCCCGACTCCGGCCAGGGCACGCCGTTCACCGAGGCCTGCCATCCCTGCACCATGCCGGCAACTACCCGCACCACGATCATCGCGGTCAGCGCCAGCACCAGCCAGGTATTGGGTTTGTAATGCAGGGTTTCCGGGCCAGGCTCGAAGCGCGTCAGGAAATGGCCCAGTACGCCGACCAGCAGGCCCGCCAGCCAACCCAATGCGGCATAGGCCCAGGCGCCGGTCCACCAGAAGCCGGCTATGCCGACGAACACCGCGAACAGGCCGGTGGACACCAGCGTCGCCCAGAAGTTGAAGCTGATCAGCCAAGGCCGTGCCTGCCGCCGCGCACCGCCGCTGCGGACGCGTTGCCACAGCGATAGCGGCATCAACAGCAACATGATGGCAACGAATACCAGTATTGCCAGTGGCAGTGCGAACAGCAGCGGCATGGAGGGCTGATCCTTGAATGCAGGATCAAAGATTACGCCAGAACCCAGCCCGCAGTGCCGAGCCATGTTCGGCAAGGGGCTTTCCCGGCTATCCATCAGCTTTTGTGGGAGCGGCATAAGCCGCGAAGCTCATAGACCTTCAGGTTGCGGGCGTGCCGGCAATTCCAATAATGCCAGCTTCGCGGCTTATGCCGCTCCCATACGCGCGATGGATTCGTTCGGTGAGCCCCTCTGCCGAGCATGGCTCGGCACTACATTGGGGCTTAGAAGGCTGGCAGCACTGCACCCTTGTACTTCTGCTCGATGAAAGCCTTCACTTCGGGGCTGTTCAGGGCCTTGGCCAGCTTCTGCACGCGGGCGTCGTCCTTGTTGTCCGGGCGCGCCACCAGGAAGTTGACGTAGGGCGAATCGCTGCTTTCAATCGCCAGCGCGTCCTTGGTCGGGTTGAGGCCGGCATCCAACGCGTAATTGGTGTTGATCAGGGCCAGATCGACCTGGTCCAGCACGCGCGGCAGCATCGCCGAATCCAGCTCGCGGAACTTGAGCTGCTTCGGGTTCTCGGTGATGTCACGCTGGGTGGACAGCGCGTTGCTCGGATCCTTGAGCTTGATCACGCCAGCCTTGTCCAACAGGATCAGCGCGCGGCTGTTGTTGCTGGGGTCGTTCGGGATCACCACGTCGGCGCCGGCCGGCAGCTCGGCCAGCGACTTGAAGCGGCGCGAATAGGCACCGAACGGTTCGATATGCACGCCGGTGACGGTAACCAGATCGGTCTTGCGGTCCGCGTTGTAGGCCTTCAGGTAAGGCTCGGTCTGGAAGTAGTTGGCGTCCACCTGCTTCTGCACCAACTGGTCGTTGGGCTGCACGTAGTCATTGAACACGCGCACGTCGAGCGTGACGCCTTCCTTCTCCAGCAGCGGCTTGACCACCTGCAGAATCTCGGCGTGCGGCACGGCGGTGGCGGCAACCACGAGCTTGGATTCGTCGGCGGCAGGCTTGGCGCAGGCCGACAGGGCCAGCACGGCGGCAACCAGGGGAAAGGCAAGCAGCTTGTTCATCGGTAACAGATCCCGTGGGGAAGGATGGTGGTCATACGCTAACAGGCCCGCACGCTGCGTGCTGGCCTGCAGTCATTCCATTACTTGCGGCTGTAATGCGTGACCAGGCGATCGCCCAGCATCTGCAGCAGCTGCACCAGCACCAGCAGCAGCACCACCGTGACCAGCGCCACGTCGGTATGCGAACGCTGGTAGCCGTCGCGGAAGGCCAGGTCGCCCAGGCCGCCGGAACCGATCGCACCACCCATCGCGGTGAAGCCGATCAGCGCGATGGTGGTGACGGTGGCGCCGGCGATCAGGCCCGGCCGCGCTTCCGGCAACAGCACTTTGAAGACCAGCTGTCTGGTGGTCGCGCCCATCGCCTGGCTGGCTTCGATCACGCCGCGATCAACCTCACGCAGTGCGGTTTCAACCAGTCGTGCATAGAACGGCGCCGCGCCCACCACCAGTGGCAGGATCGCGCCGCGCACGCCCAGCGAGGTGCCCATCAGGCCCAGCGTCACCGGGATCAGCACGATCATCAGGATGATGAAGGGCACCGAGCGCAGCAGGTTCACCAGCAGCGCGGTGATGCCGTACACCACCGGCTTGCGATGCAGCTGCGGCGAACCGGTCAGGAACAGCAGCACACCCAGTGGCAAACCAATCGCCAAGGTCAGCGGCAACGAACCGGCCAGCATCAGCAGGGTATCGATGGTGGCTTGGCCGATATCGGCCCACTTGCCGGCATCGAGATGACGGAAGAAGCCTTCCGCAGCAGTTGCAATGATCATCGGCGCAGCTCCTCTACGTGCACACCGGCGGCGACGAAGGCCGCCTGCGCGGCGTTCTGGTCGCCGCCTACAAGGGCAACGGTCAGCTGGCCGTAGGGCGTGTCCTTGATCCGGTCGATACGGCCGGTAAGGATGTTGTAGTCCACCCCGGTGTCGCGGGCGATCTGCCCCAGCAACGGGTCGTAGGTACTGTCACCGAGGAAGGTCAGGCGCACGATGCGGCCGCCGACCGCAGCGTAATCGCGGAGCTGCTCGCCTTCGTCCACATGTTCGGATTCACTGACAAAGCGGCGCGTGGTCGGGTGCTGCGGATGCAGGAACACTTCGGTTACCGGCCCCATTTCGACCATATGGCCGGCATCGAGCACGGCGACACGGTCGCAGACGCGGCGGATCACATCCATTTCGTGGGTGATCAGCACGATGGTCAGGCCCAGGTCGCGGTTGATCTTGCCCAGCAGGGCCAGCACCGAGGCGGTGGTCTGCGGGTCCAGCGCACTGGTGGCTTCGTCGCACAGCAGGATCTGCGGGCGCGTGGCCAGTGCGCGGGCAATGCCGACACGCTGCTTCTGCCCACCGGACAGCTGCGAGGGGTATTTGGCCGCATGCGCTTCCAGCCCGACCATGCGCAGCAGCTCGGCCACGCGTGCATCGATCTCGGCCTTGGGCGTGCCCGCCAGTTCCAGCGGGAACGCCACATTGGCGGCCACGGTACGCGCCGACAACAGGTTGAAGTGCTGGAAGATCATGCCGATGCGCCGGCGCAGCGCGCGCAGGTCGTCGGCTGGCAGCGCGGTGGCGTCCTGGCCATCAATCAACACGCGGCCGCCGCTGGGCTCTTCGAGCCGGTTGATCAGGCGGATCAGGGTCGACTTGCCGGCACCGGAGTGGCCGATGATGCCGAACACTTCGCCGGCCTGGATCTTCAGGTCGAGCGGATGCAGCGCGGTGATCGCGCGGCCGTCGACGGCATAGGACTTCTGCAGGTGCTGGAACTCGATCACTGCCAGGGTAACCGGGGGGCATAAGGAGGGGGCGTGCAGCCTAGCAGCGCCGGGCCGCCGGCGCGCGTGCCGCAAACCGGAATCTTATTCCTTTTGGTTCTAAGTGGACTGGATCGGTGCCGTAAGGTGGCGCTGCCTGCGGTGCTGTTTGTAGGAGCGGCGTCAGCCGCGAAGCAGGTGCACCACCAGATCGCTGCTTGGCTGTTCATCTGGCATCGGCAGCTTTGGGGCTGATGTTGTTTGGGTTTGCCAGGAAAGCCCCTGCCGAGCATGGCTCGGCACTACCCCCTCCCTTCGGCGCAGCCAAGGGGGTGAAGAAGGCCCGTTTGCGCGCCACTGGCGCGCGGCCTGATGAACGACCGAAGGCTGTGCCTTCGGGCCGGACGGGTTGGGGAGAGGTTGGCTTTGAGGCATTTCCGGCAGTGTCAGCTTCGCGGCTGACGCCGCTCCCACAAGCGTTCTGCCCCCTCCCTTGCGCCAAAGGCGGAGGGGAGGGTTGGGGCGGGGTCGGCTCTAAGGCCTTTCCGACAGTGTCAGCTTCGCGGCTGACGCCGCTCCTACAACAACATCGGCCCCTGCCCCGGCCGCTGGCTCAGGGGTGATCGATCTGGTCCGGTCGCTGCGCCCGTTGCACCCGCTCGCGGTGCAGCAGGTACAGGCCGCTGGCGACGATGATGCTGGCGCCTATCCAGGTCCAGCGGTCAGGCAGCTTCTGCCACAGCAGCACGTCCCAGCCGATCACCCAGACCAGGCCGGTGTACTCCAGCGGCGCGATCATCGACGCTTGGCCCAGCTGGAAGGCACGGGTCAGCGCGATCTGGCCCAAGGCGCCGGCCAGGCCCATGCCGGCGATGAGCGCCGCGTGCTTCCATTGCAGCGGCTGCCATTGCGGCCAGGCCAGCAGCCCCGCCCCCACCGCCATGATCAGCAGGAACCAGACCACCATTGATTGCGGGGTATCCGTACGGGTGAGCAGGCTGACCGTTACCGCAGCAATCGCGTAGGCCGTTGCCGCCAGCAGCACCATCAGGCCCGGGAAGGAAATGAAACCGTCCACGCCTGGGCGCAGCACCACCAGCACGCCAACCAGGCCGATGCCGATCGCCACCCAGCGCCGCGGGCCCACGTATTCGCCGAGCAGGGGCACCGACAGCGCGGCCACCAACAAGGGCGCGACAAAGTAGATGGTATAGGCGGTGGACAGTGACAGCGTCCGCAACGCATACACAAAGCAGCCGATCATCACCATGCCGAGCACGCCGCGCAGCAGGTGCAGGCCCCAGCGCACCGGGATGATCGAACGCGGGCCGGCCGTGGCCAGCACCCACACCAGCACGAACGGCAGCGAGGCCGCGCCACGCAGCATGGTGACCTGCAAGGTTGGATAGCTGCTGGACAGCATCTTCATGCCAGCGTCCATGCAGGAGAAGAAAGCAACGGCGGCCAGCATCCAGACAATGGCACGCACAGGGGATTTGGTAGGCGACATGCGCCCATTATCCGCTGCCGGCGCCCGGCTTGCAGACTGTCACCACTAATGGTCGATGCTATGTTCTGGCCATCTCCAGCCAGGTCCGGAACATGCGCAAGTCACTGAACACCCCAGCTGCCACGCCCCGCCTGCTGCGTTTCGCCCCGCTGCTGCTCGCTGTAGTGCCCTGGATTGCCACTGCCGCGCAGGCGCCCAGCGCGGAAGCGCTGGCACAGCTGGATGGTTTTGCGCTGGGGCTGCAGGCCGCCGGGCAGTTCTCGGGCACGGTATTGATCGCCAGCGGCAATGATGTGGTGTTCGAGAAAGCCTATGGCGTGCGCGATGAGCAGCAGGAAACGCCGCTGCAGGTGACCGACCGCTTCAACCTGGCTTCGGCCGGCAAGATGTTCACCAGCGTGGCGATCCTGCAGCAGATCGCTGCCGGCCGCCTCAGCCTGGACAGCAAGGTCGGTGAGGTGCTCAAGGACTACCCCAACCGCCCGTTCGCCAATGAGGTGAGCGTGCGCCAGTTGCTGACACACAGCGCCGGTGCGGGTGATATCGACGAGCTGTTCGGCGCCGAGCACGATGCCGATCGCGCGCGGCTGCGCAGCCTGGAAGAGATGGTTGCACTGCATGCCGGGCGCGCACCGGAGTTCGCGCCCGGCAGCGCGCAGAAGTACGGCAACTTTGGCTATCTGGTATTGGGACGGATGCTGGAAGTGCTCTCCGGGCAGGACTTCGAGAGCTACATTCGCCAGCACGTACTGCAGCCGGCAGGCATGCAACAAACCGGTTTCGTGGATTGCGACGATCCCGCAGCCGATCTCGCCCGGGCCTATGTGGACGTGGATGGCAAGCGCGTGCGCAACTGCGCCACGCAACCCGGCCGCGGCCTGCCCGCCGGCGGCGAAGTGGGCAGCGCGCGCGACATGTTCCGCTTCGTGCAGACCTTGAACGCCGGCAAGCTGCTGCCGCCTGCACTGTTCGAGCAGGCCACCCGCACCCAGCGCGAGTTCATGGGCCTGGGCTTTTTCGCCACCGGCTACGGCAAGGACGTGCCGGCCCGCGACTTCCGCTGGGGTCATGGTGGCAGCACCGACGGTGTCTGCACCGACGTACGCCATTACCCCGCAACCGGCGAAACCGTGATTGTGCTGTCCAACAAGGATGCGCCGGCCTGTTTTGCGGTATCCGGCCTGCTGCATGCGCAATGGAAGCAGCCTTGAGCAAGCATGCCGGCAAAGGCCACCGACGGCTAACGAATATTTGCCAATCACCATGCAAGGATGCGCGCCGATGAAACCTCGCACGACACTATTGCTGGCAGCCTCACTGAGCCTTGCCACCCTCACCGCCCCGGTATTCGCGCAACAGGCCTGCAGCCCGCGTTACCCGCCGCCGACCACCATTGCCGCGATGTTCGACATGGCCGCGGTCACCGCCGATACCCTCGATGCCCTGCCCGGCGTGGATGTGGTCCTGGCCGCGCGCGGTGGCCAGGATCTGAGCAAGTACGGCCTGCGTCACAGCCACCTGGCCTTTCTGGTCCGTAACGACAGCGGCAGCTGGGACGTGGTGCACCTGCTGAACCGCTGCAAGAGCGACAACTCGGACCTGTACCGCGAAGGCCTGGTGAACCTGGTTGGCGAAAGCTCGATCACCACCGACCTGCGCGTGGGCATCCCCACGCCGGAAGTACGCACCGCATTGAAGACGCTGCTCAGCGGTGATGCGCGCAACGCGCGCGCCCTGCATGAGCCGCGCTACAGCATGCTGGCTTACCCGGGCAGCAGCGAGTACCAGAATTCCAACCAGTGGATTCTGGAAGTCACCGCAGCGGCAATGGCCAAGGCGGCAGGCGAACCGACTCTGGACAACCGCGATACCGCCCTGGCCTGGCTCAAGCAGAAAGGCTATACGCCCACGCGCATGCACATCGGCATCGGCAAGCGCCTGGGCGCGCGCTTCTTTGCCGACAACGTGGCAGTCACCGACCATCCGGCCAGTGAGCGCATTTCCGGCAACTACTCGGTGGTGACGGTGGAATCGGTCTTCGACTTCCTGCACCGCAGCGGCGCCCTGGAACGCGAACTCGCCGTTGCCCACCAGACCCCGGTGCCGGCCATGGCCGGCACGTCTTCCCCCTTACAACGACAGGAGTCCACCCCATGAAGCATCTGCTCAAGAGCAGCGCCCTCGCCTTTGCCCTCGCCGCCAGCCTCGGCCTGGCGCCCGGCCAGGCAGGTGCTGAAGGCTTCAACCTCAATGGCTCGCAGGCCTCGATGCTGGTGACCGGCTCCAGCGTGGTGATGGTTGTTTCCGGGCCGATCTTCCTGTCCGCCGCCGGTGTGCGTGGCGCGGCCGACATGTCCAAGGAATCCAGGGAACGTCGCGAGGAAAAGCGCCGCATCAGCGCCGGGCCATTGCCCGACCTGGAAGTGAAGTCGATTGAAACCGCCACCGACGGCGGCCGCCGCGTGACGCTGGAAGATCCGGCCAATGCCGAGAACCGCGCCACCCTGCAATGGCCCAAGCGCGAGGACGACCCGGCCGCGGGTTTCAACGTGGGTGCCAAGATCGCCTTCCAGCCCAGCCCGCAGGGCGCGGGCTGGATGCTGCGCAATCCCGAAGGTGCGGCGCTGGCCTTCGTGCCGACCATCGAGGCGGTGGATGAAAGCCGCACCCGCACACTTTGATCATTGTCCTGACGTCGCTGAGGAGCTCCCCATGAAACCCCTGTTTTCCCTGTTTGCATTCGCCGCCCTCAGTGGCCTGCTGGTGATTGCGCCGGCGCGTGCCGGTGACGGCCTGAACCGTTCGGAAGTCAGCACCCTGGTGACCTCTGCTGGCGCATCGATGCTGGTCTCGGCGCCGTTGCTGCTGGCGGCATCGGCGGCGGACAAGTCGTCCACGGCGTCATCGCAATCCGGCCAAGGCCAGGCCCGGCGTGTCAGTGCCGGCCCGTTGCCGGACATGAAGGTTGAAGCGGTCACCCAGGACGCCGATGGTGGCCGCAGCGTTGCGCTGGCAGACCCACTGGACGCGGCCAACACCGCCACGCTGCATTGGCCACAGCGCGAGGACAACCCGGCATCAAACTTCGTGCTGGGCCAGACCGTAGCATTCACCCCCAGCCCGCAGGGCGCTGGCTGGATGCTGCGGGCCGAGGATGGCGCGGTACTGACCTTCGTGCCGGCGATTGAAGCGGCACAGGTGAGCCATAGCGGGAAGCTCTGAACATCCGGCAATGCAGGCCGGGGCAATCCGCACATGCTTGATTGCTTGCTTCGCCCGCTTGCAGGAGAAGGTGCGTCAGATCGCAAACATGCCGGATTACTCCCTTCTCCCGCTTGCGGGAGAAGGTGCTTCAGATCGCAAACATGCCGGATTACTCCCTTCTCCCGCTTGCGGGAGAAGGTGCCCGAAGGGCGGATGAGGGGGCTTTGGCTTTGGCTTTTTGAAATTGAAACGCCAGCAAGGCCAACGGCACAAGCAAACGCGGCACTCACCACAACCCCTCTCCCGTGAACGGGAGAGGGGCTAGGTCCGCGAGATCGCAAGCAACCTGCAGTACACGCAATGCTTGTCACTTTCAGATTGTAGAAATGCTTGGAGCCTTCCTTCTCCCGCCTGCGGGAGAAGGTGCCCGAAGGGCGGATGAGGGGGCTTTGGCTTTGGCGTTTTGAAACTGAAACGCCAGCAAGGCCAACGGCACAAGCAAAAGCGGCCCTCACCCCAACCCCTCTCCCGTGAACGGGAGAGGGGCTAGGTCCACGAGATCGCAAGCTATCTGCAGTACACGCAATGCTTACCACTTTCAGACTATAGAAATGCTTGGAGCCTTCCTTCTCCCGCTTGCGGGAGAAGGTGCCCGAAGGGCGGATGAGGGGGCTTTGGCTTTGGCTTTGGCTTTGGTTTTGGTTTTGGCTTTGGCTTTGGCTTTGGTTTTGGCTTTGGTTTTGGTTTTGGCTTTGGTTTTGGCTTTGGTTTTGGCTTTGGCTTTGGTTTTGGCTTTGGCTTTGGTTTTGGCTTTGGCTTTGGCTTTGGCTTTGGCTTTGGTTTTGGCTTTGGTTTTGGCTTTGGTTTTGGCTTTGGCTCTGAGCTTTTACTTCTCAAAGCTCAAACGCAAGCGAAGCCGACGGCACAAGCAAAAGCCGCCCTCACCCCAACCCCCCTCTCCCGTGAACGGGAGAGGGGCTAGGTCCGCTTGATCGCAGGCAGCGTGCACTCCTGTGGCCGTTGACATCTCCCCAGACCCACACCCGTTACAATATGCGCCTACCTGCCCTCTTGGGCACGGCCTTCCCCTTCTTTATTGATGCGGTGCCTAACGGCGCTGCCTGTGCCCGTTCATGTCCTCACATCCGTCCATCCGCTTCGCCCCGCTGACCCCCACCTCGCTGCTGCTGGCCGTGCTGGCAATGGGTGCCGTGGTGCTGGGTTCGAATGTGCTGGTGCAATACCCGATCAATGACTGGCTTACCTGGGGGGCGTTCAGCTATCCGATCGCGTTCCTGGTCAGCAACCTGATCAATCGCCGCTTTGGCCCGCAGGCGGCACGCCGCGTGGCCTGGGCCGGCTTTGCGGTAGCGGTGGTGCTGTCGGTGTGGATCGCCACCCCGCGTATCGCGGTGGCTTCCTGTTCGGCCTTCATCGTCGCGCAGCTGCTGGACATCACCGTGTTCGATCGCCTGCGCGCCGGCAACTGGTGGCGTGCACCGATGGTCGCGACCACCTGCAGCGCCACGGTCGATACGGCCATCTTCTGGTCGATTGCTTTCGCCGGCTCGCAGCTGCCGTGGATCAGCTGGGCAGCTGGCGATCTGGCCGTGAAGCTGGCCATCGGCATCTGCCTGCTGGCGCCGTTCCGTGCGCTGCTGTGGAAGATGGCGCCTTTGAAGCCAGGAACCAGAGGCTAGAAACGAGGAACCATTGAGCAGCGACTGCGCTCTCTACGTTGCTGGTTCCTGATCTCCAGTTCCTGGCAGTCAACTTCTAGCCTTTCGACGCTGGAAAAGGCAGCCCCTGGGCAAGTGCCGCCGCTGTGATCGCCGCGCAGGCGGCCTCGATTTCCTGCGTGGGCACCACAATGCGTGGGCGCCTGTCGAGGGTGCAGCTCAGGCCCGCGTCCAGCAACGTCGCATGTGCGTCGTGCAGAGCCGCTGCGGTCTGCGCCGGCAGCCAACCTGCCTTGGCCAGCGCCGTAATCAGGAACGGGGTTTCCCTCGGTTCGCACAGCGCCGGGGCGTGCTGCGCCTGCGACAGCACGCCGGTCTGCAGCACGAACTCCAGGTCCACCAGGCCACCGGCACCCTGCTTCAGATCCAGCCGTGCCGCATCGCTGCGGTCCAGCTCGGCGCGCATGCGCCCGCGCATTTTCAGGACATCGCCAAACAAGGTCTCCGGGTCGCGCGCGCGGCTCAAGGTGGCGGTGCGTACCTGTTCGAAATCCGCCAGCAACGTTGCATCACCGGCAATGCCGCGCGCGCGCACCAGCGCCTGGTGCTCCCAGGTCCAGGCACGTTCGCGCTGGTACTCGGTATAGCTGGCCAGCGAAGACACCAAGGCACCCTTGCCCCCGTCAGGGCGCAGCCGCACATCGATGTCGTACAGGCGGCCAGCGGCGGTCACCGCGCCGAGCAGGGCCATCACCTTCTGCGCCAGGCGTGCGAACCAGCGGCCGCTGTCCAAGGGGCGCCGGCCATCACTGCCGTCCACGCCCGCCGGGCTGTCGTACAGGAACACCAGGTCCAGGTCCGAGCCGAACCCCAGTTCGACCCCGCCCAGGCTGCCATAGCCGATGATCGCGAACCGCCCGCCCGGCACTTCACCATGCGCCTGCAGCATGTCTGCATGCGCCATCTGCAACACCGTCACCACCACCGCATCGGCCAGCAGCGCCAGCTGATGGGTGCAGTCCACCGCCCGCTGGCGGCCATCGTGGAAGGCCAGCGCCATGCGGAAGCTCAGCGCAAGGCGCACTTCATTGAGCTCGCGCAGCGCCGCTTCCGGGTCGTCGATGGACAGTGCGCTGGCACAGGCGGCGCGCATCTCCTGGGCGTCGGGCATCGGCCCGGCGACGCGGGTGTCGAGCAACTCGTCCAGCAGCAGCGGGAACGCCACCAGCCGCTCCGACAACAACGCGCTGCGCGCCAGCACGTTGACCAGCCGGTTCAGTGCGCTGGGCTGCTCATCGAGCAGCGCCAGGTAACTGGTACGGCGCAGGATCGCCTGCAGCAGGCCGAGCACGCGGCGCAACGCGGCATCCGGCTGCGGCGAGCGGGTAGCGGCATGCAGCAGCGCCGGCAGTACCCGGTCCAGGCGCGCACGGGCGCTGTCGGAAAGGGATTTCACGCCCAGCGACTGGGCGAATTCGCGCAGCGATTGATCGGCGCCATTGGCATCGGTGAAACCGGCGTCAGCCAGCACCTCCGCACTGCCGCCACCGGGCAGCACCCGCCAATAGCTGGACAGCGCATCCGGCGCGGCCTGGCCACGCCGCGGTGCCAGCAGGGCGTCGAACTCGACGCCGACGCGCGCACGCTGCTGGTCCAACGCCGCCAGCAGCGCGTCCCAGCTGGCATGGCCCAGGCCCAGCGCGATCCGCGTGCGGTCCAGCGCGTCGTTGGGCAGGCAATGGGTCTGCGCGTCACGCAGCATCTGCAGGCGATTCTCTACCCGGCGCAGGAAACGGTAGGCCTGGATCAGGTCCTCACCATCGCTGGCCGCCATCTGCGCGCCTTCGACCAAGGCGCGCAATGCCGGCAGCAGCCTACGTTCGCGCAGCGCCGGTTCGCGACCGCCACGGATCAGCTGCAGCGCCTGGGCAAGGAATTCGATTTCGCGGATGCCGCCGGGGCCACGCTTGATGTCGTCCAGGCGGTCCTTGCGTGCAACCTCGGCGGTGATCGCCGCCTTCATCTCGCGCAGGCCATCGAGCGCGGTGAAATCCAGATATCGGCGGTAGACGAAGGGACGCAGCGTCTCCAGCCAGGCTTCGCCGGCGGCGATGTCGCCGGCTACCGCGCGCGCCTTGATCCAGGCATAGCGCTCCCAGTCGCGGCCTTCGCGCTGGAAATACTGGTCCATGCCGGCGAACGACAGCGCCACCCGACCGGCACTGCCGAAAGGGCGCAGGCGCAGGTCAACGCGATGGCAGAAACCTTCGGCCGTGGTTTCATCCAGCAAGCGCGCCAGGCGCTGGCCGAGCCGGGCGAAATATTCCTCGGCCGCCAGCGGGCGGGCGCCATCGGACTCGCCGTTCTGCGGGTAGGCGTAGACCAGATCGATGTCGGAAGAGAAATTCAGCTCGCCACCGCCCAGCTTGCCCAGCCCGAACACCACCAGCTGCTGCGCACTGCCATCGGCTGCACGCACTTCGCCATGGCGGCTGGCGAACTCCTGCGCCAAGGCCGACAGGCCCAGCGACAGGCACTCCTCGGCCAAGCGGGTGGCGCCGGCCAGGGTGGCATCCACGTCGTCCAGTTCCAGCAGGTCCCGCCAGATCAGCCGCGTCGAGGCGGCCGCGCGATAGCGACGCAACTGGGTCGGCCAGGCGCTGGGCTGCAGCGGGTCCAGTACCGGCAACGGCAGCGGCGCGGGATCGGCCTGCGCCAGCAACGGCAGCAGCTCCGGCTGCCGGCACAGGGTATCGATGGCGAAATCGCTGGCAATCGCCAGCTGCCGCAGGCCCGCATCAAACGCCGCCGAGGGCGGCCATAGCGCCGGGTCGGGCGCGGCCAGCTTGAGCCGGGCCAGGGCACGCTCGATTACAGGCTGAACAGATTCAGGTGTTGCGGGGGCAGATTGATTCATCCACCGATTCTGGCATCTGCGGGTCGGCGGTCGCCATCTCCGCCGATAAGGCAATAAAAAAGCCCGCTGACAGCGAACTGTCAGCGGGCCTTGCTCCCTCCCCCACGTCGGGATGCAGGGCGATCGTGCGGGCTGTGCGGACAACTTGCACGCTGCAGTGCAAAACAATACTGGGCAGTACAAGAGCAAGGGGCCCGCGAAAACCATCCCACCAAGGTAGAACCCCCCTGTACCCGCCGAACGGCGATAATCAGCAATCCCCCCAACAAACCGTAGTGGTCATGTCTGTCGAACGTATTTTGGACCCGCGCCTGCGCGACCGCGTCGTTTCCGCCGAACAAGCCGCCGCTTTCATCCAGCCGGGCGAAACCGTGGCGATGAGCGGTTTCACCGGCTCCGGCTACCCCAAGGCGGTGCCGCTGGCGCTGGCGCAGCGCATCGAAGAGGTGCACGCCGCCGGCCAGCCGTTCCAGATCAAGCTGATGACGGGCGCGTCGACCGCGCCGGAACTCGACGGCGCGCTGGCCAAGGTGGATGCCATCGCGATGCGCATGCCGTTCCAGACCGACCCGGATGCACGCAAGCGCATCAACGAAGGCAAGCTGGACTACATCGACATCCACCTTTCCCACGTTGCCCAGCACGTGTGGTTCGGCTTCTACGGTGATATCGACACGGCGGTGATCGAAGTCTCGGCCATCCGCGAAGACGGCTCGCTGGTGCCTTCCACCTCGGTCGGCAACAACAAGACCTGGCTGGACCTGGCCAAGAAAGTGATCATCGAGGTCAATGAGTGGCAGCCCGAAGGCATGGAGGGCATGCATGACATCTACTATGGCACCGCGCTGCCGCCGCACCGCAAGCCGATCCCGCTGATCCACGCCAATGACCGCATCGGCCAGACCACGCTCAACGTGGATCCGGACAAGATCGTGGCGGTGGTGCGCACCAATGGCCCGGACCGCAACAGCCCGTTCAAGCCCATCGACGAAGACAGCCGGCTGATTGCCGGCCATCTGATCGAGTTCCTCAAGCACGAAGTGGCCAAGGGCCGCCTGCCCGCCAACCTGCTGCCGCTGCAGTCGGGCGTGGGCAATATTCCCAATGCAGTGCTTGCCGGCCTGGCCGAAAGCGGCCTGCGCGGCTTGACCTCGTTCACCGAGGTAATCCAGGACGGCATGCTGGATCTGCTCAAGTCCGGCGTGCTCGACTACGCCTCGTGCACCGGTTTTGCGCTGAGCCCGGAGGCCAACGAAGAGTTCAAGCGCAACATCGCGTTCTACCGCGAGCGCATCATCATGCGCACGCAGGAGATCTCCAACCATCCGGAACTGGTGCGTCGCCTCGGCTGCATCGGCATGAACGGCATGATCGAGGTGGACCTGTACGGTAACGTCAATTCCACCCACGTGATGGGCAGCCGCATCATGAACGGCATCGGCGGCTCGGGTGACTTCACCCGCAATGGTTTCCTGTCCACCTTCCTGAGCCCATCGATGGCCAAGGGTGGTTCGATCTCTGCAATCGTGCCGATGGTCAGCCACGTCGACCACACCGAGCACGATGTTTCCATCATCGTCACCGAGCAGGGCCTGGCCGATCTGCGCGGGCTGCCGCCGCGTGCACGTGCGCGCCAGGTGATCGACAACTGTGCGCATCCGGACTACCGCGACCAGCTCAACGATTACTTCGACCGCGCCTGCCGCGACAGCTACGGCAAGCACACCCCGCACCTGCTGCCGGAAGCCTTGTCCTGGCACCAGCGCTATATCGATACCGGCACGATGAAGGCCTGATTGGTCGTTCTTGAATGCATGAAAAAGCCCGGCAATGCCGGGCTTTTTCTTTCTTCGGGGAGGTTTGGAAATCCGAAGGTATAGGTCTTCGACTCACCCTCTCCCCAACCCCTCTCCCGTAAAGGGAGAGGGGCTACGAGATCACGCGTACTGTGAAGTGCAGGCGCTGCGGTTTTTGCTTTGAAGTCCCTCTCCCGTAAAGGGAGAGGGGCCATGAGATCACGCGTACTGTGAAATGCCGGCGCTGCGGCTTTTGCTTTGAAGCCCCTCTCCCGTAAAGGGAGAGGGGCCATGAGATCACGCGTACCGTGAAGTGCAGGCGCTGCGGCTTTGGCTTTGAAGCCCCTCTCCCTTTACGGGAGAGGGGTTGGGGAGAGGGCGCTCTACCCCGCCGTTTTGTCCTTGATCATGGTGCTGGGGCCATTGCCCTTGACGCTGGTGATGCCGGCTTCCCGCGCGGCCTGCGAGGCATACATCTGGCTGCTGCCGATCACCTGGTGATTGGCCGCTTTCAGATTGAAATGGTAGCGCCCGTCGCTGGCGGTCTTGCGCTCGTAGTGCGCTTCATCAGGGCTGTTCTTCTGTACCGAGGCGATGCCGTTCTCGGCCGCTGCGCGGGTGGTGTAACGCTCGCTGGTCAGGATGACCTCGGCGTTGCCTGCCTTGAGCACGAAATAGAACTGGCCGTCGCTGCTCTTGTCCAACTCATACCAACCTGCCATTGCAATACCCCGCTTGAGGATGATGCCGGCACGCTGCCGCCCTGCTACCGCCGCCGCATGCGTGGCTGTTGCCCGGGTAACCGGACGTTGGAAGCCGCTAGCTGCCGCGGCTACAGGTGCGACTCTACCTCAATCTTCTGTCCGTTCCAGCCACGCCAATTTGCGCTCGCGCGGCAGCTGCTTGATCTGCCATTCCGCGCGGGACGCGGCCGAGCGGTCCGCGTAGGAACGGCTGGCCAGCACCCGCAGCGGCGGGTGCGCGCGGGTGTAGCGCGCACCCTTGCCGGCAGCATGGGCCAGGAAACGGGCGTCCACATCGGTGGTGATACCCGCGTAGTAACTGCCATCACGGCATTCCAGCAGATACAGAAACCACAGACCCTTCACCTGCTCCTGCTCCCTGCCGGCTTACAGACTGGCCGCGTCAGCAATCTTGCACAGGCCTTCGCCGACAGCCTTGTTGGAAGTCATCTGACCGCCCTTGATGCTGAAACGCACTTCCACACGGACGCTGCCGTCAGGCTGACGACGCACGGTGGTGCGCAGCGGCACGGTCGAACCGCCGCCACCGCGGACCGGATTCTCGGCAGCGATATAACCGGTGGTCTCGTTCGGGTAGACACCCACCATGCCTTCGGCCTCGATCGCGGCAACGGTCTTGGCAAACGCAACCGGGTAGCTGACGCCTTCATGGTCGGTCGATGCCAGGAACTGCTTGCCGGTAGTGAAACCACCCGCCACCGACAGGTTCTGCAGGCAGCCGCTGCCCGAGTCCACAACTTCCTTCTTGGCCAAGGCCAGGGTCGGCACCAGTGTCAGGGCCAGCGCCAGGGTGCACATACGTGTACGCATTACTTCCTTCTCCTTGGAGCGGTGTTCAGTAGGCTTCCTGCCCCGAGACGGTGCTCCCCCTGTCCCAACAGCAGGCGGGAGGCCTACCGCCTCCCGCCGCGTAAACTACTTGGACTGCACTCCGCGCGCCAGTGAAACCCTCACTTGAGGCTCAGGCCGCGGCTTCCAGCTGGGCCCGGCGACGGCTGCGAACCGCATCGGCCAGGCGCTCCAGCACCTGCACGGTGCTGTCCCAGTCGATGCAGCCGTCGGTGATGCTCTGGCCGTAGACCAGTGGCTGGCCTTCGACCAGGTCCTGGCGGCCGGCCACCAGGTGGCTCTCCACCATCACCCCGACAATGCGCTGCTCGCCGGCTTCCAGCTGGGCGGCGATGTCGTCGATCACCTTGGGCTGGTTTTCCGGCTTCTTGCTGCTGTTGGCATGGCTGGCGTCGATCATCAGCCGCGCCGGCAGCTGCGACTTGGCCAGCACCTCGCTGGCGGCCTGCACGCTGGCCGCGTCGAAATTCGGGGTCTTGCCGCCGCGCAGGATCACATGGCAGTCCGGGTTGCCCTGGGTGGCCACGATGGCGGTGCCGCCTTCCTTGGTCACCGACAGGAAATGGTGCGGATGCGAGGCCGCGCCAACCGCATCGGTGGCGATCTTCACATCGCCGGTGGTGCCGTTCTTGAAGCCGACCGGGCACGACAGCCCGGAGGCCAGCTCGCGGTGCACCTGGCTTTCGGTGGTGCGCGCGCCGATTGCGCCCCAGGCCACCAGGTCGGCGATGTACTGCGGCGAGATCACATCGAGGAATTCCACGCCGGCCGGCAGGCCAAGGCGGTTGATGTCACGCAACAGGCCACGAGCAACGCGCAGGCCCTTGTTGATGTTGAAGCTGCCGTCCAGGTCCGGATCGTTGATCAGGCCCTTCCAGCCCACCGTGGTGCGCGGCTTTTCGAAGTACACGCGCATCACGATTTCGAGTTCACCACTGAGCGCATCACGCAGCGGACGCAGGCGCTGCGCATATTCCATCGCCGCCACCGGATCGTGGATGGAACACGGGCCCACCACCACCGCAAGCCGGTCATCCTGGCCGTGCAGGATGCGGTGCAGCGAGGCGCGGGCATCGGCCACGGTCTGCGAGGCCTGCTCGTCACAGGGCAACAGCGACAGCAGCTGCGCCGGTGAGGTGAGTGGTTCAAGTTTGCGGATGCGAAGATCGTCGGTGTGGGGGGGCATGGGGGGTCTCCAGTTCAAAACAGTGAATGGTTCTGCCCCAGCGTGGCGGCATGAAAAAAGCCGCCAGGTTCGCTGGCGGCTTTTCGGGAATGCATCTGAAAGTTTCTTCAGGGTAAGCGCAGTCCTTCCTCCGCCAGCGGCTTGGGAAAGTAATACCAAAAATAAAAGCTGGCGCGGGCTGCGTTCATGGGAAGCATTGATAACACGGTTTTTTGTGCGATGCGACAGTTTCAGCGGCAACAGAGCGTGCCGTCGTCAGGTTCAGCTTGTAGGTGCGAGCAGCAGCACCTCGCCATTCCAGCTGGCATCCGGTTGCTGGGTGAGGCTCATCTCGGCCAGGCCCACACCCTTGCCCTGCAACGCCTGCAGCCATGCCAGCAAGGCAGCGGGCGGGCCTTCCACGGCCACCGCGATCCGCTGATCCGGACGTTGCTGCACCTGGCGCAGCGTCAGCCCCTGTTCGGCGGCCAACGCGGACAGCACGGCTGGCACCTGTGCGGCTTTCAACATCCCGCGCAGCTGCGCGCCGGCCACCAGGCGTGGTGCATTGGCGCGCAGATAGGCCTGCAGCTGTTGTTCGGCGGCGACATTTGCCCGGGCCTGCTGCAAGGCGGCGCGGCTTGGCTGCCACGCGCCGAACCACACCGCCAGCAGCACGGCGAAGGCCAGCAACGCCTGCAATGCGATGCGGTCACGGGGCGCAAGCGCCGCCCAGCGCGTGTCGATCAGATGACGCACGGCATTGCCCGCGCCGCTGCGTGAAGAGGTCATGTTCATTGTGTGGTGCTCAGGTTGAGTTGCATGCCGCCGTCATCCAGCAGCGAGGCTTTCAGTTGCAGCGGCTTGGCCCGCAGGCGCTGTTGCAGTGCTTCAAACGCGGCGGCGTCACCGCCCTGCAACTGCAATGACAACTCACCCGTGCCGGCCTGGAACTGCAAGCGCCGCACCTGCATGCCGGACTCGCCCGGCATCGCTTCGGCAACACTGGCCAGCAACGCATCCAGGCGCGCGCTGGATGCGCCCTGCTGCAGGCGCTGGTCGAACTGGGCCTTCAGATTGACGATGCGGTGTTCTTCCGGGAACAAGCCCTTGAAGATGGATTCATTGACTTGCCGGTAACCGGCCGCTTGTTGCTGCAGCAGCCAGATATGCGCGCCATCAAAGGCCAGCTGCGCCACCAGCACCGCCGCCAGCGCCCACGCTGCCGGCTTCCAGTGCCGCAGCTGCAGGCGCGATGCCGGTGCAAGGCTGCCCTGCGCAAGATTCAGCGCGTGTGGACTCTGCGCCACCATCCAGGCCGGCAGCGCGCCATCCAGCGGCTGCAGGCTGACATCGGCGGCAAGCGGCAATTGTGGCGTGACATCGCTGGCATGCACTACCCGGCAAGGTAGCGACAACCGTTCCAGTACCGCCGGCAGCTGCGCCGGCGTCAGCGCCAGGCGCAGCTCATCGGTTCCGGCCAACAGGCAACGCTGATTGTGCCAGCACAGCGTGGGGACATCGTTGGGTAGCAGGTCCGCATCCACATGGATCGCGCTGACCTGTGCGCCCTTGCCGCGCAGGCACTGCAACCAACCCTCCAGCAGGCTGCGGTTGATCGCAACCACGCGTTGGCGGCCATCGCTCAAGGTTTCACCCAGCGCCAGATGCAGGTCTTCCACATCCTCGGCCAACAAGGGCTCCACCGCATACGGCAATGCCTTGCGCTGCCAGTGCGCATTGCCTGCCGGCAGGTTCACCGCGCAGCTGGCCACATGTTCAACTGGCACGATCAAGGCAATGGCGCGGCCCTTGAGTCTTGCCAGGGCATCGACCAAGGGCAGCCGTGCGGTCTGCTGGCCATCGCTCCAGGTCACCTGCAGGTCGTCATCCAGGTGCGCGCTGCACCAGGCGGGCAGGAACAGGCATGGCAATGCCGACGGCGACTTCATCGATCTTTCTCCGGAAAAACAGGGGGGACCAGCTGGCGTGCGACCACCTGGGCGGTGCCTGCATCGCGATACAGCACGCTGAGCAGCCGCAGCCGCCGCTCACCGATGGCGACTTCGCTGCTGGCCTGGAACCAGTTGCTGCGCACCGCCAAACCATTCCTGGCGACTTGCCGGCGTTGCAGCAATGGCTGCGCGAGCAGGCCATCAACGCTGGCAAAGCCCGAACCCCCACGCGCTTCGGCTAGCCGCCGGCCATCGGCCAGTGCCAGCCCATCGGCAAGGCTGGCCAGCACCCAGGGGTCGGCGGTATTGAGATTGAGCGTGGCGTTGGCAGGCAATGCAGTGACATGCGGCAACAGCCGCTGATAGGCGGCCTCATCGAACCCTGCAAGCAGGCGCAGCTCGCTGACATCGGTGAGTGCGCGCCGCGCGGCGCAGTAGTTCGGTTCGCGGCGCTGGTAGCTGCGCTCGGCCTGCAGGCGGAGCGCATCCGGGGCCAGCGCCGGGGCGATCCACGCCACCGGTTGCCACGCCAGTTGCGGATCCAGCCGCAACAACACCAACAGCCGTTGCAGGCGGGCGAAGGCATCGGCATCCACCTGCCCGCCCTGGACCACGCTGTTGAGATTGAAACGCCCACTCAGGTCCTCGATGGACAGGCTCAGGCCGCCGCCGTCCAGCGGATACAGCGGCAACGGCTGCGCCCAGGTTTCGGCGAGATGATCACTGGCCGTGCCCTGGCGCAGATCGGCTGCCAGCAGTGCGATCGCCAGCTGTTCACCGCCGCGTGCGTACTGCCAGGCCTGCCGCGCATGCAGCTGGTTGGCGGTGCCGCGGATCGACAACTGCTGGCGGGTGACCAGTGCCGCGCAGACGGTGGCGGCCAGCGCCACCACCAGCAGCACGGTGATCAACGCAACCCCGTGTTGGAAGCGTTTCATGATGACCGCCCTGCCGGCAGCCCATCGGGCAGCAACAGCACGCGCCGCAGCACGCCAAAGCGGGTGTGTTCGATGCGCAGTTCCAGCGCGCGCGGCAGCGGCTGCGCGCCGTCGCCCTGCCACTGCGCACGCCACACGCCTTGCCGGTCGAGGTAACGCCACTGCACGGCGCTGACATCCTGCAGTGCCACCTGGTGCTGCGCGGCGGCGGCGTCGGCACGGTCCAGCACTGGCCAGTATTCGCGGGCCAGCACGGTGCCCTCGTGGCGCCAACGCACGCGTTGCAGCTGCGCGCGCGGTGCGGCCAGCGGATTGCTCCAGCCGGCACGTGTCCATTGCAGGCCCTGCCCGTCCGGATCGCTCCAGAACGCGGGTTCCTCGTTGCCATCGGCATCCAGTACCGGGCGTTCCAGCGCCTGTTCGACATCCCGCTCAAGGCTGCTCATGGCGCGTACCAGTTGGCGCAGCTGCAGCTCCTGCTGACGGGCCTGCGCATCCACGCGCACTGCGCTGAGCAGCAGGCGATGGCTGGCAATACCAACCAGGGCGAAGATCGCCACGGCGACCAGCAGTTCCAGCAAGGTGAAACCGGCAATGGCGCTGCGCTTCACCGGCTGACTCCAACGAAACCGCTCAGGCTGACCCCGCCATCCTCGCCGGCGGCATCGCTTACCCGTATCCGCACCAGTCGCAGTTGCGGCTCGGCGGTGGCCTGGATATCGCGTTCCACCTTCCAGCGACGTGCGCCCTGCTCGACGGTGTCCTCGCTGATGCCCGGGGCTGCGACGCCCTGCAACTGCAGCTCGGCCAGCGTGGTATCAGCCAACCACCCGGCCAACGCACGGTTCTCCAGCGCGCGCGCATTACGAACGTGTCGCTGCAGGGTGGCATGCACCATGGCGGCGACCACCGCCAGTATCGCCAGCGCCACCATCACTTCGAGCAGGGTGAACCCGCGCGTCTGCTTCATGGTGCTGACACCTGCTGCACCTGCAGCTCGCTCATGCCATCGCTGTCGATCCGGTAAACCAGGCCATGCCGGCTCGTATCCTTGATGCTGGCGCTGAACGGCGTCCACTGCGCCGAAGACGACAGCACGATCTGCGGCGCCGCGTCGGCATCCGGGCGTGCGCTCAGCGCGACCGGTGCGCCTTCCAGCAGCAGCGTCACCTCCAGGTTCTGCGGCAGCTGGCGTGGTGCCCAGCCTGGCTGCACAATCCAGCGTCCTGCGCGGTTATCGTAGGCGCGCATCTCATACCCGTGCATGCCGAGGCGGATGCCGTACTCACGGTTGTCCAGCACCGCTTCATCGGCAAGCAGGCGCACTACCGCCGCCATCCGCTCGGTCTCTTCGCGCAGCGCATAGCCATCGCCACGCGCGGTGGCGACCAGCTCCACCGCCGCTGCCAGCACGCCGACGATCACCACGACCACCAGCACTTCAACCAGGGTGAAGCCGCGCGCCCGCACCACCGTCAAAGGTCCCGGCTGTCCAGGTCCGCGTCCAGTCCCTGCCCGCCTTCGCGGCCATCGGCGCCATGGCTCCACAGGTCGTAGGCGCCCTTGCTGCCCGGCGCCAGGTACAGATACGGGTTGCCCCAAGGATCAACCGGCATGCGCGCCAGATAGCCTTCCGGGTTCCAGTTGTCGGCGCCGGTTGGCGGCCGCTGCACCAGCGCTTCCAGGCCCTGTTGAGTGTCCGGATAGCTGCGGTTGTCGAGCCGGTACATCTCCAATGCAGAAGCAATCGCCTTCAGGTCGCCACGCGCGACGGTGACCTTGGCCTGGTCCGGCCGGCCCATCACCTTGGGCACCACCAGCGCGGCGAGAATGCCGATGATCACCACCACCACCATGATCTCGATCAGGGTGAAGCCGCCCTGGCGTCTTGCAATTGCACTCATAACCGTTTCAACCCACTAGTTGGTTCAAGGACATGATCGGCAGCAGGATGGCCAGCACGATCAACAACACCACCACGCCCATCAGCACCAGCATGAAGGGCTCGAACAAGCCGACCAGCAGGGCGATGCGCGCGGCCAGATCGGTTTCCTGGTTGCGCGCGGCACGGGCCAGCATCGCGTCCAGCTCGCCGGATTTCTCGCCTGCCGCAACCATGTGCAGCAGCATCGGCGGCAGCGGCGTGTGCTGTTCCAGCGCACGGGTCAGGCTGCCGCCTTCGCGCACCACCAGCTCGGACTGCAGCAGGCCGGCCTTGATGCATTGGTTGCCCACTACCTGGGCGGCGATGCGCAGTGCTTCCACCAAGGGCACGCCGCTGCGCGCCAGAATGGCCAGGGTGGACGCGAAGCGGGCACTGTCCAGATCCCGCAGCAGCAGGCCGAACAGGGGCAGTTTCAGCAACGCGGTATCCCAGCGCAGGCGGTTGGCGGGTTGCTGCAGCGCGCGCCACAGCAGCACTGCGGAGATGACCAGCAGCGGCAGCAGCCACGGCCCCCACTGGGTGACCGCGTTGCTGGTAGCCACCAGCGCGCGGGTAAGCCAGGGCAGCGCCTGGCCGGAGTCGACGAAGACGTCGATCACATCCGGCACCACATAGCCGAGCAGAAAGCCGACGATCAGGCTCGCAACCACCAGCAAGATCAGCGGGTAGAGCAAGGCCAGCTGGATCCGCTGACGCGATTGCTGGCGTTGTTCGGTGTAGTCGGCCAGCTGCTCCAGCACTACGCCCAGATGGCCGCGCTCACCGGCAGCAACCATGCTGCGGTAGATCGTGGGAAACGCACGCGGATACGCGGCGAGCGCTGCAGCCAGCCCATGTCCTTCCAGAATCCTGCCGCGCACCGCCAGCAAAGTCGCGCGTATGCGCGGTTTGCTGGTCTGTGCGGCCACCGCGCGCAAAGCTTCTTCCACCGGCAAGGCAGCCTGCACCAGCGTGGCCAGCTGCCGGGTCAGCAGGGCCAGCTCGCTGCTGCCGATACGGCCACCGCCGGTGGCCGTGGTGCCGCCATCACGCGCAGCGGCCGCATCCACCTGCACCGGCGCAAGATTGCGCTCACGCAGCTGTTGCCGCGCCTGGCGGGCACTGTCTGCCTCCAGCACGCCTTTGTGCCTGCGGCCGTCAGCCGACAGTGCCAGGTATTCGAACGCCGCCATCAGCGCCCCCTCTGTTGCGGGTGCAGGCTCACAGGTCGCGCCCAACCCGCAGTACTTCTTCCAGCGTGGTCACGCCGTCGAGCACCTTGGCGCGGCCATCGTCCAGCATCGATGGCCCCTGCCGGCGCGCCTGCGCCAGCAGCTCGGCTTCGCCGGCACCGGCATGCACAAGCGCACGCAGCTCGGGGCCGAACTCGACCAGCTCGTAGATGCCGGTACGGCCGCGATAGCCCTGGCCGTTGCAGTGCTCACAGCCGACCGGGCGGAACAGCAGCGGCCGCTGCCAGGGCTCCATTTCCAACTGCGCACATTCGGCGGTGGAGGCCGGCGTCACCACCCGGCACTTGGGGCACAGCCGGCGTACCAGCCGCTGTGCCAGCACGCCAAGCAGCGAGGAGGACAGCAGGAACGACTCCACGCCCATGTCCAGCAGGCGGGTGACCGCACCCACCGCGCTGTTGGTATGCAGCGTGGACAGCAGCAGATGGCCAGTAAGCGAGGCCTGCACGGCGATGCGTGCGGTTTCGTTGTCACGGATCTCGCCGACCATCAATACATCCGGATCCTGCCGCAGGATGGCGCGCAGGCCACGCGCGAAGGTCATCTCGATGCGGCTGTTGACCTGGGTCTGGCCGACGCCATCGAGGTGGTACTCAATGGGATCTTCGACGGTGAGGATGTTGCGCTGGCGGTTGTTGATCGCACGCAGCCCCGCATACAACGTGGTGCTCTTGCCGGCACCGGTGGGGCCGGTGACCAGCACGATGCCGTGCGGGCGGCACAGCATGGCCTGCATTACACCGACATCGCGCACGCGCATGCCCAGGTGCTGCAACGACAATTTGCCGGACTGCTTGTCCAGCAGTCGCAGCACCACGCGCTCGCCATTGGCCGCCGGCAAGGTAGAGACACGGATGTCCACCTCGCGCCCGCCCACGCGCACCGAAATGCGGCCATCCTGCGGCAATCTTTTTTCGGCGATATCCAGCCGCGCCATCACCTTGATGCGCGATACCAGCAAGGCCGCCAGCTCGCGGCGTGGCTCCACCACGTCGCGCAGGATGCCATCCACGCGGAAGCGCACCACCAGCCTGCGTTCAAAGGTTTCGATATGGATATCGGATGCGCTTTCGGCCAATGCCTCGCCAAGCAGGGCGTTGATCAGGCGGATGATGGGGGCATCGTCCTGCTGGTCCAGCAGGTCTTCGACCTGTTCCAGGCCTTCCACCAGGCTGGCCAGATCCATGCTCTCGCCAAGCTCGTCGGCCATGCTCATGGCACTGCCGGAATCCTGCTGGTAGGCCTGCTGCAGCAGCTGCTCGAACATCTCGTCCGCCACCGTGTGCTGCACCAATGGCCGCCCGGCGATGCGTTGCGCTTCGGCCAACGCGCTCATCGTGGCATCGGCGCGGCACACCATCCGTGCATCGGCATCATCAAGCAGCACACCGTGCCGGCGTGCAAACGCGAACGGCAGGCGCGCCACAGGCACGCCGCCAGCAGCAGCCAGCGTTGCCGGGAGCTCCGTTTCAACCATCGATCACTGAAGGTGACATCGCTGCACGGAGCGATGTCACACTTTCCCCCTGAAGATTTGTGCCGGAAAAATGCCACGTTCTAGTCAGAAAGGCGTGATTGCACGGTCGCTTTCCAGATGTCTGTCACAAATTTGCAGCTGTTTGCATCGCGCTGTCTTACGTACGCCGCTAGAGTACCGGCTTCGCAAAATCTGACATTGCGAATACAGGGGAAAACCAGAAACCTTGGCGCTACGTTGCCTGAAAAGTGCAGCGAGCTTCCCCCTGTGCGCGCAGATTTTGCCAAGGCGGCTATGCCAGGGGAGATGCCGTAACACCGATGTTCCAGTTCGATACTTCCAACCTGCTGCCCAGAACCATCACGATCCTCGTCACGCTTTGCGGCGTTGCCGCCCTGTCATGGCAGGCGCGCCAGCTCTATCTGCAGATGAGCCAGCTGCCGGCCAGCGCCAGTGCGGCCCCCGTGCGCATGCCCAGCCTGTCGCCGCAGATGCTGCAACGGCTGTTCGGCAGCGCCCCCGTTGCCAGCGCCGCCGACCTGCAGGGCGCGCAGCTGCAGGGCTGCATCGTCGCGGCCGATCCACTGCAATCGCAGGCATTGATCCACATCGAAGGCCAGGGTGCGGTCAACGTGTACACCGGCGAGGAATTCCTGCCCGGCGTGGTGCTGCAGCAGGTTGCGCATGACCATGTGCTGTTCAGCCGCAATGGCGGCAGCGGCAGGCTCGATTTCCCCAGCGCGCCCAGCGGCACCGGCGAGTTGGCTGCAGGCGTCGCCGAATGATCACCTTCCCTGCGCGCATTGCGCTGCACCGCTTCGTGTTGCTGGCCACGCTGCTGCTTGCGCCATTGGCTATCAGGGCCGCGCCGGCCAGCGATGCCCCACAGCAATGGAGCATCAACATGAAGGACACGGACATCCGCGACTTCATTGGTGCGGTGGCCAACATCACCGGCGACACCTTGATCATCGACCCGCGTGTCACCGGTGAAGTCAGCGTCACCACCCAGGAGCCGATGAGTCTTCCGGAAGTGCGGCGCCTGTTCCTTTCGGTGATGACGATCCACGGCTTTGCGGTGATCGAGGAAGACACCCAGACCCGCGTGGTTCCCAATGACGAGGCGCACGTGTTTGCCGATGGCCGCGGCCGTGGCCCGGATGCGATCGAAACCCGCGTGCTCACGGTGCAGCACAACGTCGCCACCGAGCTGCTGCCGATGCTGCGCCCGCTGGTGCCGGCCAATGCGCACCTGGCCGCGGTGCCCACCTCCAATTCGCTGATCATCAGCGACCGGCGCGGCAACATCGCCCGCATCGAGGCACTGCTGCGGCAGCTGGATGCGCCCAAGCTGCATGGCCATGCCGACTACGAAGTGCGGTTCGCCAGCGTGGAGAACCTGCAGAAGCTGCTGCAGGCCAGCCTTGGCGCGACCAGCGCAGGCGCGGCCACCAAGGTACTGGCCGACACCCGCACCAACCGCCTGCTGATCTTCGGCCCGGAACAGGCCCGCCAGCGATTGCTGGAGCTGGCGCGCTCGCTGGACGTGGATGCACCACGTTCCACCACCACTCAGGTGATCCGCCTGCAGCACGGTGATGCCAAACAGATGGCGCAGACCCTGGGCGCGATCGGCGATTCGATCAAGCAGGAGGGCGATGACAAGCAGACCCAGACCGGCACCCTCATCCGCGCCGATGAAAGCCTCAATGCAGTCGTCATCCACGCCAAGCCCGAAATGCTGCAGGTACTGACCGACATCGTCCGGCAGCTGGACATCCCGCGCTCGCAGGTATTGGTGGAAGCGGCCATCGTCGAGATCTCCGGCGACATCGAAGACGCACTCGGCGTGCAGTGGGCGCTGGATGGCGGCTCGCGCAGCAATGGCGTGGGTGGGGTCAACTACAACAACACCGGGCTGTCGATCGGCACCCTGCTCAGCTCGCTGGCCGCCGGCACACCGCCGACATCGCTGCCGTCCGGCGCCATTCTCGGCATCGGCAACAGTAACTTCGGTGCGCTGGTGACGGCGCTGTCGACCAACTCCAAGAACAACCTGCTGTCCACGCCGACCCTGCTGACCCTGGACCACGAACCGGCGGAGATTCTGGTCGGCCAGAACGTGCCATTCCAGACCGGTTCGTATACCACCACCGGCGATGGCACCAGCAATCCGTTCACCACCATCCAGCGCCAGGACATCGGCGTGACCTTGAAGGTGACGCCACACATCAACCAGGGCGGCACGCTGCGGCTGGAGATCGAACAGGAGATCTCTTCGCTGGCGGCAACGCCCAGCGGCATCACCCTGTCAGATGTGATCACCAACAAGCGCTCGATCAAGAGCACCATCCTGGCCAACGATGGGCAGGTGATCGTGCTCGGCGGCCTGATCCAGGATGACGTCACCCATACCCGCGCCAGCGTGCCCTTGCTCGGCAGCATCCCCGGCCTGGGCAGGTTGTTCAGCTCCACCAGCGACACCCGGGTCAAACGCAACCTGATGGTGTTCCTGCGCCCGACCGTGATCCTGGGCCAGAGCGCGGCCAGCGACATGAGCGAACGCAAATATCTGGATCTTCGCGAAGCGCCCAGCGCGCGCGGCAAGTACGCCAATCCTTTACCTCCCTCGCCCGCACAGCTGTTCGATCGCAGCCAGGGAGCTTCTGAACGCGGCAGCGCGCGGACACCCGACCGCTGACACGTTCATCCATGGGCAGCACCGCAACCGGTTGGGGCCGGGGCGTGCTGTCCAGTTTCACCGCAATGGTTCAAAACAAGGGGAAAACTACTTGAACAACGCAATCAACCTGCGTGCGCTCGCGCTGGCATTGAGCATGGTAATGCTCGCATCCTGCGACAAAAGTGACGCACCAACCGACAAGAACAATGGCGGCAGCACCGGTGGCGATACGTCCACGCCGGTGGTGCCAGGCCCGCCCACCGGGGGCGGCGACAGCGACGGCAACGGCGACACCGGCTTCGGCGACGACATCGACGTCGGCGGCTCGGGCGGCGATGGTGATGGCACCGAAAACGGCGGCCAGGAAGGTGGCGGCGGAAGTGGCGAAGGTGGCAATGTCGACCCACCGGTGCCGCCGGTTCCGACAACGCCCGAACCCACCCCCACGCCGACCGATCCGTACCCGGAGCCGACCTCGGCGCGCTACGACGAAGTGGACCTCAAGGGCTTCTACGACATCGATGCCAGCGGCGCGGTGCGCGCGGTACGCAATGATCTGGTCGGCTCGCTGCCGGCGATGATCCAGTTCGGCCAGAGCCACACGGTCGACCCCAGCGGCAATGAAGCCAAGAACATGCCGCGCCTGACCACCGAGCGCGAAGCGCTGCTGCTGGTCACCCCGGATCCCTCGCTGAAGGATATCGACGCACTCAATGTGACGGTCTCGGTGGATGGCACGGTGATGGGCACCGCGACACTGCTGCATCCCAATTCCATGTACCGCTCGGACTACAACAACACCGACGGTCGCCCCGACTACAACTATTCCCGCCGCGCCTGGACCATGCGCCTGCCGTGGGATTGGGTGAAGCCGGGCATGAGCCTGGACATCACCGACGACAAGGCACGCAGTGGCAGCCTTGCCGCCGACAAGATTGATTTCGGTGCGCCGGCCGAATTGGTGGTGCACAACATCCGACTGGGCATGCTCACCGACCCGCCGGCCGAGAGCGATGCGTTCTGGCTGCTGAAAAACCCCGAACAGGGCGCCGCGGATTACTTCCAGACCATCCCGGCTGCACGCATGACCGTGGCCTATTACGAGCCGATGAAGCTGGGCAAGGTGATGGTCGCCAACGGCACCATCTACGACACCGCCAGTACCGGTGAAGGTGGCGTCTATGCCGGTGACATGCGCGAGAACACCGGCAAGTCCACGGTCAGCGTCGGCATCAACCTGGCCAACTTCGGCGCTACCGCGTCCGGCATGGCCGGGCAGTCACAGCCGCAGTGGTTCCAGAACGTGGTGGCGCACCACGCCGTCGGCATGTACAGCAACGGCAAGCAGAGCCATGGCCTGAGCGGCGGCAACGGCATGCTGACGCTGTACTCCACCAGCGGCAATGAATTCAGCCACGAGATCGGCCATCACTACGGGCTGGGCCACTATCCGGGCCAATCCGGCGACAACTACTTCCTGTCCGGCCACCACCACGACAGCGGCTGGGGCTATATCGCCTACCGCAAGCGCATGCGTGCCAACTTCCATTGGCGGCAGGCCAAGAACGGCGCCCTGAACGGCATGCCGATCTATGACGACACCTACAGCTTTGCCGCCGACGCCATGGCCGGCGGTGGTTTCTCCAGCGCACTGTCGCGCTACACCCACTACACCGGCTACAGCACCAAGATCGCGATCCAGCCGCGCCTGAACAAGCCGGTGCCCTCGCAGAGCTCGGTCACCGGCTACCTCGGCTGGAATGCCACTACCCGCAGAATGGAACCGGTGACCGGCAAGGTGCCGACCAACAAGGAGTTGTTCTTCAATTCGCCGGACGGCAATTACCTCAAGCCACGGCTGGTGGGGGCACCGGTGTTCACCGTTCTCGGCGGTTACGACCCCAGCACCGGCAAGGCCCTGCTGTACCCGGCGTTCCGTGGCAACTGGGGCAATGTGTTCGACCTGCCGACGCCGATCGACAACGCCAGCACCCGCCAATGCTGGTTGCAGGTGAGCTTTGCCGGTGGCAGCAGCAAGCGTATTGCAGTAGCCCCCACCGTGCTGCAGACCAACTCGGTCAACAAGCTGCATATCAACCTGGCCCAGGCCGACAACCCGCAGCAGGCCAGCCTGCAATGCCAGGAACCCGGGGCTGCCGCCAGTACGCTGGCAACGATGAGCTTCCCGCAGAACCTGGCACCGATGAAGGCGCCGGTGGTGGTCGGCAAGGAGGCCGGTTACAGCGCCCTACGTGCGGTGGAAATGCCGGAGCTGGACCAGTTGTTGGTCGCAGCCGGTGGCAAGCCGCTGGTCAACCTCGGTGGCCGCGGCAACCTGTTGTATGCCAGCTGGGGCAACAACCCCACCGGCCTGTCCGCCGAGGCCAAGCAGGTGCGTGATGCCTACATCGCCCAGGAGAACAAGGCCACCCGCCTCAACCGCTGGATGAACCGCTACCGCAGTGATCTGCAGGGCAGCAACAACACCGCCGCGGTGAATGCACTCAAGGCCTTGCTGGACACGTTGGGCCTGCGCCAGACGCCACTGCTGCCGGCCGCGCAGCCGATGCTGGTCACCAACAGCAAGCATTGCCTGAAGACCGAGCAGGTGGATGGCAAGCCTGCGGTCTACATCGCCGATGCCAGCACCTGCACCGGTGCCGACAACGAGCTGTGGATGGCCGACCTGCGCGGCGCCATCCACAGTGCGGCCAACCCTGCGCTGTGCCTGGCCGGCAACGGTGGCAACAACGGCGCGGTGACCTTGACCACCTGTGATCGCACCCTGGATGCGCAGATGTTCGACCTGAGCGCGCTGCCGAAGATCGGCCGCAACAACAGCTGCCTCGATCTGTCCGGCGGCTTCCTCACCAACGGCCGCGGCAAGCTGATCACCTACTCGTGCACCAACGGCGTCAACCAGCGCTGGAACGGGCTCAGCGCCAACGACAACGCGCTGCTGACGCTGCTCAGCCCCAACAACCTGGTTGTGCTGCGCGGCTTGAACATCCCGTAATCCGCAACTGCCCGGGGCCTCGTGCCCCGGGCTATCCATCCGCCAAATGAAGCCACCCATTCCTGCCCTGCCGCTGCTCACCTGGTTCGCCATCGTGGCGTGCTGCAGCCAAGGCAATACCGCCATCGCGCAACAGCCTGATGCCGCGGGGCAACGCCCGCCGCTGTACGCCGCCAGCGCCAGCCCGCCACTGCGCCTGCTGGCCACCTTCGTGCACCCACAGGCCGAGCGCTCGCTGGCGGTGGTGCAACCGACCGGCTCGGCATCGCAAACACTGCATATCGGCCAGGACATAGCCACTGGACTGCGCGTACACGCCATCGCCCGCGACCATATCGTGCTCGCCCGTGGCACCCAGTTGTCGACTCTGCGCCTGCTCGGCCAGGGCGCGGCCCGCAGGCAACCAGCGCGCGTACCCACCGCAACCGCCACAGCTGCAGCCAAGGCAGAACCCTCACCCACATCCTCCGGCGCTGCGCTGCTGCGTGCCGACTCGATCGAAACCGTACGCGCGGCCTGCGGCAACCCCGCGATGATGGCCGCCCTGCCCGACGCGCAGAAGGCTGAGCTGGGCGCATTGGGATTGTGTAATCCATCCTGATCCACAGTGGCCAACGCCCATGCGATGGAAGATTCAGCACCGCAGCGCATACTGTTGGCTGGTCCCGCGTCCGATGATCATCCCGATGAGCGACACCACCGCCGAACTGCTGCAGATTGCCTGCCCGCATTGCAATGCGATCAACCGTGTCCCGGCCGATCGTCTGTCCCAGGGGCCGTCCTGCGGCCGCTGTCACCAGGCCTTGTTCAACGCCACGCCAATTGCATTGAACGCCGCCGGCTTCGACGCGCATTCCAGCCGCTCACAGATTCCTTTGCTGGTGGATTTCTGGGCCAGCTGGTGCCGGCCCTGTCTGCAGATGGCACCGGAGTTCGCCAAGGCCGCCGTGCAACTGGAACCACAGCTGCGCCTGGGCAAACTGGACACCGAGGCAGAGCCGGCCATCGCCACCCGCTATGACATCCGCAGCATTCCCACGATGGTGCTGATCAAGGGTGGCCGCGAGATAGCCCGGCAGTCCGGCGCAATGCCCGCCAGCAGCATCGTGCAGTGGGCGCGCACCCACCTGTAGTGCCGAGCCATGCTCGGCAGCGGCCTCCCCAGCAATGCATCAGCCTGTAGGAACGGCACTGTAGTGCCGAGCCATGCTCGGCAGAAGCCTTCCCAGCAATACATCCGCCTGGGTAGGAGCCGCGCAAGGCGCGAAACCGACACCGTTTGACAGGCCCCAAAAGCACCCCTCCCCAACCCTCCCCTTGCCTGCGGCAAAGGGAGGGAGCAAGGCAAAACAAAACCCCGCCTTGCGGCGGGGTTTTGTGTACTACAAGCAGCGGTGAGGCTGCGGCGGACTTAGAAGTCCATGCCGCCCATGCCACCCATACCGCCCATTCCGCCGGCGCCCATGGCCGGCTCGTCCTTCTTCGGAGCTTCGGCAACCATGGCTTCGGTGGTGATCATCAGGCCAGCGATCGAGGCTGCATTCTGCAGCGCCGAACGGGTCACCTTGGTCGGGTCCAGGATGCCGAATTCGAGCATGTCGCCGAACTCGCCGGAAGCGGCGTTGTAGCCGAAGCTGCCGGTGCCTTCCTTGACGCGGTTGACGATGACCGACGGCTCTTCACCGGCGTTGGCAACGATTTCGCGCAGCGGCGCTTCCATCGCGCGCAGGGCGATCTGGATGCCGTGGTTCTGGTCTTCGTTGTTGCCCTTCAGGCCTGCCAGTGCGGTGACAGCGCGCACCAGGGCGACGCCGCCGCCCGGGACCACGCCTTCTTCGACGGCTGCGCGGGTAGCGTGCAGGGCGTCGTCAACGCGGTCCTTCTTTTCCTTCATTTCGATTTCGGTCGATGCACCGACCTTGATCACGGCAACGCCGCCGGCCAGCTTGGCAACGCGTTCCTGCAGCTTCTCGCGATCGTAGTCCGAAGAGGTCTCTTCGATCTGGGTCTTGATCTGCTTGACGCGCGATTCGATGGCAGCGGTATCGCCGGCGCCGTCGATGACGGTGGTGTTTTCCTTGGAAACCTGCACCTTCTTGGCGCGGCCCAGGTCCTTGATGGTGGCCTTTTCCAGCGACAGGCCAACTTCTTCGGAGATCACGGTGCCGCCGGTCAGCACAGCCATGTCTTCCAGCATCGCCTTGCGACGGTCGCCGAAGCCCGGTGCCTTGACGGCCACGACCTTGACGATGCCACGGATGGTGTTGACCACCAGGGTAGCCAGCGCTTCGCCTTCGATGTCTTCGGCGATGATCAGCAGCGGCTTGCCTGCCTTGGCGACGCCTTCCAGCACCGGCAGCAGATCACGCACGTTGGAGATCTTCTTGTCGTGCAGCAGGATGAACGGGTCGTCCAGGTCAGCGGTCTGCGACTGCTGGTTGTTGATAAAGTACGGCGACAGGTAGCCACGGTCGAACTGCATGCCTTCGACGACATCCAGCTCGTTTTCCAGGCCCGAACCTTCCTCAACGGTGATCACGCCTTCCTTGCCGACCTTCTTCATCGCTTCGGCGATGATGTTGCCGATCGACTCGTCCGAGTTGGCCGAGATGGTGCCGACCTGGGCGATGGCCTTGTCGTCAGCGGTGGGCTTGGAGATGTTCTTCAGCTCGGCGACGGCGGCGATGACGGCCTTGTCGATACCGCGCTTGAGGTCCATCGGGTTCATGCCAGCAGCAACAGCCTTGGCGCCTTCGCGGATCAGGGCCTGGGCCAGCACGGTGGCGGTGGTGGTGCCGTCGCCAGCGTCGTCATTGGTGCGCGAAGCAACTTCCTTCACCATCTGCGCACCCATGTTCTCGAACTTGTCAGCCAGTTCGATTTCCTTGGCAACGGACACGCCGTCCTTGGTGATGGTCGGGGCGCCGAAGCTCTTCTCGAGCACGACGTTGCGGCCCTTCGGGCCCAGGGTTGCCTTGACGGCATTGGCGAGAACGTTGACGCCGCGCACCATGCGCGAACGAGCGTCTTCACCGAAACGAATATCCTTGGCAGCCATTGCGATTACCTCTGAAGTAGAGCCGAGCGATGCCCGGCTGCTTTTATCGGGAAAGGGGATTTACAGGAACAGGCAGCGCGGCAGCTCAGCCGATGACGGCAAGCACGTCGTCTTCGCGCAGCACCTTGTACTCGACGCCTTCGGCCTTGTAGGACGAACCGGCGTACTGGCCGTAGATGACCTTGTCGCCAACCTTCAGCGACGGGGCGCGCACCGAACCGTTGTCCAGCGGCTTGCCCGGGCCCACGGCCACGACTTCACCCTTGGTGGACTTTTCCTTGGCCGAATCCGGGATCAGGATGCCGCCGGCGGAAACTTCGTCGGCTTCGATCGGCTTGACCACAACGCGGTCGTGAAGCGGCTTGATGCTCATGAAAGACCTCTTAAGTAATTGATTGGCCTGAAATTCCGGCGACACCAGCGGTAAAACCCAGGGGATGCCGGCATCACGCGTAAAAAGACCCGTCACAACGGGCTTGTCTGGGAGATGGGGCTGGCTGGGGGCCTTTCAAGGGCCGGCCGGCAAATTGATTGGCGCAGTTGCCGCGGGCCCAGCCGCACGCAGAGAGCCTTTGCAACCACACACCTTCCGTCCTGTGGTCACCACCGCCGGCGATGGAGGCGTATGCGAACGGAACGGCCTTGGCGCCCACATTTCTGCTGCTTGCCCGATGCAGCCGTGCACGGCTGAGCCAATTTGCAACGGGGGCATCGTCGACAACAACCTGGTCGTACAAACGTCAGCATCTCTTCTCGGATGAGCGAACGCCGAAAACGTGACTGATCGCAAGTTACAATTGATGACAACGATGTCAACACTTCCAACTGAAAGTGCCACAAGCGCTTCTGCGACAATGGCCGGATGGACGTAAGACTGGTCTTCTGCACCTGCCCTGACAGCAAAAGCGCGCAGGCGCTGGCTCACCATCTGGTGGGGCAGCGTCTGGCTGCCTGTGTGAACTTGTTGCCCGCCATGCGGTCTGTGTACCGCTGGCAGGGGCAGATTGAACAAGCTGAAGAGATTCAGCTCGTTATCAAGACCTGCGTTGATCGGTTGGATGCCTTGAGCGCCGCGATCAGGCTGCACCACCCCTATGAATTGCCGGAGATCGTGGCGATCTCCCCCAGCGCCGGCTTGCCGGCGTATCTGGACTGGATCCGGGCACAGACCCGGGAGGAAACATAATTAATGATGCTGTTGCGACAAATTGCCGCCTTCTGCCTGCTTTCACTCGCCGCCCTGCCGGCGCTGGCCATCAGTGAAAAAGATCTGCTTCCGGTTGACCAGGCTTTCGCCCTGCGCGTCGAAGCCTCCAGCCGTGATCGCATCGAACTGCGCTGGGACATCGCCCCGGGTTATTACCTTTACCACCACCGCACCAGCGCCAAGGCTGGCCCCGGCTTCACCGCCGGCGCGCTGCAGATGCCGCAGGGCGAGAAAAAGCACGACGAATTCTTCGGCGACGTGGAGACCTACCACCGCCAGCTGCGTTCGGTGTTGCCGGGCACCGCCGATGCCGGCGCCACCAGCGTCACCCTCGAAGTCCGCTACCAGGGCTGTGCCGATGCAGGCGTGTGCTATCCGCCGCAGAAACGCACCATTGAAGTGAAGCTGCCCGCCGCTGGCGGAAGCGCGCCAGCCACCGTGGCGGCGGCTCCGGCGGCGGCACCACTGTTCAACCCGCTGGCCGGCAATGCCGGTGGCGGCCTCAACCTGCCCGGCACCGCCGCCGTGCAGGGCTTGCCGCTGCCGTCGGAAAAGGCGTTCGGCTTCGAGGCCATTGTCGACAATGGCAACCGCCTGCTGCTGCGGTTCTCGCCGGCACCGGGCTATTACCTGTACCGCGATCGCACTTCGCTGGCGCTGGAAGGCGCCGATGGCGTGCGCGCTGGCCGCCCGCAATGGCCGGCCGGCAAGCCCTACCGCGACGAACACTTCGGCAACGTGGTGGTCTACTTCGACCAGGTCGACGTGCCGCTGCCGCTGCGCCGCGACAAGCCCGATGCCACGCCGGCCACCCTGGTGGTCACCTTCCAGGGCTGCCAGACCGACGGTATCTGCTATCCGCCGATGACTCGCCGGGTGCGGCTGTCGTTGCCGGCCGGCAAGGTTTCGCAGAAGGACAAGGAAGAACTGGCGGTCGCCCCGCTGGTGATCCCACCGCTGGCTGCCGGCAAGAAGGGCGAGATGACGCCGATGCCGCTGATCGACCCGGCCAACCCACCGGCACCGCAGCCGTTGGTGGTGCGCCCGGCAGCCGAAGCCGCCAGCCTGGCCGAAGCCGCACCCGATGCCTCTGCCGACAATACCCGTCGCAGCCAGCCACCGGCAGAGACTGCAGGTAACGGCTCGCTGCTGTGGGTACTGCTGCTGGCCCTGGCCGGCGGCCTGATCCTGAACCTGATGCCCTGCGTGTTGCCGGTGCTGTCGCTGAAGGTGCTGGGCGTGGCGCAGAGCGGCGAAAGCCGCCAGCACGCACGCAACCATGCACTCTGGTACACGGCCGGCGTACTGGTTGCATTCACCGTGATCGGCGCCCTGGTGCTCGCACTGCGCGCTGCCGGCCAGGCAGCCGGCTGGGGCTTCCAGCTGCAGCATCCGTGGTTCATCGCCGCGCTGGTGTATCTGATGTTCGTGGTGGGCCTGAGCCTGTCCGGGGTGTTCACCCTGGGCGGCAACGGTGGCCAGCTTGGCCAGAAACTCGCCAGCCGCAGCGGCCCCAGCGGAGATTTCTTCACCGGCGTGCTGGCCTGCGTGGTTGCCAGCCCCTGCATTGCCCCGTTCATGGGCCCGGCCCTGGCCTATGCCTTCACTGCACCGCCTGCGCTGGCGATGCTGGTGTTCCTGGCACTTGGCCTGGGCCTGGCGCTGCCGTTCCTGCTTATCGGTTTCGTGCCGGCATTGGCCAAGCGTCTGCCCAAGCCGGGTGCATGGATGGAAACCTTCAAGCATGTGATGGCCTTCCCGATGTACCTCACCGCCATCTGGCTGTTGTGGGTGCTGGGCAAACAGCGTGGCATCGACGCCATGGGATTGATGCTGGCCGGCATGGCACTGCTGGCATTGGGCCTGTGGTGGTTCGAGCGCAGCCGCTGGCACAGCCGCACGCTGGGCATGGTGATCGGTGCGGTGATCGCGTTGCTGGCACTGGTACCGGTGTGGGGCGTGACCCGCCTGCCGCCCCCGGCAGCCGCCGTCGCCAGCGAAGGCACGGTGGCGTACTCGCCGCAGATGCTCGACCGCCTGCGTGCCGACAACCGCGTGGTGTTCGTCAACATGACCGCCGACTGGTGCGTCACCTGCAAGGCCAACGAACGCAACGTGCTGGACCGCGACAAGTTCCGCGACACGCTCAAGCGGGTCAACGCGGTCTACATGCGCGGTGACTGGACCAATGTCGATCCGCAGATCAGCGCTTTCCTGGACCAGCACAAGGCCGTGGGCGTTCCGCTGTACGTGGTTTACGGCCCGGGTACGCCGCCGCGTGTGTTGCCAACCGTGCTGACCCAGTCCATCGCTGAAGAAGCGCTGCTGCGCGCGGCGCGCTGATGCGGCGCGCCGTGTGGTGGGTGGCAGGCATTGCCGCAGCGGCCGGGTTATCGGCGGGCGCATGGCTGAGCCGCCCAACCCCACCGCCACTGGCTTCAATGAGCGCACCAGCCAAGCCGCTGAAATCAGCGACGCCGGTGCGGGGCGTGCAGATAGGCGAGCTGATGCCCGCCTTCACCCTGCCCGACCTCGATGGCATGCCGGTGCAGTTCCCGGATCGCTTCAAAGGCAAGCCGCTGCTGATCAATGTTTGGGCCAGCTGGTGTGCGCCCTGCATCGAGGAAATGCCGGAGCTGGCGCGCTTTGCCGCGCGTCATGCCGACGCTGGCCCGCAGGTGGTTGGCCTGGCGCTGGATACGCCCGAGGCGGTGCTGGATTTTCTCGGCAACGTGCCGGTGTATTACCCGATCGTGATCGAGACACCGGGGCCGAATGACGCCAGCGTCAAACTCGGCAATTCGCAGGGCTTGCTGCCTTACAGCGTGCTGGTTGATGCGCAGGGGCGCGTGCTCAAGCAGAAGCTGGGGCCGTTCAAGGCCGGCGAGATTGATGCCTGGGTGGCGGATGTGGATTCACCTGCGGCGGAGTGAATGCCTGGACTCTGGATGCACCGTCAAGGCAAGGCGCTTCGCAGGTGGGGTTTGAATTCGCGCGAAAGGCCAAGTGCTCCCCTCGTCCATCCCTTCGCTCCAGCTCGCTCCGCACCCAGCCCGGCGTAGCACGCGGGGCGTACGGACAGGCATGAGCCTAGGGCTAGCAAATGCCTGTTCTTGACCCCGTCTGCAGGAGGGAGGAACGCACTCCACTTACGCTCAGCTGCAACTGACGCTTTGCTTGCTTTGCGCGGCTTTGCACTTCACGGCTCGGCTTGGCTTTGCTTCGCTTGACTCTGTTCTGCTTCGCTTGGCTCTGCTCTGCTTCGTTTGGCTCGGCCCTGCTTCGCTTTGCTTTGCTCGGTTTTGCTCGGTTTTACTCGGTTTTACTCGGTTTTACTCGGTTTTGCTCGGTTTTGCTTGGCTTTGCTTGGCTTTGCTTGGCTTTGCTTGGCTTTGCTTGGCTTTGCTTTGCTTTGCTTTGCTTTGCTTGGCTTTGCTTGGCTTTGCTTGGCTTTGCTTGGCTTTGCTTGGCTTTGCTTGGCTTGGCTTGGCTTGGCTTTGCTTTGCTTTGCTTTGCTTTGCTTGGCAATACCTTCTCCCGCCTGCGGGAGAAGGTGCCCCGAAGGGGCGGATGAGGGGGCTCTTGCTCCTGGCTCCTGCAATGCCGCCTGCAGGAAAAACTGCACGGCGCTTCGCACCGCCCCCTCACCCCAACCCCTCTCCCGCGAGCGGGAGAGGGGCTTCAAGCAAACTGCGCGGCGCTTCGCACCTCACCCTCTCCCCAACCCCTCTCCCGGTGGGAGAAGGGCTTCAAGCAGCAGCTCGACTCGGCTCGGCTCGACGCTGCACAGCGCTTGGCTTACTTCTTGAACAACAACGCCAACACGCTCGGGCGCAGTGCCAGCTTCATCATCTGCCGGAACTCGGCCGGCGTCAGGCTGGTCTTGCACGGCAACATGCCGGCGACACCGTCCATCACCAGCAAGCCGTCCTCGGCCTTCACATCATTGATGCGCACGTCCAGCTTCATCGCAGGGGTTGCAACCTTCATGCTCAGCCCTCCCAGTTGCCAAGACCAACGATTTCACGGCCTGCAGCGCGGCCGGAAATCATCGCTTCGGTCAGGTACGAACCGTTCTGGTACAGGTCGGAGAACATCGAGCCCATCTCACCGGCTTCGTACAGGCGCGGGATGTGCTTGCCATCGTGGTCCAGCACTTCGGACTTGATGTTGCGGCGCGCACCACCGCCGGTGCAGACGATCACCGGGTCCACGCGCATGCCATAGAACGGTGCCTGCGCGATCGGGAACAAGGTGTCCGGGTTGCGACCGAAGTCCGCATCATTCTTCGCCGCACATGCCGCGTTGTAATGTTCCACTTCGGCGCGCAGCTTGGCCGGGTCGCGGTTGATCTTCACTGCGAGTTCTTCCAGCGTGTCGGCCTTCTGGATCCAGCCCTTCTCCACTTCCACCGAGTTGTCGTCGGACCACTTGTAGCCACGCACCACCGGGTTCCAGCTCATCACCTCCACCACCAGCTTGTTGTACTGGCAGGTGATGGCATCAAAGATCATGTGCACCGGCTGCGCACGGTAATGCGGGGTGTCCACCCAATGGCCGTGCTTCTTTTCCTTGTAATGGGTGAGCTGCAACTCGGCAGTTTCGTTGTAGAAGCGCTCGGTGTTCGCATCCACTTCAATCCAGCTGAAGCTCTGCCAGAAGAAGTTGCGCAGGAAGCCGTTGACGAAACCTTCCGGCTTGAAGCCCGGCCAGATACCACCGGACTGGCCCTGGTTGCGCATATGCCACAAATCGGCACCGGCCTTCTGCAGGATCTTGATGCCGTCGCCGGTGTTGTGCGGCGTACCCAGCGGCGCCGGATTGGCCAGGCCGAAATAATTGCGCTGCATGTCCAGGTTGGCTTCAAAGCCACCGGTGGCCATCACCACGCCCTTGTTGGCACGGATGGCCACGCGCTGGCCGTTCTGCTCGGCGATGACGCCGAACACTTCCAGCGTGTCCGGGTCCTGCACCAGATCCTTGAGCGGCGACTCATAGGCGATCTGGATGCGCGGGCGCAGGCGGATGTTCTCGCGGAAGGCCAGGTACACGCCAGACGGAATCGGCAGGATGGTGGCGGTGCAATGCACCGCTTCGCGCGCGCCGAACTCCGGGAACTCCAGCACCGCATCGCGCTCGGAGAAACCGGTGCCATGGATGAACTGCGCCCCGGCCTGGGCCGCACGTTCCTGGATCCACGGTTCCAGCGCTTCCATCGCCTCGGACCACGGCACCAGCATGTCTTCCGGGATCGGGTTGGCCACGCTCATCTTGCGCTGGTACTCGGCCAGCACCTTGGCGTTCTTGGTGATCAGCAGCGACTGACCGGCCACGCGGCTATTACCGCCGGTCTCGGCCTCGTTGGCCTTCTCCAGGATGAGGATGGACAGGTTCGGGTCCAGGTCGTGCGCCTCGATGGCGGCACACATGGCCGCCAGGCCAAAGCCGGCGATGACGAGGTCGTACTGCTGGTCCCACTGTTTGACGGCGTTGCGACTGGCCATGGTTCCCCTCCCGGGAGATTGCGATCAGCCGACTATCAGCGCCCCGCCCCGGCAACCGCCAACCAATTCGCGTACGATCCACAACCATCGGTTGTTACCGCGTGCCGCCATGGATCTCCGCCAGCTCCGCTACTTCCTGTCCGTGGTCGAACACGGCAGCTTCACCCGCGCCGCCGCGGCCACCGGCCGCACCCAGCAGGCCCTCAGCAAGGGCATCCAGGCGCTGGAGCAGCAGCTGGGCGCGCGCCTGTTCGAGCGCGGCAGCCGCGAAGCCCGGCTTACCGATGTCGGCCGCCTGCTGATGGAGCATGCCCAGCCCGCCCACGACGCCGTGCGCCGCTTCGAGGACCGCCTGCAGGAACTGCAGACCGGTGCCGAGGGCCAGGTCCGCATCGGCACCGGCCCGAGCACGGCCGGCTCGCTGGTGGCGCCGGCGGTACTGGCGCTGCGCCGGCACTGGCCGAAGATCGGCATCCACGTCAGCGGCGGCATCCTGCCCGAACTGCTGCCCAACCTGCTGGCCCGCGAACTGGATGCGGTGGTCACCCTGCACACCTTCGGCGACGGCGACCCGGACCCGCGCATCAAGAGCGAAGTGCTGATGCACGACGAGTACCGCGTACTCGCCAGCGTGCGCCACCCGCTGGCGCGGCAACGCGATATCAGCCCGGCGCAACTGCTGGAACAGGCCTGGATCTTCGGCCGGCGCCTGGGTGCGGTGGAAGCCGCGTTCCGCCAACGCTTCCATGAGGCCGGCCTGGAACCACCGCTCAACACCATGGAAAGCGGCTCACCGGAATTCATGCGCGCGATGATCCGCGACGGCGGCTACCTCACCTTGTTGCCCAGCCGTTTGGCGCAGGCCGAGTTGCTCGCCGGACATTGGGTGAAGCTGGATGCACCCGGGTTTGCCTGGCAACGGCCGGTGATGGTCTACACCCGTGATGGCGAACCGCAGAGCGCGCCGCTCGCGCGTTTTCTGCAGGCGTTGAGGAATGCGGCGGAGTTGGCGCGGACTCGGGAAGTGGAGTGAATGCCTCGCGATAGTCCCCCCAACTGCTGAAATCTTGTTACATAGCAAGAATGCAGGTCCAAATCCATATCGCTGTTTATACGCGATCTTTTGCTCGAGACGCCCGGCGCGTTGAGTGCATGCGCGCCCGCTTGCAACTCATTGATATTTGCAGCCAACACATTTATTCCAACCGCAGCTGAAAACCGACATACTCGCCGCTACGCCGCTATTGGGCGGTCGAATAGGCGATAGCGCCCATAAGGAGATACCAGTGGAACAAGACGTAGAAGCGGATCGGATAACCAACGAAGTCTTCCGAAAGTATAGGATCCTCGGGAGAGGAAGACCCCCGGTCATCAGTGTAGCGTTGCTTATGGCGGCATATCCTATCTCACTTATGCTCGGCTTCAACAGCTTCGTCGCGTACTTAGGCGTTGCAATAACGCTCATTGCAGCTTTTATAGTCATCTACGTGTACTTCGGCCATCGCGCACAGCGTGAGATTTCCGAGATACTGGTAAAGCGTGCCATGGATCGACTCAAAGGTGGGCGCTAACAATTCATTCAAGCCGACGCTGCTTTACCGCGCGGCTTAATCCAGGCGTTAGGCGGCGGAGAAAGAAGCCGCATCAGACCCATGCGTCCGGTCGCTCTCTCTTGATCAGTACAGCCACCAAGTCGATCGTTTCAGAGCAATGGCGCAAAAACGCACCATCTACTTGTACAAGTGGCGCAAGTTCTGACACATTCCCCTCATTAAAGAATTCATCTTCCGCCCGAACACGAAAGGGCAGTTCATTCCTGCGGGCCAAGAGATCCTTGTGGCTGCGACCCTTACCATGCTTCAGAACGTTTACTGCAAGCTGCACGTCCCTAAACCTTGTGAAGAGATCTGGATCTTTTGCTTCTTCTATTATCTTCAAGGCTTCTTGAAAGCCGTCCCTGCATTCCAATGTATCCTGGAGCGCAGCATCAAACATGGAGACCATTCCAACTGTCACTATGGCCCCTTGCAACTCTACCGCCTGTAATGACTTAAGTAGGGCGGTAGTACCGCGTTCTTGCAACTCTGCAAGCGCGCATGCTCGATTACCCTCAAGTAGGCCGTCAGTGAGCGCAGCGCAGCGTGTAGCCAGTTCGGAAAATGGGTGCATGGTTGCAATCCTAGCCGCCACCTAACAATTCGTTCAAGCCGAACCCGCATCGTAGCGGCGCCAGCGCGCCTAGGTTAGGCTAGTACGCAGTCGCCGCCCCGCTACGGGTTGGCCTAACTCAGGCGTTAGCACTCAAGAGCGAGGAAACTATGCCAGTTGTGCTATGTAAAGCGCCCACCTCAAAGGGGCAGCCCTGTAGCGGCTATCAAGGCGTTGGCTTAGGCGGTTATTGCCTCAGCCACTACAATAAACTTGATGAGAAGTCGCGCGCCCGCCTAGATGCAAGCACTTCGCTTACCAATATTGGTAAAGCGGCCATTATTATTGCGACGGGCGAAGGTGTTATAGGCGCAATTGAACGAATTATCTCCGTTGTTGGGCCATTCCTTTCTTACTCGGAGGCCCGGAATTTTCATGTATTGCTTCATGAGTCAGATATCTATCGCAGAGAACGTTCATACCGCTCGCTAAAGTCATCGTTCAATCGCACGCCACTAGCCCTTTTAGATTGAGTGCTAGCAATTCATTCAAGCCGAACTCGCTATGCGAGTCGGCTTCATTCCAGAGCTCGGCGCAGTACGAATGCTTAGCCAAATCTCTGATATCTGGCAGTTCAATTTCTGGCTAGGTCTCGCCAGTCTTTGCGCTGGTTTAGTGGTCATTTCGCCCTGCCTGTTGCTCCCTACTTTGCGTCGCCGGATACTGCTGGCCGAGCTGGAGATCGAGTGCGTGGGATTGATCGCACTGGCAGTCGCTATCGTTGCCACCGGGTGCTACAACTACTTCAGCGGCACTGGTGGCGCCTAACAGTTCATTCTGCCGAGCCTGCTTCGCGGAGCGGCTTAAATATCCAGGATTAGATGCCATGTCAAAATTAATCCTGATAATTGGACTAGTTATTTTGACGGCATGTAGTGAATCGCCAAGTTCGGTGAGTCACAGAAATTCGCGCGGCGAGGCGCTCCCAGCGGCTTCTCCAGGCCCAGACTTCCGGGACTTGCTGGACGGAAAATGCCTTGCCAATAACATCAATCCTGTCGCGCTCAATGACTATGAGAGCTGCTTTGTCACCGAGCTATCCAAACAATGCAGCCCAGCGAACGATTGCCTCATAAGCTGCCTGGTTTCGGGTCAAGCGCGTCAGATCGGCGGCGGCTGTTGGCATGCGTGTTTCCAGGGAATCGTCAGCTACAACGCATATCATGAGCCGGCTAAGGCTGCCCGGTGCAGATCGCTCGATCCATATCAAACACCTCATAATTCATTCAAGCCGAGACCGTTGCTCGGCTCTCCCTAATGCGGGCGTCAGGCATCAAAGGACAAATCTGTGCGCGTTGATCTAGCCCTCTTTGACGGTGACGAACTGCTGACCCGAGGCACCTTCCGCATCGGCGCCGCCGAACTCGCAGATTCGTTCCCTGTGTTCAAAATCACTCACAGGCTCGGGCCCGAGGTAACGGACATTGTTCTTTCGGAGTTTCCTCCACATGTTGACCTCAAAACAATCATCCTTAAGATGCCAATCCATGAGTCCTCTGATTGGGAGTCAATCGACATGGGCAGGTACTCACTGGCGTTTTGGTGTCGACTTGATGCCTGATGGTTCATTCAAGCCAACACCGCGCCGCAGCAAGGCTCAACTCACGCCTTAGGAGGCACCCATGCAATCTGGAAGTTGTCATTGCGGAGCAGTGAAGTTCACCGCTCAAGGTGAAATTGACCAAGCCATTGAATGCAACTGCTCACACTGCAGCATCAAGGGACTCTTGTTCTGGTTCGTGCCACGCGAAGCATTTGCGGTCACATCAGGAGCAGACAAACTCACGACCTATACCTTCAACACGCACAACATCCTGCACCAGTTCTGCTCGGTCTGTGGCTGTCAGGCCTTCGGCCTAGGGACCAAGCCTGATGGAACCAAGATGGCGGCAATCAATGTTCGCTGCGTGGATGGAATAGACCTGGCCGAACTCAAGCGTGTTCCGGTAAATGGCAAGGAGTTCTAGCGGGCAATAGCGGGCAGTGTATTCAAGCCAAAGCCGTTGTACGGGCGGGCTGGACGATGCATCAGGCAGCACAGCAAACAGCCTGCAATCTTCCGATTCCAACCGGACCTGAGCAGCGATTCGACGGCGGCGGGCCCGCTTCCGCCTTCCGGCATTCAGCAGCCCAGAGATGGCGATTATTCCAACAGAGCCATCAGACACAGCCGCAGGAAGCTCACAGGCGTGAGCCCCGGCAATCCGCTATGTTACGAACCCTTTCCCTGCTTTCGTTCAAGCGCCGACGCATGCAAGCAACTTCGATGATTGTTCGAAACCGGCGATGGTTCAACTGCTTCGCATTGTCCGCGGTGCTATTGAGCGCGGGATGCACGGGTAATAATGCCCCGGCGAAAGATCTCGGCGCCGACATCGATGAAGTGGCCGCAACGCTGATCGAACAGCCATTGCTCCACTCAGCCTCGATCGCAGTGGTATACCGGGACGAGGAATTCATCCGCCATCGCGGCGACATGGAAACCGGAAAGCCATCTCCTCCGACCGATGCGACGCTCTACGAAATCGGCTCCTTGAGCAAGACGCTGACGGGGACCTTGATTGCCAATGCCGTGCTGGAGCACAAGCTGGATCTGGACGACGACGTCCGCCGGTACCTGACAGGGGACTATCCGAACCTGCAGTACAAAGGCGAACCCATCCGTATCCGTCACCTGTTGTCGCATACCAGTGGCTTGCCAAACATGCTGCCGGAACGCGCGAACACGGTACTCGCCGACTTCACCGATCACCGTACGCCCGCCGAGCTCAATGCTCTCTACGAGAACTATGGAAAGACGGACTTCTTCAGTGACCTGCACACTGTCGAGATAGGCCGCGTACCAGGAAAGGAGTACGCCTATTCCAGTGCGGGAACGCAACTGGCAGCGCACATCCTGGAAGTGGTTTACAAGCGCGACTACGAGTCACTGCTGCGCGGGTTCTTTCGCGATGCGGCGGGAATGAGCGATATCCGGATCAAACTGAGCGATGACGAAGCGGCCCGGCTTGCGGTCGGCTATCACAGCGACAATGCGGTGCCGACCACCCCAATGCCGGAGTTACCCTGGGGCGCATCCGGAAACGTGAAAGCCACAACCCCGGACATGCTGAGCTACCTCAAGTTCCAACTGGCCGGTGGGCAGGTGGTGACGGAATCGCATCGACCTTTGATCAAATTCGATTCCGAGTTCAGCATTGGCTACTTCTGGAACATTGTCAGCGGCGACCGCCTGAAGGGCCTCTACTACGCGCATCATGGCGGCGTTCCCCGCTCGCAGTGCTACATCTACATCATGCCGAAATATGATCTTGGCATCTTCGTCATCACCAACCAGAGTGGCGACCAGACTGCACATGCCATGGAGGCCGCTATCGATACGCTGGTAGAGAGAATCGCCGCGCGGGAGAAGCTTTCTGCTCATGGGCTGCCCCGGTAGCGTCTACCAGCGTTGGCCTGCTCGCCGTTCGGCGCTGGCCGTCATGCGCAAGCGCGCCGCCCAACAATCACTCAAACCAGCCTGCCTCATCGGCAGGCCCAGTTCTGGAGCTGACCCCCAACGTCATGGCTAAAAAATCCATTCAAGAGCTCCTGGATGACGTCCGCCTGCTTGGCGACGAGCAATTCTCTTTGCTCGAACCTGTCCGCGCGCTTGTAAAGCAAACCATCCCGGCAGTGACCGAGGAGGTCAAATACGGCGGCATTATGTTCAGCTCAGGGCAGCCGTTCTGCGGGGTCTTTGCCTATAAGCACCACGTCTCGGTCGAGTTCAGCAACGGCGCCAGGATCCCGGACTCGTTGGGCCACCTTGAAGGCGCAGGCAAAGGGCGCCGACATATCAAGCTACACTCGGCAGAGGACATCAACACCAAGAAGCTGGCGCACTACCTTCCCTTGGCCCTGGAGGCAGCAAGAGGTGCGGCCTGACCGTGCTCAAGCAATCCACAGATTGCGATCTGGTCCAGCGCCGACCTTGAAGCGCGCATGGCAAGCACTCGTCATCTGAAAGGCATCTCCCGCTCGCTCGGCGAAACCTTCATCAGCCGCAATAATGGGCTTGCCGGCTACTGCGTGCCGCATGACCCCAGCATCGAGAGCCGTAGCACTCGCGCCAACGCTCTCCCACTCCGCGGCGTCTTGGCAGATGAGATCAACACACCGGGGCAGTAAACTCGCTAAACCCACATCAAACCCTCAACAGAAGAGTCATCCATGAAAGGAATCATCATCACCACCCTCGTCGTAGCGTCTCTGCTTGCAGTGCCCGGCATGGCTGCGCAGAGCAAACTGATTGAGCGCGGCTGGGTGAAGGTCGACGAGAACCATGCCGAGTTGGAGCATGCCGGTCGCAGCTATGCGTTGGATACCTATATCGTGATGTTCCAACAGCCGTACTACATCCATGTCCGCAGCAAGGACAAGCAGCCGCTTGAGGCCGCCGAATTGGTGGAGATGGCCAGCGAGTACATCAAGCCGCGCGGTTGCACGCAGCCGTTGGAGCGGCGCAGTGATCTGGACCGCAGCAGCGCCGATAACTCCGAGCTGGTGCTTGGCTTCCAGTGCTGAGCAGGGTTCACAGCCCGCCACTCAATCATCAGATACAAGCTTGCTGCTGACCTCGGTCAGCGGCACTCCGTTGGCGATGCACGTCGCCCAGCCTCGACGCTTCGGTACCTTGCATGTTTGAACTCCTCGCCGTCCCCCTCCTGATGACATTGCTGGTGCTGCTCGCAGCCATTGCGCTGTTCAAATTTCGGGCGCGCTTTGTCGACTGGCCGATCCTGTATCGCGTGCTGCTTTCGACACTGATCGCGTCGTTTGCTCCCACCTTGTTTTTGGCCGGCCACGGCGGGATTCCGCTTCCCACCATCACCGGGCTCGTTCTCACGATCATGCAGATGGAGTGGCGGGACGATCTTCATCTGTCGATCATGGGGGTGGGATCGACCGGCATGGGACTCTACCTGCCTCCTTTCCTCGTCTGCTTCGCGCTGATCCTGCTCCTGGCCTGCAGCAAATTCCGCAAGCGCGTGCCCGCCATGAAGCCGTCGCAGCCCTGGTGAGCCTTCGCCCGCTTCCTTGAGCTCATCGCAGACACCTTGATCTGGCCGGGTGCCACTTTTGCCCTGAAACGCTGCGCCCGTTCCGGATTCGCGCCGCCGAAGCCGCCATAATCAGCCCCCTTTTCGCCTATTCATATTTATTCAGGGAGCTTCGATGACAAAGGCCTGTCTGCTCGCCCTCGCACCCATCCTTGCCTGCGTTGCGCTGCCCTCGGCGCAGGCCCAAGCGGTGTACAAATGCACCGGCCCACAGGGTGAGACCAGCTACCAGTCCATCCCCTGCAGCGAAGGCGAAACTTCGCTGCGTCGGTATGCCACGCCCTCGTCTTCCAACCCAACCCAGGCCATCTCCGCTGCACCGGCCGGTCCGGGCCAGCAGCGTGTGCAGGTCCGCTACACGACCACAGCGGCCAACGAGAAATGCGATAGCGCCAGGGCCCAGCGCACTGCAGCGCTGGGCGCCGCCGGCGCGCAGGCAAGCGCTGATATGCGCGGCAACCTGGACCAGCAGGTCAACGCCGCCTGCCGTTGATGTACGCTGGCGCGGCGTGGTTCGCGGCCTGACCTAAGCCGTCGAGAGTCAGCACCCGCTCCCGATGTCGCCGCTGCCTTGCCTACCCGTGCAGGAGAGTCCGTGAGCCGCTTCCTCAACAGAACATTGATCCTCGCGCTCGCGCTTGCCCTGTCCTTCGCGGCCCTCGCCCAAGGCAAGCCGGCACTGAAGGTCGACAGCGCCCAGGTAGTCGGCCTGACCGCTCTGCTGGAAGCACAGCCAAGGCATCCGGAGGCAACCAGCATCCGCGCCTTGCTGCTTGAGTGGGAGGACAGCACCACCGACGCGGTGGATTACGTCTGCCCGGATGTGTTGGCACCGATACCCGGCAAGGGCATAGCAAATGGCCCCGAGCTGTTGGCACAGTTCATTTTTGGCAGTGCGGCCTTCCAGGTGGCCAATCCCTCGCAGAAGGGCGCGCTGCAGCCCTCCCAGCTCGCCGGCATGCGCAGCATGCTCAAGGCCTACAAGGTCTTGCTCGCAGCCGACGCCAATGCGCGCATTCCCCGCTTTGATGCGCTCGCGACAATGGATGCGCAAGGCACGCTGCCGGCGTACCTTGAGCCGATAGTGACGTTGAGTTGCAGATGATGTTTCCGCTGCGTTCAAGCGCGCAGCGTTGCTCCCGATCAAACCTGCTGACACAACATCAAACCTTTCCGCACGGCATTCCTTCATCGTCGTGCACGCTTTCAGGATTCGTTCGCACATCGATCTTGATTGCCCGTCACTTTCGAGCCGTCATCTGTTTGCGTGCATCATTCGTCCACAGCCATCCAAACCAGACAAGCATGAACCTGCAGATCCGCCCTGAAACCGCCGATGACGGCGCTGCCATTGAAGCAGTGACCATCGCCGCGTTTGCAGACGCCGCACACAGCAGCCACACCGAGCAGTTCATCGTGGCCGCGCTGCGTCGCGAAGGACAGCTCAGCGTTTCCCTGGTTGCCGAACGCGCCGGTGTCATTGTTGGCCATGTCGCTGCATCGCCGGTCACCATCAACGATGCCCACGTTGGCTGGTATGGCTTGGGCCCGGTGTCGGTAATTCCGTTACTGCATGGCCAAGGCATTGGCACGCAGCTGGTGAAGTCTGCGCTTGATCTGCTTCGCCGGCACGGCGCGACAGGCTGCGTGGTATTGGGTGATCCGGCTTATTACCGACGGTTTGGGTTCGAAGCGACGCCTTCGCTGGTGCTGCCGGGCGTGCCAGCCGAGTATTTCCAGGCCCTTTCGTTTGACGGCGCTCTGCCCGAGGGGACGGTCGCCTATCACGCCGCGTTCTCCGCGGTGGAATAGGTTGGGTATCGTACCGGCTTGCGCAAGGCCGCCGTACGCGTTCCAAGCAAGCCGTTGATGACCGCAGCTCGCCATGGGCCCACAGATTGGCCGCTATTTCCGGACGGCGCCGGCTTGCCGGCGGCAGCATTCGTTGGCAGAGTGATACCGCTTCAATCATCCAATCAGCGTCGGCCTGTCGTCCCCGCTGGCCACGCCCACAGAAAGGATTTCGGGATGCGCACCAATCATTCAATACTCACCGCATGCGCGAACACGCAACGGCCTTCGAAACTTCGGCTAAGCGCACGCATCGCGTTGGGTGTGTTGCTCGCCTGTCTGCTGGCGGCCTGCGGCAAGGCGGTGCCAGCGGACAAGCAGGCCTATATCGGCACCTGGGAGTCGGAGACTACATCGCTGCTCATCGATGCCAGCGGCCGGGTTGTCTACAAGCACCAGCCAAGCCCTTCGAAAAGCACGTCCCTGGATGCGCCGATCAAGGCCTATGAAGGCAATGACTTCATCGCTGGGGTTGGGCCGTTGACCACCCGCTTCGTGGTATCGGTGCCGCCGCACCAGGTAGATGGCAGCTGGAAAATGACCGTCGATGGGCAGGAGCTCACCCGTCGTTGAGCCTGCAGGCTGGCGATCACCAAGGCGGACGCCGCTGCAACTTCCTGACACCAAGGTTTACATGATCCGCGCGTTGACTATCGCCCTGCTGCTGTCACCAACCCTCGCTTGGGCCGAGTCGCCGGCGCGGCCGGATCATCAGCAGGTCTACAACGACTGCCTTGCAGAAGCCGGCGGCATCAACAACGGTACGGTCGATGCGTGCTCCAGCGCAGCTTCTGCAAGCGCCAAGGCCGAGATGACCCGCCTGTACCGCGCGCTTTACAGCCGGCTGCTGGCCGAGAACGCGGAGGATGCCGAACAACTGGAGCGCGCCCAGAAGGCCTGGCTGGTCTACCGCGACCTGCACTGCCAGCTTGCCGGCTCCTACGTGGGTTCACCGATGTATTCGTTCTGCCCGATGCAGTTGAACATCAGTAGGGTAGGCGAGCTGCGTGAACTGGTTGGGGAGTCTTCATCTCCGTAGTTGCGGGGTAGAGACGGTTAATAGCCCTGCCTAGCATGGCTCGGCACTACATGTTGGTTCTTTGGGCTCAGCAGGCCGCGTCACCGTAGCCCGGGTAAGTGCAGCGCACCCGGGAAGCAGCTGGCCGATGATGTTGCCGAATGCATGCCAACACCCCCGGGTGCGCTGCGCTTACCCGGGCTGCCTTTTGTTCGGCTTTTCACTCAGCCCTTTCAGGGCAGGTCTGGACGCAGAACGCTGCCGTGGCACCTGCGTAAAAGCATTGCGCCATACTCCGCCTTCATCACTCCATCATCTGCCCAGGCCCATCCATGACCGACCCGTACAACTCGTCCTCACCGCGCTCGTCAACGGCCGCTGTTCTCAACGATTCGATGATCACCACCGCGCTGGAACTGCCGGGTTATCACGCCGTGCGCAACCTCGGCCTGGTACGCGGCATCACCGTGCGTTCGCGCTCCATCGTGGGCAACTTCCTGGGTGGGCTGCAGACCATTTTCGGCGGCAACATCACCATCTACACCGAGCTGTGCGAGCAGGCCCGCGATGAAACCTACCGCGACATGGTGGCCCATGCACGGCAGCTGGGCGCCAACGCAATCATCGGCGTGCGCTACGACGCCACCGAGTTGATGACCGGGCTCACCGAGGTGCTGTGCTACGGCACCGCCGTGGTCGTCGAGCCGCAGCCGCGCTGAGCACGATGCCTGAGCGTGCTGGTGCACCGCCGATGATGCCCACAGAAACGTCGCCAACAGCAGAGGCTGCCCGCGCATGAGCACTCAGATGCGAACCCGCGTGCTGGCCCAACTCGTTGGCATCGGGGTCATTGTGCCGACCATGCTGGTGGCGCTGTTCTATAGCGTGCCCGGTGTGATGTTCGCACTGGAGTCGTTCCAGGCTGGCGAGCATGTGGCTGACGCCGTCCAGGTCTTGCTGTGCATTGCCGGCGGCTGGCTGGGCATCATCGCGCTATGGCACGCCCATGCTGCGTTGAGCAGCAACCCATTGGCCTTCAACAAGACCTTGGTCTGGATCGGCTTCAGTTGCGGCTGCGTGGTGTCACTGCTGCTGATCGGGACAACAAACGGATCGCTGCTTTTCCGGGTTCTTTTTTTCGGCTGGCCGTTGCTTGGTGTCGCCGTGTTCACTCCGCCGCTGATGCATCCCCGGCAAGGCGAACGCTCAGCGCCGCATGCCTGATCAATCGCCAAACCTGAGCCAGAGCCACCATGCCGCGCAACGTCCTTTTCATCTGCAGCCAGAATCGCCTGCGCAGCCCGACCGGCGAGCAGGTATTCGCCGACTGGCCCGGCATCGAGACCCAATCGGCCGGGCTGGGCAACGATGCCAGCACGCCGGTATCACCCGAACTGCTGCGCTGGGCAGACCTGATCTTCGTGATGGAAAAAGCGCATCGCAACAAGTTGTCGAAGAAGTTCCGCGCGCACCTGGATGGCAAGCGGGTGATCTGCCTGGATATCCCGGATGACTACGACTATATGGACCCGGTGTTGGTGCAGCTGCTCAAGCACAAGGTGACGCGCTTCCTGCCCGTGGCTTGAGCTGGGCACGCGCTGTGGGGGTCTCGGGCCGGGCGGAATACCTGCGGCAGCCGGCAGCGCTGATCTCGTCGCCCTCTCCCCAACCCCTCTCCCGTGAAGGGAGAGGGGCTTTGGTGCTGCGGGCGCTGACAATGCGCTGCAGACGCCTTGATCGCCCCAGCGACGGATCCGGGTCGACCTACCCCTGAGCAAACCACGCCAGCCGCAGCCCGCCTGAACCGAGCGAAACGCCCCATGCGGCGCTGGCTGACTCAGGGAACAGTTGCAAAATGCAAATCATTCGCATTTAATTTCGCACTAACATTGCCGCCCGCCCCAGCGCATTCATGCCCCGCACCGGAAGCGGGCAACGCCTCGCACGTGGCTAGTCCTCCTGCTTTCTTCCGTTCAGGCCCACTCATGCACCACAACCGCACCTCCCCTCGCCCGGCCATTGCCGCAGGTGTCTCCTTCCCGTCCCGGCTCACCGGCCGCCGCCTGCAAGCCGCCATCTGCCTGGTGCTGGCCGGCAGCTGTGGCACCGCACTGGCAGCGCCACAGGCTGCTACTGCCGGGGCTTCCGACGTGGAAAATGACACCGCTACCCAACTGGATACGGTGCGGGTGGTGTCCCAACGTGCCAACCGGGTCAGCAATGGCGCTACCAACCTGGACCTGGACATCAAGGAAACCCCGCAGTCGATCAGCGTGGTCAGTGGCGAACAGATGCAGCAGTTCGGCATCGACAACCTCAACGATGCGCTGCGCCTAGCCACCGGCATCCAGGTGGAGGAATGGGAAACCAATCGCACCAACTACGTGGCGCGCGGCTTTGACATCAAGAACACCCAGATCGACGGCGTCGGCCTGCCCAACGACTGGGGCATCGTCACCGGTGCGATGGACGCCTATGGCTACGAGAAGCTGGAAATGATCCGCGGCGCCAATGGCCTGCTCACCGGCGTTGGCAATGCCTCGGGCACCATCAACTACGTGCGCAAGCGCCCCACCAACGAGGCCAAGGGTCAGCTGGGGGTGAGCGTGGGTTCCTGGGGCAAGCGCCGCGTTGAGGTGGACTACGCCACCCCGTTCACCGACGACGGCCGCTGGGCCGGGCGGGTGGTGGCCGCGCACGAAGACGGCGACTCCTATCTGCGCGGCTTCAACACTGATCGCAACTTCCTGTACGGCGTGGTCGATGGCCAGATAGGTGACAAAGGCACCTTGACCCTAGGCTATTCGTGGCAGAAGGCCAACAGCGACCAGAACATGTGGGGCGCACTGACCTTCGTCAATGCCGACGGCAGCCAGGCCTCATGGCGGCGCAGCGCGTCCACTACCCAGGATTGGACGTACTGGGATACCAAAACCGAAACCGCGTTCGCCGAATACACCCACCAGCTCGGCGCGGATTGGCAGGTCAAGGCGTCGTACAACTACCGCAAGCTCGGCAGCGATGACCAGCTGTTCTTCGCCTACACCACTACCGGCCTGGATCCGCTTACCGGCGAAGGCCTGGTGGGTTGGGCGTACAAGGGCATCGACGAAGGCAGCTCGCATCTGGGCGACATCACCGTAAACGGCCGCTTCCAGTTGTTCGGACGCGAGCAGGAAGCCATGTTCGGCTTCAGCATCGCCAAGAGCGCGGAGACCACCTGGGACCACCCGGTGGATGGCAACGATCCCTCGTTCGGTGCATTGCCGGCATTCCCGTATGCAGGCAATGTCGTCACCGAACCGCAATGGGGCGCGCGCACCAGGGCCAGCTGGACCAACCAGCGCCTGAAGCGCGGTTACGGCGCCACCCGCTTGAGCTTTACCGATCGGCTCAAGGCCGTGGTCGGCGTCAACTGGGCCGAGTATCACCGCGACGGCAACAACGGCGTCGCCTTCAGCCAGACCGAGGACAACGTCAGCCCGTACGCCGGCCTGACCTGGGACTTTAACGACAGCGTGCTGGGTTATGTCAGCTACTCCGACATCTACCAGCCGCAGGACCAATACGACATCAAGCATGTCTACCTGGACCCGACCAAGGGCGTGAACTACGAAGTCGGCGTCAAGGCCGAATGGCTGGACCAGCGCCTGCTGACCACGCTGGCCGTGTTCAAGGCCAAACAGGAAAACCTGTCCACCTATGGCGGCTATGACTTCGCCACCGCCAACTACTGGTATTACGGCGTTGACGTGGAGTCCAAGGGCGTCGAGTTCGAAGCCACCGGCAAGCTCAGCGACAACACCAGCCTGGTACTGGGCTATACACAGTTGAAGATGAGCAACCAGGACGGCGGCAGCACCTATACCTGGGTGCCGCGCCGCACCGCAAACCTGATGCTGACCTCACGCCTGCCAGCTTATGAAGCGCTGTCGTTCGGCCTGGGTGGCCGGTGGCAGAGCGATACCTCCACCAAGGAGAGTTACACCAACATGGTGGTCCGCCAGGGCAGCTACGCGGTGCTCAATGCCTTCATCGCCTGGGATGTACTGCCCAACGCGACGGTGCGCGCCAACATCAACAATCTCACCGATCAGAAGTACATCAACAGTCTGTATCAGATTGGCTACTACGGTGCGCCGCGCAACTACCAGTTGAGCTTTGACTGGCGGTTCTGAGTGAGGCTGATGGCAGCAAGGCCGTAGGTTTGCTTTTGCTGTTTGGCTTTTGCTGTTTGGCTTTTGCTGTTTGGCTTTTGCTGTTTGGCTTTTGCTTTGGCTTTTGCTCCATCCCCTCTCCCCTTGCGGGAGAGGGTGCCCAACGGGCGGGAGAGGGGTTGCACTTCACGGCCAACCTCGCCCTCTCCCCAACCCCTCTCCCGCAGGGAGAGGAGCTTCAAGCAACGCTCCGTCCTTCATCGATACCCGAGACCACCCCACACCATGTCCCAACCCTCCACCCTCGCCGCTCCATCCCGCTCACGTCGCCTGCAGATCATGCTGCGCGTGCTGATGGCCATGCTCGGCGGCTACGTCTTTGCCTGGGGCACGGTGGCGTTGGCGACCTGCCTGTTGTTCGCGGCCAAACTGGATTTCCACGATGCCGAGTTCCTTGGTGCCTTCATCGGCCTGCTCGCCTATGTGCTGGTGTTCCTGTGGAGCATCGCAAGCAGGCAACTGTTGCGGGTGGGCATCGTATTGCTGGGTGGCGGTCTGCTGATGGCGGGCCTGGCCTCCCTCGTGCAAACCCTGCTGGTGTGAACGGAGAAACCCATGTTCAATAGTTTCCGGCAAGCCATGGCGTGGCTGCATACCTGGTTCGGTCTGGTGCTCGGCTTCGTGCTGATGGCAGCGTTCTTCTTCGGCGCCTTGTCCGTCTTCGATCGGGAAATCGACCGTTGGGCGATCCCGGCAACCCGCATCGAGCCGCAACCGATGCCGTCCTTCGAAAAGGGGCTGCGGCCTGCCTTCGAGCGCATGCAGCCGAACAAGCAAGCCATCGACGCGATGCGCCCACGCGTCAACGGGCCGATGCCGGAGCACTTCGACAAGGTCGCCAGCTGGAGCGCCTACACCACCCACCGCGATCCGGTCCTGGCCCTGTATGCCGGCTACCAGGTACCCAACGCCAAGGACCCGGAAGAACTCATCTGGGCTTACGCCACCATCGATCCACGCGATGGCAGCGTGCTGCCCGACGACCGCCTGAAGATCGGCAGCGGCTTTTTCTTCCCGCTGCACTATGGGCTGACCCTGGACTGGAAAAACCTGGGCATCTGGATCGTCGGCTTCTCCGCGTTGATGATGCTGGCCGCACTGATCAGCGGCGTGGTGATGCACCGCAAGCTGTTCCGTGAATTCTTCACCTTCCGCCCTGGCAAGGCGCGGCTGCGCAGCGTGCTGGACCTGCACAACCTCACCGGCGTGGTGGCATTGCCGTTCCACTTCTTCTTCGCGCTCACCGGCCTGCTGATCTTTGCCGGTACCTATTATTTCCCGGTCGGCCACACCCAGCTGCACGATCTGCATGACCTGCACGAGCGGACCGAGGCACAGGAAACCGGCCTGCCACACCAGCGCGCCAGGGTTGCCGCAGGGCTGGCATCGGTCGATGCGATGGTCGCGCAGGCACAACAGCGCTGGCAGGCCAATGACAAGGCCGGTGACGTTGGCTTCCTGGTGCTGCAACACGTGGGCGATGCCAACGGCTACGTCAGTGTCTATCGCGCCGGCACCGACCGCATCGCGCTGGTTGGCGATGGCATCCACTTCAATGCCGCCGACGGCAAATTGATCCGCGAGGACCCGGCTGCAACGCCGGTGGCACGCATGAGCGAGTTCCTCACCGGCCTGCACCTGCAGCACTTCCGCCATTGGCTGCTGCGCTGGCTTTACGTGTTCGGCGGCCTGGCCGGGGCTGTGTGCATTGCCACCGGCTTCGTCTTCTTCGTCGAGAAGCGCAAGCGCCAGCACGCACAGCAAGGCAGCCAGGGCGCGCGCATCGTGGATGCGCTGGCGGTGACCACGGTGACTGGCATGGTATTGGCCACGCTCGGCATCCTGATTGCCAACCGCCTGCTACCCGACGCGCTGCCCGGCCGGGGTGACTGGGAGCGTTATGCGTTCTGGGCAGTGTGGGCGCTGGCGCTGGTGCATGCCGGCATACGCGGCGCGCCGGTGGCGCGCGGCCTGAGCAACCCGGCGTGGCGCGAGCAGACCTGGGCCATCGCGGTATTGGCGGTGGCGGCGGTTGCACTGAACTGGATCACCACCGGCGACCACCTGCTGCGGACGTTGTCGCAGGGTTACTGGCCGGTAGCCGGCATCGACCTGTTCCTGCTCGGCACGGCAGCCGTGGCGATTATTGCCGGGCGCAAGCTCGGCCAGCGCGCGCACGCCAGGCAGCTGAGCCACAGCCAGAATGAGAACGCCCATGCATGAGTCACTCTCCGCCAATCTGATGCTCACAGCCGCGCTGTTGCTCAGCTTCTGCGGCATGGCCTGGCTGGCGCTGTCGATGCAGGTGCATGCCGCGCAGGTATGGCAATACCAGCCCTCGCCCGCCGTCCTGCGCCTGCTGCGCATCCTGGGCGGCTGCAGCATCGGCGCCGCGCTGCTGCTGTGCCTGGCCGTCGATCACGCAACGATGGCAGTGCTGGTATGGGTCATGGCCCTGAGCGGTGGCGCATTGTTGGTGGCGTTCACCTTGTCGTCGCGGCCGCAGCGCCTGCGTGTTCTGGCACCGTGGATCAGGTAGGCGTGCGAGTCGCTCGCGTCAGGCTGCGATTGCAGGCGCCGACGCGCGGCTCACTGTTGCTGCTCACCCATCATCACCCGGTATTCGGCCGCTTCCGCATGCAGCCATTGCCGGAATGCCTGAAAGCCAGCATGGCTCTTCGATCGTTCGGGATAGACCAGCCAGTGCGACCACGCCGTCTTCAGACGGTGATCGGACAGCAACTGCAACTGGCCTGACTGCAGCAGCAGTTGTGCGCGTGTCACCCGCCCGAGTGCTACGCCAACGCCCTCCAGGGCAGCACGGTGGTGTGATTCGGAGTCATCAAAGATCGCAACGTAGCGCTTGGGCGCTTTTGAACCGGTCAATGCGAACCAGCGGTCCCATTCGCCATCCGGGTCACCCAGCAGCGGCCATTCCGCCAGCGGCTTCGCGCCGATGCCGCCCATGCGTTGCACCAGTGCCGGGCTGGCCATTGGCACCAGCCACTCGTCGATCAAGGGTTCTGCGATCACTCCCGGCCAGCGACCATCGCCGATACGCATCGCCCCATCAAACTGCAGTTGCCGTTCGAAATCGATCAACAGCTGGTTGGATTGCAGATTGATCTCAATCTGCGGATGCGCCGCCACGAAGCGACCCAGGCGCGGCACCAGCCATGCCGAGGCCATGGTCGGCACCGCGCTGACCGACAACACGCAATCACGCCGTGCCTGGAAGGGGCGGAACGCCTCGTTGATGGCATCCAGGTGCGGCCCGACCTGATCGAGCAGGCGCCGCCCTTCCGGCGTGGCTTCAACGCCACGCGCCTGCCGCAGCAACAATGGGTAGCCAAGCCGCTGCTCCAGCTGCCGCATCTGATGGCTGAGCGCGCTGACAGTGACGTTCATCGCTTCGGCCGCACGCGACATGTTGCCCATGCGTGCGGCAAGCACGAAGCCGTGCAGGAACTGGAGGGGTGGCCCGCTCATATGCCTTTAATAATGCTCAACCCTTGCTTGAGGAATGCTCGCTTTTGCGGACTATAGCGCGGAACTAACCTCAGTCCCTCTCAAGACGGAGCAGGGCAATGAGCATCTATACCGATCTGCTGTTCATGCATGGCCACATCACCAATGTCGCGTTGGCCAAGCAGCTGGCAGAAGACGCGGCCACGCCCCCAGCCCGTGAGGACATCGTTGCTGCGGGCGAGCCGCCGCCGCGTAATGGACGCGAGCGCAGGCAAGCTGACGAACCGATGCGGAAGTTGCCCCGGGCAATCGATGCCTGCTCGAATCGGTGAATCGGCACCTGTCCCGCTGTGGTAGCCCGGATAAGCGCAGCGCGCCCGGGGCTTTGGAGCAGAGCGGCAATACCTGCCGAGCATCATTCCCCGGGTGCGCTGCGCTTACCCGGGCTACTGCCCTTGTGGGAGCGGTGTAAACCGCGAAGCTGATGTTGCTGAAGCCGTTGGAACCCGTCCCAGCTGACGATGTATCTGCTTCGCGGCTTACGCCGCTCCCACAAGAAACATCAGGCCATTTCACCAGAACGCTGGATTGCCGTAACCCTGGGACGCACAGCACATTGGCGGCTTTTTCAGCACAGCCGCAATCCTGCCGAGCATCGTTCCCCGGGTGCGCTGCGCTTACCCGGGCTACTGCCCTTGTGGGAGCGGTGTAAACCGCGAAGCTGATATTGCTGAAGCCATTGGAACCCGTGTCAGCTGATGGTGTGTCTGCTTCGCGGCTTACGCCGCTCCTACAAGAACCATCAGGCCTTTTCACCAGAACGCTGGATTGCCGTAACCCTGGGGCGCACAGCACATTGGGGGCTTTTGCAGCAGAGCCGCAATCCTGGAGCATCGTTCCCCGGGTGCGCTGCCCTTACCCGGGCTACCTTGCTGCATTGAAGCGCAAGTGTTCCAACGGCGCTTATGATGCCTCCATGAAAACCAGCAACTGGCGCGGCCGCGCGGCCGCCTTGCTTACCACCGTCGTGATTCTGTGCATCGTTTCCAACCCGGAACTGGCTACGTTGGTGCCTGTGCTGGATGCGCTGGGGCTGGAAGTGTTGCTGGCGCTTTTCTCCGCACAGTTGATGGTGATCTTTTCGGATGTGCTGCTGCCCTACGCACGGCATATCCATCAGCGCTGGGGCAGGCGCGTACTGAAACCTGTTGGCGACGCGCTGTGGTGCTTTGCAGGCAACTACCTGCGGGAGCTGATCAGGCATATGCGGCTTGCCGGGATGCCAGCGCGGATTGGTTGAGCGCTCATTTGTAGGAGTGGCGTAAGCCGCGAAGCTGATGTTGCTGAAGCCGTTGGAACCTGTGCCAGCTGACGGTGTATCTGCTTCGCGGCTTACGCCGCTCCCACAATGAGCCAAACAGCCAGAAAGCCAGAAAGCCAGAACAACAAAGACCCGCCAATGGCGGGCCTTTGCGTTTATTGCCTGTTGCGAAGAAACCGCGGCTGCGATTACTTGGCGGCAGCTTCCTCGGTCTTCGGGATCGAGGCTTCGGTGGTGATGCGGATCTTGACGTCGTCGCTCACGGCCGGGGCGTAGGCGCCGATGCCGAAGTCGCTGCGCTTGATGGTGGTGGTGGCATCAAAGCCCACCGACGGCACCTTCATCATCGGGTGCTCGCCGGCGCCGTTGACGGTCACGTCCAGCACCACCGGCTTGGTCACGCCCTTGACGGTCAGGTCGCCGGTCACGGTCAGCTTGTTGGTGCCGGCCGCTTCCACCTTGGTGCTCTTGAAGGTGGCGGTCGGGAACTTGGCGGCGTCGAAGAAATCAGCGCTGCGCAGGTGCTCGTCGAACTTGGCGGTGAAGCTGTTCAGGCCCGACAGCGGCAGGGTCACTTCCACGCTCGACTTGCCGACATCGGCAGCGTCGTACACCAGGGTGCCGTCAGCATTGCCGAAGTGTGCGGTCGGGTTGGAGAAACCCATGTGGTTCCACTGCACCAGCACGTCGGTGTGGCTTGGGTCGAGCTTGTAGGTACCCGCTGCGATCTGGATCGCAGCGGCTTCCGGAGCAGCCGGCGCGGCGGCAGCGGCGTCGGCCGGAGCAGCAGCGGTTTCGGCCGGGGCGGCAGCCGGGGTGGCGGTGTCAGCCGGCTTGGAGCAGGCGGTGATGGCAGCAGCAAGGGCCAGCGGGAGCAGCAGCTTGGACAGGGTGGACATGGGTCTCTCCTTGGAGGTGATAGACGGAACGCGATCAGTTTCAACAAGCACGGCGTCAGCCGATGTGACGGGCGCCGCGTGCAACACTTCGGTACTCAGGCAATGCGCGCGGCTTCATCGAAGGAAAGGCGCGGCAGCCGGGGGAAGATGCCGGACGGGTCGCCATAGCCCAGGTTGACGAGGAAATTGGACTTGATGGTGGTGCCGGCAAAAAACGCTTCATCCACCTTGGCCGGATCGAAACCCGACATCGGGCCGGCATCCAGCCCCAGCGCGCGCGCGGCCAGGATCAGGTAGGCGCCCTGCAGGCTGCCGTTGCGGAACGCGGCCTCGTGGCGGCCTTCGCGCGGGCCGTCGAACCAGGCCTTGGCGTCGGTGTGCGGGAACAGGTACGGCAGCTTTTCGTGGAAATCCAGATCAAACCCGATGATCGCGGTGACCGGCGCGGCCAGGGTCTTGGCCAGGTTGCCTTCGGACAGCGCCGGCGCCAGCTTCTGCTTGGCTTCGGCCGATTTGACGAACACGAAGCGCGCCGGGCTGGTGTTGGCGGACGTGGGCGCCCACTTCAACAGGTCGTACAGGGCACGCAGCTGGCTGTCCTCGACCGGGCGGTCCTGGAATGCATTGTGGGTGCGGGCCGTGCGGAACAGCTGGTCAAGCGCGGCATCGTTGAAGATGTCGGACATGGAAACTCCGTGATGAATTGGCTACGGTCGTGACATTGTCCCAACAACCCCCGGACAATGACCCGCCGATCAGAGAGCCCAGTGTAGAGCCCTCTGGCTGTTGCAACACCCAGCCTTATTGAAACGAATTAATGCCATACGCGAAACGATCGACGCTCCCCTGGACGATCACCGACGGCCGCGCCGGCAACGTGCGCCAGGCGGTGGCGCTGGCGTCCGCGCTGGGCCTGGGCGGCCAGCAGCGCCTGCAGCTGCAGCCCCAGGCGCCCTGGCGCTGGCTTGCGCCGCGCCTGTTGCCGGGTGCGGCACGCGGGTTTGGTCCGCTGTTCACGCAGCTGGCCTGCAACCCCCCGGGGCTGGCGATCGGCTGTGGCAGGCAGGCTGCAGGTGCCCTGCGGGTGCTGGGCCAACGCGGGACCCGCACCGTGCAGATCCTCGACCCGCGCATTGCACCGCGCCACTGGGACCTGCTGGTCGTCCCGGAGCACGACCGCCTCCAGGCGGACAACGTGCTTACCCTGCTGGGCAGCCTCAACCCGGTCAGCGATGACTGGCTGGCCTGGGGCCGGGCCGCGTTCTCCAGCTTCGAACAGCTGCCGGGGCCACGCACCGCGCTGCTGGTCGGCGGCCCCACCGATCACGCGCCTTGGCAGGAAGACGAGATCCAGCCCCTGTTCCAGCAACTGGCCGCGCGCATCCGTGCCGAAGGCGGCAGCGTGCTGGCCACCACCTCGCGGCGCACCCCGCGCGCGGTCACGGCCGCCCTGCTGCATGCCTTCGACGACGTGCCCGGGGTGATCTGGGCCGATGGCGGCGACGGCTCCAATCCCTATGCCGGGCTGCTGGGCTGGGCCGATCGTATTGTCTGCACGCCGGATTCGGTCAACCTGCTGTCGGAGGCCTGCGCCACCCGCGTGCCGGTTGGCGTGCTGCTGGGCGGTCGCGCACAGGCGCGGATGGCGCACTTCCAGCAGGCCCTGCGCGAACGCGGCCGCCTGCTGGATGGCCTGGCAGCACTGGATGCCGATCCACAGCAGCCGGTTGAACCCCTGCGCGAAACCACCCGGATCGCCGCTGAAGTAAAACTGCGCCTGGGTTTGTAAGCAGGGCCGGCACCGCGCCTGATGGCGGCAGCTGCAGTGGTCAGGATTCTTGCGGATGGCAGCGCCACCGGGCGCTGCTGCGGCTACACGCGCAGCAGCGGACTCCGCCGCCACACGGAGGCCACGCGGCACACAGGCGAAGCGGGCGCGAAAGCGCAGGTGAACGCAGCAAGCGCGGGCGCGGCCTCTGCAGCAGCCCGCCGCCGTGCACCATGCGCAGCCCACCAATCGCCTAGAATGGTGCCTGTTTTTCTGATTGGAGCAGGCCCCATGCCTTCCTTTGACGTCGTATCCGAAGTTGACAAGCACGAGCTGACCAACGCCATCGACCAGGCCAACCGCGAGCTGTCCACGCGCTTCGATTTCAAGGGTGTGGCTGCGAGTTTCGAGCAGGACGGCGAGAAGCTGATCAAGCTTACCGCGCCCACCGATTTCCAGCTCAAGCAGATGGCCGACATCCTCAAGCAGCGCCTGGCCGCGCGCAGCATCGATTTCCGCTGCATGGAGTTCGGCGACATCGAGACCAACCTGGGTGGCGCGCGCCAGCAGGTGACGGTCAAGCAGGGCATCGAGCAGAAGCTGGCCAAGCAGATCGCCGCCAAGATCAAGGAATCCAAGATCAAGGTGGACACCCAGATCAACGGCGACAAGCTGCGCGTGAACGGCAAGAAGCGTGATGACCTGCAGGAAGTGATGGCGCTGCTGAAGAAGGATGACTTCGAACAGCCGCTGCAGTTCGACAACTTCCGCGATTGATGCAGCCTGGCTGCAGCAGGCTCAACCGGCCTGCTGCAGTTTGCGGTACAGCGTGGTGCGCGAGATGCCAAGTTGGCGCGCCGCCGCGCTGAGGTTGCCGGCATGCGCCGCGACCGCTTCCCTGACCGCGTGTACGCCCTGCATCCGCAGCGATCCCGTTGCTGTCGCCGCTGCAACCGCAAGCGCGCGGGTACTGCTACGCGCATGCACCGGCCCACGCAGATACTGCACCTGCACGGCGCTGTCGGCGTGCAGCTGCACCCGATGCACAGGACCGGCCTGCAGCAGGCGACGGCGCTGGTGCACGCTGGCATTGGCAAACAGGCCTTCCAGCGTCATCAATGGCAATGTGCCGCTGCGCGGCAAGCGCAGGATGCGCCGCGCCACGCTGTTGGCGGCGCGCAGCTGGCCGTCCTCGCCCACCGCCAGCACGCCCTGCAGCGGCGTTCCCAGCCAGCGTGCGTCGTGCTGCAGCGCCAACAGATGGCAGTTGCGCTGCTGCTGGATCAACTGGTTCTCGATGGACAATGCCGCCTGCCGGAAATAACCACGCAGCAGTTCGCTGTCGCGTTCGCCGATGCCGGTGATGTCCAGCGCACCCAGCACCTCACCGTCCACGCCGTGCAGCGGCACGCTCAGGCAGTAGACCCGGGAAAATTCGTCGAGGTAGTGTTCGTTGCCACGTACCAGTACCGGCGCGTCCTCGGCCAGTGCACAGGATGGCGCGGTGGTGCCGATCTCGATCTCGCGCACCCGCCGCCCGACCTGGATCGGCCGCAATATCGCCACGTCGGCCAGGCCATGTTCGCGCTGGGCAATGATCAGGCCCTCGCGGTTGACGCATAGCAGGGTCCAGCGGCGGCCGCCGAAGGCTGCCCACAGATCATCCATGTCCTGGCGCACGCATCGCGCCAACAGGCGATCGGCCGGGTCGTCCAGGCGCAGCTGGCGTTGCCCCAACGGCGCATATTCCGGCGCATGCTGCGGGCGTATGCCGGCCTGCCGCGACCGCTCCCAGGAGCGCAGCAGCGCCGGAGCCAGCAACTGTGCGGGCAGGCGTCCGCCTTCGGCAAAACGTTGCCGCGCGGCAGCCAGGCGTTGCTGCTGTTGCACGAGCGTGGTGGCCATGGGCATCCTCCAGACGACTGGCCCCAGCCTACACCGCGCCCGCTGACTGGTTAACCATCGCGGGCCGGCATGGCCCGCGATGGTTTGTTCCATCAGCCGATCTTGAGAATGGGCTTCAAGGTGATGCCCTTGGTGCTGTCTTCAGCGGCCTGGTTGATCTGCTCCAGTGGATAGAACTTGACCAGTTTGTCGAACGGGAAGCGGCCTTGCTGGTACAGCTGTACCAGCTGCGGGATGAACACCTTCGGCACACTGTCACCTTCGACGATGCCGCGGATGCTGCGTCCGCCCAGCAGCAGGTCGTTGATGTCGAACTCGGCCTTGGTGCCGAGCTTGGGCGCGCCGACCACGCCGATCACGCCCAGCCCGGCCAGCGCCGCGATGCCCTGTTCCAGCACCTCCGGCCGGCCAGTCGACTCCAATGCGTACTCGGCGCCACCGCCGGTGATCCCGCGCACCGCCTCGACCACATCCACCTCGCGGCTGTTGATCACATGGGTGGCGCCCAGTTCGGTGGCCAACGCCAGCCGCGATGGCACCACGTCGATGGCGATGATGGTGGTGGCGCCGGCCACGCGCGCCGCCATCACCGCGCTCAGGCCCACCGCGCCCGCGCCATAGGATGCAAAGCTGCTGCCAGCGCCGACCTTGAGCGAGTTGATCACCGCGCCGGCACCGGTCTGGATGCCGCAGCCAAGCGGACCGAGCAATTCGATCGGCGCATCCTCGGGCACCTTGATCGCATTGTTCTCGCGGCTCAACGCATAGGTGGCGAACGAGGACTGAGCGAAGAAATGATCATGCAATGGATGGCCGTGCGGGTCCTGGATGGCGGTACTGCCGTCCAGTTCACCGCCACCGAAATTCAGGCCGTAGAAATCCTTGCAGTACGCGCCGTGGCCGCTGCTACAGGGATTGCAGTAGCCGCAGGCGCCGTAGGTGAGCACCACATGGTCGCCCACCCGCAGGTCCTTGACCGCCGGGCCCACCGCTTCGATCACACCTGCGCCTTCATGGCCAAGCACCGCCGGCAGCGGCACCGGGTAGTACTGGTCACGCACGATCAGGTCGGTATGGCACAGGCCGGTGGCCACCACCCGCACCAGCACCTCGTCATCCTTGGGCCCGCGGATGCGCGCCTGTTCGATGGTGAAGGGTTTTTCCTTCTCGCGCACCACCGCCACGGTGATGTCGCGCAGTTCTGCAGATGCACTCATGGTTTTCTCCTGTTCACAGCGGATAGGCGGGGGCTTCGCCCTTGATGCTCAGCCATTGCCATTGGGTGAATTCCTCGATGTTGGCCGGGCCACCGATGCTGCTGCCATTGCCCGATGCGCCGACACCCCCAAAGGGATTGATGACCTCATCGTTCACGGTCTGGTCGTTGATATGAAGAATGCCGGTGTGCAGCTGTTCGCCCAGCTTCAAGGCACGGCCGACGTTGCTGGAGACGATGGCCATCGACAAGCCGTACTCGGTGTCGTTGGCCAGGGCGATCGCGTCCGCGTCGCTGTCGAACGGCACCACCACCGCCACCGGCGCGAAGATCTCCTCATGGAAGGCCGGGTTGCCGGGGCTCACATCGCTGAGCACGGTCGGCTCGAAGAACAGATCCTGATAGGTGCCGCCGGTTTCCAGCGTTGCGCCGGCGGCGGCGGCCTCGGCAACCACGCGTGCGGCATGGTCACGCTGCTGGGCGTTGATCAGCGGCCCCAGCGCGACATCGGAAACGGCCGGGTCACCGACGGTCAGCGATTGCGCCTTGGAGATGAGTTTCTCCAGGAAGCGGTCATAGATACCGCGCTGGACCAGCACGCGGCCGGTCGCCATGCAGATCTGACCCTGGTGCAGGTAGACGCCCCATGTGGTGTTGGCGATGGCAAGATCAATGTCCGCATCGTCGAGCACGATCAGCGCGTTCTTGCCGCCCAGCTCCAGCGACACCTTCTTCAGATGCCGGCCTGCGGCCTCGCCGACCTTGCGCCCGGCAGCGGTGGAACCGGTGAACTGGATCATCGCGATATTGGGATCGCTGGTCAGCGCCGCGCCCGCGGCACCATCACCCGGCAACACATGCAGCACCCCGGCCGGCAGGCCGGCCAGCTCGAACAGGCGGGCAATGACAAAGCCACCACAAACCGCCGTGCGCGGATCAGGCTTGAGCACCACCGCATTGCCCAGCGCCAGCGCCGGCGCCACCGCGCGCATCGCCAGATACAGGGGGAAATTGAACGGTGAAATCACCCCCACCACACCCAGCGGGCGGCGCCGTGCAAGATTGAGCCGCCCCGGTACCGACGGCAGCAGTTCACCCACGCTGCGCGAGGGCAGCGCTGCCGCCTCGTGCAGCGCCTTGGTGCTCACCTTGTTCTCGAAGCCGGCCTTGAGCCGGGTAGAGCCGGATTCGCGCACGATCCAATCGATGATGTCGGCCGCGTATTCATCGGCAAGCTGCGCCGCACGGCGCAGCACCTGCGCGCGGGTTTCATGGGGCGCGTTGGCCCAGTCGCGTTGTGCCGCGGCCGCAGCGGCAGACGAGCGCGCGATCTGCGCCGGGTCCGCCATCGCGATGTTGCCCAGCACCTTGCCGGTGGCCGGCTCGATCACCTCGTGGGTGGTGCCACCTGCTTGCCACTGGCCGTCAAACTGCTTGCCCAGCCACAAATCCGGTGGAAGAAACGCCTGTTTTGCCATTGCCGTACTCCTTGCGTGGTCAGTGCCGACATTGAATACCTGCGCCCGGCAGCTGCCTATTAGCCAACGGCCAGAACGCCGCAAGCCGCTGAAACGATGGGGTTTTCAACAATGCGCCGTGTCCAGTTTGTGGACAGTGAACGTCAGCGCGATGACAGCCGCGCGGCAGCGGGCCCGGATGCCCTCTACAATCGCCTGCCCTGCCAGCGCGAGCGCCAGCCATGAACGAACACACCGCCACCGATCCCATCGCCGTCACCCGCAACTGGGTGGAAAAGGCGGTGATCGGTTTGAACCTGTGCCCGTTCGCAAAGGCGGTGTACGTCAAGCAGCAGGTGCGTTTCGTGCTCAGCGATGCGAGCACGCCGGAGGCACTGCTGGAGCAGCTGGCCGAAGAACTGGTGTTGTTGCGCGACACCCCGGCCGAGCAGACCGACACCACGTTGATCATCCACCCGCAGGTGCTGGAGGATTTCCTGGACTACAACGATTTCCTCGAAAACGCCGATGCCGCGGTGGAAGCGCTGGATCTGCAGGGCATCCTGCAGGTGGCCAGCTTTCATCCGCAGTACCAGTTCGCCGGTGCCGCCGTGGATGACGTGAGCAATTACACCAACCGCTCGCCCTACCCCACCCTGCACCTGCTGCGCGAAGACAGCGTAGAGCGCGCGGTAGCCGCGTTCCCGGACCCGGACGTGATTGTCGAACGCAATATCGCCACGCTGGACCAGCTGGGCGTGGATGGCTGGCATCGCGTGCTGGCCGGTGGAGAAGGCAACGCCTGATTGATGACCTGTAGTGCCGAGCCATGCTCGGCATGAGGCTTTACCGGTAACGCCCATGCCGAGCATGGCTCGGCACTACAGGTGAAGCGCCTGGCTGCGGCATTGCTGGTAATGCCTCTGCCGAGCATGGCTCGGCACTACCGGTCAGGCGTTACGCTGCGCCTACCGGCAGCCATTGCTGCAGCAGTTCGCGCACGTCATGCAGCGAGGCGGTGATGTGGTGACCGTAGCCACGCACTTCTTCGTCCGGTTCCAACAGGTCTGGAATCTGGATGGTGGTCATGCCGGCGGCCAATGCCGCGCGCACGCCGGTGGGTGAGTCTTCCAACGCCAGGCAATGCGCCGGAGCGATGCCCAGCCCGTGCGCGGCATGCAGGTAGATGTCCGGCGCCGGCTTGGAATGGGCCACATCGCTGCTGGTGGCAACGAACTGGAAATACGGCAGCAGGCCCGCCGCCGCCAGCTTGCGCTGCGCCAGCGGTGAGCGCGTGGCGGTGGCAACCGCACGCGGGATGTCGTGCTCGCGCAGCAACTCCAGCAGCTCGATGATGCCCGGCCGCAACGGCACCCCGGCATCGACGATGCCCGCGTAACGCGCGTAGGACTCGGCCAGCAGCGCATCGGTGCGCTCCAGCCCCAGCACATCGGCCAGCTTCTGCCGGGTGGTGGCATCGGAGGAACCAATCAATGACAGCAACAGGCTGCGCGGCAGGACGTGCCCCTGCAGCTGCGCCACCTGCTCCAGGCAGCCCATCAGCGCGCGCTCGCTGTCCAGCATCAGGCCGTCCATGTCGAACACAACGGCCTGCGGGCGGACCAGCAATCCCATCAGGCGGGCTCTCCAAACAGCACGGCCAGATCGGCGGCATCCAGCTGACGCCATTGGCCTTCGGCCAGATCGCCCAGGCCCAGCCCGCCAATACGCAAGCGGTGCAGTGCCTGCACGTGGTTGCCCACTGCGGCAAACATGCGCCGCACCTGGTGGTAACGACCTTCGTGCAGCGTCAAGCGCGCGGCGCGCGGGCCAAGCACCTCGAGCTCCGCCGGCAGCAAGGGCTTGTCGTCCGATTCCAGCAACAGCGTGCCACTGCCGAACTGCACCGCTTCGCTGCCGCTCAGATCTTCCGCCAGCTGCGCCTCGTAAACCTTGTCCAGCTTCGACTTGGGCGACACGATCCGGTGCAGCAGCTGGCCGTCATCGGTCATCAGCAACATGCCTGAGGTGTCGCGATCGAGCCGGCCGACGCTGGACAGCACCGGGTCACGGTCGCGGAAACGCGGCGGCAGCAGCTCATAGATCAGGCGGCCATGGTCCTTGGTGGAACAGGTGTAGCCGGCCGGCTTGTGCAGCATCAGGATCAGGCCCGGCGGCGGGTCCAGCACTTCGCCATCGATACGGATGTTGGCGTGCTCCACCTTGTCATCGGCATACAGCACCTCGCCCTGCGCATCACTGACGCGGCCTTCGCGAAACAGCTGCTGCACCTGCTTGCGGCTGCCGTAACCCAGGTTGGCGATGTGCTTGACCAGCTTCATGCACGGCCCCGGGTGCCGACGATGACCTTGAAGCCATCACGCTCGGCGGCCACACGCACTTGGCCGAAACTCTCGGTGAGGATCTGCTCGTACGGCAGGTGGCGGTTGGCGACCATGAACAACTGCCCGCCCGCACGCAGCGACTGCGCGGCGACGGCGATGAAGCGGCGGCCGATGTCGGGCCGGTCTTCGCGTGCCGGGGTGTGGAACGGCGGGTTGGAAACGATGAAGTCGTAGCGGTCGTCGATACCGGTGGTGACGTCCTGCCAGCGGAAGTCCAGCTTCACCTGCGCACCAGCGTCGGCCAGGTTGTGACGGGCCAGCGCCAGCGCGCGCGCCTCGGCTTCGTACAGATCCAGCGCGGTGACCTTGGGGCAACGCGCCAGCACTTCGGACGAAAGATAGCCCCAACCCGCGCCCAGATCGGCGCCACGGCCGGCCAGGTCGGCCGGCAGCTGCTCCACCAGCAGGGCCGAGGCCGGATCGATGCGGTCCCAGGCAAACACGCCGGGGCGGCTGAGGAAGCGCCCATCGACGATCTTGCGCGGCGCATCCAGTGCGGCCCAGCGCGTGTGCAGGGCGACGTCGTGCTTGCCCTCGGCCGGCTGCGACCAATAGGCGCGGCAATGGTTCTTGGTCAGCGTGCCGCCCAGGCCGGCCAGCTGCTGCAGATCGCTTTCGCCGGAGCGCGCGCCTTCGTTGTTGGACTGGCAGGCGACGATGATGCCGCCCGGGGCCAGCTTGCTCAGCGCCTGCGCAAACAGTGCGCGGGCCTCGTCACGCTGACGCGGCGGCAGCACCAGCACCACCGCGTAGCACTCATCGGACTGCTCCAGCGCCTGTTCGTCACGCACTTCCCAGCCGCTGCGCTGCAAGGCCTCGGCAAACGGACGGAAACTCTGTGCGCAGACCAGCTGGGTGCTGCCGGCGTGCTCGCGCAGCGGCCAGCCATCGCGCGCGCGCAGGAACAGGACCGGCCCCTGCGGCCAGCGCAGGCCAGCCTTGGAGAACGGAAGGAACAGGGTTTCCAACGGAGCGTCGTGCGGAGCAGGCATGCCGGTAATTCATCAAGCAGGGCCGGCCATTCTACCGGGCCGGCCGCCGCCACCGGCCGCAGCCAGCTGAATGAGGCGCCGAACCGTGCTGGCTCAGGCTTCGGCAGCCGGCAGGTGCAGCACCTGCAGCACGCTGTCCAGCCAGACCACGTGCTGCTGGCAGGCGCGCAGCAGGTCCTCCAGGCGCACGGTGGCATTTACCCCGGGCTGCTCGTTGTGGTCGGCGAAATGCTGCAGCGCCGGCTGCGTGGTGACGGTTCCGGCTACCCGGCTGCCGTCCTTGAGAACCAGCATCACCCGCGCCTGCTCAGGCAATTGGCCGAGCAGCGCCTCCAGCGACGCAATGAACACCGGGTCGGAATAAACATGGGGCGCGTACAAGGGCATGGCAGCGTCCATGGGTGAACGCCATCACATTACCGTCTTTGCGCGTGAAACCCACGAAAAGAAATCAACGCGGTAGACGCGCGTCGCGGATGGCCGAAATCAGCTGGGCCACGCTGTAGGGCTTGGCCACATGTCCCTGGAAGCCGGAAGAGAATGCGCGCTCGCGATCATCTGCCCGCGCCAGCGCGGTCACCGCCACCGCCGGCAGCTCGTCCCCGCTCACGCCCAGGTTCTGCCGCAGCGTATGGATCAGGCCATAACCATCCATGCCCGGCATGCCGATATCGCTGACCAGCACATCGAATGCGGTATGCCCGCGCAGATCCAGCAGTTCCAATGCCTCGCCGGCAGTGCTGGCCGTCACCACCGAAGCGCCCTGTTCCTCCAGCAGGCGGCGCACGTAGCCGAGCATGTCGACCTGGTCTTCCACCGCCAGCACCCGCAGGCCCTGCAGCGCATTGGGCACCAGCACCTGCTCGCCGATGCGCCCGCGCTGTACCCGCCGTCGCGGGTGGCTTGCTGCCTTCTGGGCCTGGAATTCCGGCAGCCGCACGCGGAACGTGGCCCCGCGCCCGGAGCCGGCACTGGCCGCCGAAACGGTGCCGCCATGCAGTTCGGTCAACTGCTGGACGATGGCAAGCCCCAGCCCGAGGCCACCATGGCGACGGGTGGTGGTGCTGTCGGCCTGGCTGAAACGGCTGAACAGGTGTTCAAGGAACTCCGGCGCGATGCCGTCACCGTCATCCTTGATCTGCACCACCAGGTGGCCAGCTTCCTGCAGCAGGCTGACCTCGATCCGCCCTTCGACCGGGGTGAACTTGATCGCGTTGGACAGCAGGTTGCCCAGGATCTGCTGCAGGCGCGTGGCGTCGGCCAGGACCGGCTGCGGCAGCTCGGGCAGCTGCACGCTCAGCGTCTGCGCCTTGCCCTCGACCACCAGTTCCTGGGCACGCACGGCTTCACGCACCTGCTCGGCCAGGTCCAGTACTTCCACTTCCAGCTGCACCTTGCCCAGCAGCATGCTGCTCAGGTCGAGCATGTCCGACATCAGGTTCTTCTGGGTCATCGCGCTGCTGGCGATCACCTCCATGCCACGCCGCATCGGGTGATCAGGCTCCATCCGCTGCAGCAGCAGCTCACTCCAGCCCAGCACCGTGGTCAGCGGGGTGCGCAGTTCGTGCGACAGCGTGGCCAGGAACTCGTCCTTCATGCGCGCCATGCCCTCGGCTGCGTTGCGCGCCACGCGTTCGGCGGTGAGCAGGTCCTCGCGGGCCATTTCGATCTCGCGCCGCTCGGTGATGTCCGAGCTGTTGCCGGCCAGGCCGATGAAACGCCCATCGGCGGAAAAACGCGGCACTGCGTTCATTTCCAACCAGCGCCATTGGCCATCGTGGCGGCGCATGCGGGTATTGGTGTGCAGCTCGGTACGCTCGCTCAAGGCGGCCTGCAACTTGAAGCCGAACGAAACCTGCTCATCCGGGTGCAACAGCCGCTGCCAGGGATTGGTGCCCAGGTCCTGATCGGCATGCAGCCCGAAGAAGGTGAAAAACGCGGTATTGGCGAAACGCAGCTGGCCCTGGTCACCTACCACCCAGACCGGCATCGGCAGGCCGTCGGCCAGGGCGCTGAAGCGCGCCTCGCTTTCGGCCAGCTCAGTTTCAATACGTTTGCGCGCGGAGATATCGAAAAGAAACACCGCTACCCGGTGTTTGTCCGGCTCACCAATGCGTACCGCCTCCACCGAATACCAGCGTGCCGGGTCGGAAACCTCCCGCTCGAACTGGCTCACCCCGCCGTCCTTGACCACCCGGCCGAAGGCCTCGAACCATTCGCTGCCCATCGCCGGCACCACTTCACTGGCACGGCGGCCGGTGACATCGCTCAGCCCGGTGACCTTCTGAAAGCCGCCGTTGACCTTGCGGTAGATGAAATCCACCGCCGCGCCACCGTCAAACACCAGCTCGATGACGCACAAGCCGCTGCCCACCGCATTGAATACCTCCCGATAAAGGCTGGAATTTTCCAGGTCCTCTTCATCCAGAGACAGCATCGAAAGGGGGGAGTCCAGGCTGGAAGCAGGCATTGTCTGAAAAGAAGCAGTTCACGTCAGAAAAGGGGGGGAGGACGTCCAGCAGTCTGGGTGATGGGCCATCCACACCCCGTGATGATGAACCATCGCGCAATCTGCCGCAGCGCAGCGTTGCGTGCTCATTGCAGCCTATTCCTATCGGCCGCACACTTTAGTCATCGAAGTCCCCAGGAGTACGTCATGAAAACCCTGACCATCACCGGACTTGCCTTGGCCTCCCTGCTGGCCGTTGCTGGCGCCGACGCCAAGCCGCGCACGGTCACCGCCCCGGAAGCCCCGCGCGCACTGAGCGTGGAAGGCCCGGTGCAGGTGCAATGGACCGATCCATCCCAATTCACCGAGCTGCGCTACAGCCGCAACCGCTGGGATGCACAGCGCGGCAACTGGGTGGAAACCCTGGCCGAACACCTGCGCAAGCAGGCCAGCAAGCAGCTGCCGGAAGGACAGAAGCTGGAGGTGACCATCACCGACATCAAGCGTGCCGGCGATTACGAGCCGTGGCACGGGCCGCGTCTGGACGATGTGCGCATCATGCGCGACATCTATCCGCCACGGATCGAGCTGCAGTTCACCCTCACCGATGCCAACGGCCAGGTCATCGACCAGGGCGAGCGCAAGCTGGCCGATACCGGTTATCTGCTCAACAGCAGCCTGCCCAGCAACACCGACCCGCTGCGTTACGAGAAGCGCCTGCTCGACGATTGGGTACGGCGCGAGCTGCGCAACGATGGCACTACTGCCGGGCTGTAATCCGCAGTTGCCGGATTGGAATTGAAAAAGGGCCGCATCGCGGCCCTTTTTGCGTTACCTGTAGTGCCGAGCCATGCTCGGCATTGGGCGTTACCGGTAATGCCCCTGCCGAGCATGGCTCGGCACTACAGATCCATCTCTACTGGTAAAGCCCCTGCCGAGCATGGCTCGGCACTACAGATCCATCTCTACTGGTAAAGTCCCTGCCGAGCATGGCTCGGCACTACAGGGCTACTGCGATAGGTACACCCGCGGGGTGCGCTTGAGGCTGCATGGCAGCCGGTAGGCACTGGTATTGCAGCGCGGTGCCAGTTCCGAAATGGTCGGTGCATTGCCCCACAACTGCACGATGCTGCCGCGTGCGGCCTGCGGGTGGTCGGTGAGGTCCACGGTCAGCATGTCCATCGATACACGGCCGATCAGCCGGCCCGGCACGCCATCGATCAATACCGGCGTGCCATTCGGCGCGAACTGCGGATAGCCATCGGCATAACCCATCGCCACTACGCCGACGCGGGTCGGCGCTTCGGCAACAAAACGCGCGCCGTAACCCAGCGGCTCGCCCACCGCCAACTCACGCACGGCGATCACCCGCGACTGCAGGGTCATTACCGGGCGCAGCTGCGCCGCGTGCGGGCTGGGCTGCGGATACAGTGGATCGGCGCCGTACAACATCAGCCCCGGCCGCACCCAGTCGCTGCGCACATCCGGCCAGCCCAACAGTGCCGGCGAATTGCACAGGCTGGTTTCGCCGGCCAGGCCCTGCACCGCATGCTTGAACACGTCCAACTGCTCGCGGGTACGGTTGCTGTCCAGTTCGTCAGCGCGCGCCAGGTGGCTCATCAGCACCAACGGGCCAACCTGTGGCAGCGCGCTCAGCCGCGCATGCGCATCGCGGAACTCTTCCGGCGACAAACCCAGCCGGTGCATGCCGCTGTCCAGCTTCAACCAGATACGCAGCGTGGCATCGGTCTTGAACGCTTCCACCGCCTCCAGCTGCCAGGAGGTCGCTACCACTACCCAGAAATCATGCTCGACGATCAACGGCAACTCAGCCGCGTCGAAGAAACCTTCCATCAGCAGGATCGGGCCACGGATACCGGCCTGGCGCAGCTCCAATGCTTCCTCGATGCAGGCCACGCCAAAACCATCGGCTTCGTCCTGCAGCGCGCGTGCGCAGGCCACGGCGCCGTGGCCGTAGGCATCGGCCTTGATGATCGCCAGCGCCTTGCCGCCGCCCAGCTGTCGCGCCAACTGATAGTTGTGGCGCAGTGCTTCCAGGTCGATCAGTGCCTGTGCCGGGCGCATCAGTGCTGCCCCTTGCCGTAACGGAAGATATCCAAGCCTTCGGTGCTGATCTGCGGCTGCTTGCCGCTCATCAGATCGGCCAGGTAACGGCCGGAGCCGGCCGCCATGGTCCAGCCCAGGGTGCCATGGCCGGTATTGAGGAACAGGTTGCGATACGGCGTAGCGCCGATTACCGGCGTGCCGTCCGGGGTGGCCGGGCGCAGGCCGGTCCAGAAGCTGGCCTGGCGCAGGTCGCCACCGTCCGGGTACAGATCCTTGACCACTTTTTCCAGCGTGGCGCGGCGGCGCGGTTCCAGCGATAGGTCAAAGCCGGCCACTTCGGCCATGCCGCCGACGCGGATGCGGTCTTCGAAGCGGGTGATGGCGATCTTGTAGCTCTCGTCCAGGATGGTCGAGTTCGGTGCCATTGCCGCATTGGTGATCGGCAGGGTCAGCGAATAACCCTTCAACGGATACACCGGCAGCTGCATGCCCAGCGGTGCCAGCAACTGCGGCGAATAACTGCCCAGCGCGAGCACATAGTGATCGGCGGTTTCCAGCTTGCCGTTGATGCGCACGCCGGTGATGCGGTCGCCATCGGACTGGATCGAGGCGATGTCCTGGTCGAAGCGGAACTCGACGCCGGCTGCCTCGGCCAATGCCGCCAGCTTGTTGGTGAACAGCTGGCAATCGCCGGTCTGGTCCTCGGGCAGGCGCAGTGCGCCGACCAGCATCTCGGTCTTGCCGGCCAGCGCCGGTTCGACCCGGGCAATGCCCTGGCGGTCCAGCACTTCATAGGGCACACCGTATTCGCGCAGCACTTCGATGTCCTGCGCGGCGGCATCCAACTGCTGCTGGGTGCGGAACAACTGGGTGGTACCCAGCTGGCGGCCTTCGTAATCGATGCCGGTGGCCGCGCGCAGCTCGTTGATGCAATCGCGGCTGTAGTCGGACACGCGCACCATGCGCGCTTTGTTGACCGCATACCGGGCGGAGGTGCAGTTGCGCAGCATCTGCCACAGCCAGCGGTACTGGGCGATGTCCGCGGTCGGGCGGATCGCCAGCGGCGCATGTTCCTCGAACAGCCACTTGATCGCCTTGAACGGCACGCCCGGAGCGGCCCACGGCGAGGTATAGCCGAACGACAGCTGGCCGGCATTGGCGAAGCTGGTTTCCAGCGCCGGGCCAGGCTGCCGGTCAACCACGGTGACATCAAAGCCGGCCTGCCGTAGATACCAGGCACTGGTCGTGCCGATCACACCGCTGCCAAGCACCAGAACGCGCATTTTCATTCTCCGGACCACATCATTCCCTGCGCATGGGATGGCAGGGGCTAGGAACGGCGCAGTATATTCAGGGTCAACCAGTGTTTTTACCTTTATTGATGCACTCCATCAGGGTAATTTCCTGTTTCGTTCATCAAAAGCAGAGCCGCCATGGCCACCCGCAGCCGCGAACTGGACAAGATCGACCGCAAGATCCTGCGCATCCTGCAGCAGGAGGGGCGCATCTCCTTCACCGAGCTGGGCGAGCGCGTTGGCCTGTCGACCACGCCCTGCACCGAGCGCGTGCGCCGGCTGGAACGCGAAGGCGTGATCACCGGCTACTACGCGCGGCTGGACCCTTCTTCGGTCAAGGCCAGCCTGCTGGTGTTCGTGGAGATCAGCCTGGCCTACAAGTCCGGCGACATCTTCGAGGAATTCCGCCGCGCCGCGCTGAAGCTGCCCAACGTGCTGGAATGCCATTTGATGTCCGGCGATTTCGACTACCTGCTCAAGGCGCGCATCAATGAGATGGCCTCCTACCGCAAGCTGCTGGGCAGTACCTTGCTGACCTTGCCGCATGTGCGTGAATCCAAGAGCTACATCGTGATGGAAGAAGTCAAAGAAACCCTTTGTCTGCCAATCGCCGAGTAAACGATGCCCGGCTCGGCAAATACCGGCTCCTGTAGTGCCGAGCCATGCTCGGCAGAAGCCTTACCGGTAATGCCCCTGCCGAGCATGGCTCGGCACTACACGGGCAAACGCCTGCCGAACATGGTTCGGCACTACAGGCAATCGCTTGCCTAGCGCGTGCCGGCCGGCGGCGGCACCACCTGCTGGCCCATGCCGCTGGGCACCGTGTCGTAATAACGATTGGTCCGCGTATCCAGCACCCGGCCTGGGCTGGTCTGGCGCATATGCGGCGCCGGCTGGCCCTTGCTGTCGTAGATCGGCCGCGCACGCTGTGGCGGTTGCGTGATCGGTTTGAACTTCGGCACCGGTTTGGCCGGAATGGTCGGACGCGGTGGAAGCACCTCTTCCTGCTGCTCGCGCGGCACCGTTGGCGGAGGCAGCGACGGCGTCAGGGTCACCGGACGCGTTGCGGTCGGTGCCGGGGGCTGCTTCAGCTGGGCCTGCAGCAACAACGGCCAGCTCGCCAGCACTGCCAGCACCAGATACATCGCCCGTTTCATCGGCCCCTCCTGTTGTTGCACGCAAAAAGCATGCGCCGGCACAGCTTGCGCCGGCATGAATGCGCCCTTGGACTGGACCCTGCCCGCCCCTACCATTGATACCTGTCCCACGGATGCCGCCCATGACCGCTTTCGACCTCACTCCCCCCAGCGACGCCCAGCGCGACGCGCTTGTTGCCGGCCTCAGCGCCGACGAACAGCGCGTGCTGCTGCAGCACGGTACCGAGGCGCCGTTCTGCGGCGTGTTCCTGGATAACAAGCGCGATGGCGTGTATTGCTGCCGTCTGTGTGCGCTGCCGCTGTTCCGCTCCAGCACCAAGTTTGATTCGGGCACCGGCTGGCCAAGCTTCTTCGCCCCGTTCGACCCGGCGCATGTGCGCGAGATCCGTGACATCAGCCACGGCATGATCCGCACCGAGATCGTCTGTGCACGCTGCGGCAGCCACCTCGGCCATGTGTTTCCGGATGGCCCGCCGCCGACCTTCGAGCGGCATTGCCTGAATTCGATATCGCTGGGTTTCGTCGAGAACGGCCAGCCCTACCCGGACCCGCTGCAACGCGGCGGTGCCGAGGCACAGCCAGCGGCGTAGCACATAGTGCCGAGCCATGCTCGGCAGAAGCGTTCCCGATAGAGCCTCAGCCGAGCCTGGCTCGGCTCTACAGGGCTTTCTGCCCCCGGCCCATCAAGGCAGCGCTCTACAGATTCTGCTCTGGCGGCCGACAACGGGATATCCCCATCCCCGCGTCTGTTTCCCATGCTCATCATCGTTGGCCTGCTCGTTGTCATCTTCGCTGTCCTGGGCGGTTACGTCGGTGCGCACGGCCGCCTGGCCGCGCTGTGGCAGCCCTACGAACTGGTCATCATCGGTGGCGCGGCGCTGGGCGCGTTCCTGATCGGCACCCCGCTCAAGACCGTCAAGCAGACCCTGCGCGCCACCGTCAGCGTGTTCAAAGGCCCGCAGTACAAGCGCCAGGACTATCTGGACGTGCTCAGCCTGCTCTACGAACTGCTCAACAAGGCACGCCGCGAAGGCTTCATGGCGCTGGAAGACCATGTCGAGAACCCGCAGGACAGCGCGGTGTTCGCCAACTACCCCAAGGTGCTGGCCGACCACCATCTGCTGGACTTCATCACCGACTGCCTGCGCCTGATGATCGGCTCCAACATCGAGCCGCACGAGCTGGAACCGCTGCTGGAAATGGAGCTGGAAAAGCACCACCACGAGGCGCTGGAACCGGCCCACGTGCTCAACAAGGTGGCCGATGGCCTGCCCGGTTTCGGCATCGTCGCTGCGGTGCTCGGCATCGTCATAACCATGGGCGCGATCGGCGGTGACATCAAGGAAGTAGGCGCCCACGTCGCCGGCGCCTTGGTCGGCACCTTCCTCGGCATCCTGCTCGGCTATGGCTTCATCGGCCCGCTGGCCGCTGCGGTGGAAGCGCGCGCCGAACAGGACGCGCGCATCTACGAATCGGTGAAGACCGCGCTGCTGGCCTGCCTGCGCGGCTACAACCCGAAGATCGCGCTGGAGTTCGCCCGCAAGACCGTGCCGTCGGCACTGCGCCCGGGTTTCAGCGAGTTCGAACAACATCTGAAGTCGGTCAAGTAAGGCGCCACGCATATGAGCGAGAACGCCAAACCCACGGTGATCGTGCGCCGGGTGAAGAAAGTCCAGGGTGGTGGCCATCACGGCGGCTCGTGGAAAGTGGCCTACGCCGACTTCGTCACCGCGATGATGGCCTTCTTCCTGGTGCTGTGGCTGATGGCCGCCACCACCCGGCCCGAGCGCGCGGCGATTTCCGAGTACTTCCGCAACCCCAGCCCGCTGAGCGGCACCAGCAGCACGCCGGCACCGGGCATGGCCGGCCCGGGCGGCGCCAGTACGTCGATGATCAAGCTGGGCGGCGCCACCGACGTGTCGCGTGGCAACAGCGATGACCCGTTCCAGAACAAGCAGGAATCGATGCCCACGCCGGTGCAGGAACGCGAACGCGACCGGCAGCGGCTGGAGGCGCTGAAGCAGGAATTGCAGGAAGCAATCAGCAAGAGCCAGGCGCTGGAACCGTTCAAGGACCAGCTGCTGCTGGACATCACCCCCGAAGGCCTGCGCATCCAGATCGTGGACAAGCAGAACCGGCCGATGTTCGACCTCGGCAGCGCGCGCCTGATGCCGTATACCAAGACGATCCTGCTGGAGCTGTCGCACTTCATCAACCAGGTGCCCAACCACGTCAGCATCACCGGCCATACCGACACCACCGCCTATTCCACGCAGCTGGGCTACGGCAACTGGGAGCTCAGTGCCGACCGCGCCAACGCCGCGCGCCGCACCCTGCTGGAAGGCGGCATGGAAGAAGTGAAGGTGGCGCGTGTGGTCGGCCTGGCCTCCTCGGCGCTGTTCGACAAGGCCAATCCGCAGAACCCGATCAACCGTCGCATCAGCATCGTGGTGATGACCAAGGACGCCGAGGCCGCTGCCCTCAACGAGACCGCCACACTGGCCTTGCCGCCCAACGCGACGGCGCAGCTGGAAGTGGATGGAGTGCCTTCGGCGGTGGATTGAGGGCTGTTGTTATCTCGGTGATCGGCGGCCTGAAGCTACCCCTCCCCAACCCTCCCTTTGGCCTTTGCCCAAAGGGAGGGGGCGAAAGCGGGCTTGCCGCCCAATGCAACCGCGGATGTGGAAGTGGACGGGGTGCCGTCGGCGGTGGATTGAGGGCTGTTGTTCTCTCGGCTATCGGCGGCCTGAAGCTACCCCTCCCCAGCCCTCCCCTTTGCCTGCGGCCAAAGGGAGGGGGCGAAAGCGGGCTTGCGTCCAGATTCCGCCGGGCTGCACGAACAGCCCCCTCCCTTTCGCGCAGCGAAGGGGAGGGTTGGGGAGGGGTGCTTTAAGCACCAGGTGCACAAGATGAAACCTCCCTGCCCCGCCCTCTCAAACGCCAAACCGGCTTGGCGCCTACAATAGGCATCGTTTTCCACTAGCCGAATCTCATGTCCAAGCTCTCCAAAGCCAAGCGCGACAAGCGCAAGAAGCAGGCCCCGCGCCGTCCATTCGCCCGTCTCAACGGCCAGCAGCAGGTGCAGAACCACGCTGTGCTGGTGAATGAAGAAGGCCAGGTTGTTGCCGCTATCGGCATGCAGGGCAATGAATGGCTGCTGGCCATCGGTGGCCAGACCATGGGCAATGCCGACAACCCGGTGCCGATGCTGGCCATGCTCAAGCACCTGGCCAATGTGCAGGAGAAGGAAGGCCGCAAGGTCACCCTGGAATACTCCGCAGCGCTGCAGCAGATGATCGACGACCTGGCCGCCGACGAAGGCAAGACCGCCGACGACTATCTGGCCGGGCTGGTTTCCGAATTCGAAGGCATCGAAGGCGAAGAAGCCACTGACGTGACTGACGACGCCGTCGCCATTGCCGAAGAAGTGCCGGACGCTGAAGTCGACGCCGACGACAAGCCCAAGGCCTGAGCCCAGGGCCTGCCGTGACGGTCTATATCGACGATGCGGTACATCCCTGGCGCGGTGAGCGCTGGGCGCATCTGATGGCCGACACCTTGCCCGAGCTGCATGCGCTGGCGCAGCAGCTCGGGATTCCACGCAGGGCCTTCCAGAACCGCCCCAGCGGCGTGCACTACGACGTGCCGGCAGCGCTGCATGCGCAGGCCATACTGCTCGGCGCGCAAGCGATATCGCGGCATACCGACCGCGCGCTTGTGCGGCTGGTGATTGCCAATGCGCGGGCGCTGTACCAGCCCGGCTAGTGCGTAGTGCCGAGCCATGCTCGGCAGAAGCTCTACCGGTAAAGCCCCAGCCGAGCATGGCTCGGCTCTACACAGGTGCTACTGCCTCAAAAAGGGTCGCTGCCCGGGCGCACTTCCACACCCAGCAACGAGCACAGCGCCAGCATCGCTTCGTCGTCGCGGCTCAGCGCCACCCAACCGGCGTAGGCGTCTCCACCGGTGTTCCAGTTCCACACCGTGTAACCGTGCTCGCGCAGGCGGTCATGGGCGGTGGTCATCAACATGGGCACGTCCAGATCGGCGGTGAAGTCTTCATCGTCGAAATCACCGCCCCAGGCGATGTCCAGGTTCCAGCGCGCGGCCATTTCGTCCAGCGCGGCGACAAAAGAATCGGTGTCCTTCCAGTCCACGTAGAAACCTGAACGCCAGTCGATGGCGTCCTTCAGGTCCCACAGCCATTGCTCGTCGCTGGCGTCGTCCTCGGCGCCGGCGCGCGTTTCGCGCCAGGCATCGAACTGCTGCAGGGCGGCGTCTTCATCGCCTGGGTTGATCAGCCACAACAGGTTCCAGACCCGCGCCGGATGGTCGTCTTCTTCAAAGTCCGGTTGCAGTTCGTCAGAATCTTCGTAATCGGCGCTGTTGTCGGGCATGAGGCGGTTTCCACTACGTAATGCCGCGCATTCTGCGGCCAGCGGCGCGCCAGCGAAAGCCTTGGCGCGTTACAGCGGTTATCCTTGCGCCCCGAAGAGGGCCATGGTGGCCTTCACTGAAGCACTGATATGAGCGATACCCCTCCCGATCATCTGGCGATCAACCCGCAGAGCCCATTCCACAATGCAGAAGCCCTGCAGCGTGGTGTTGGCGTCCGTTTCAACGGCGTCGAGCGCGATGACGTGGAAGAGTATTCCGTGCAGGAAGGCTGGATCCGCGTGCAGGCCGGCAAGGCCCGCGACCGCCGTGGCAACCCGATGACGCTGAAGATCAAGGGTACGGTCGAGCCGTATTTTCTTGAGTTGAAGAACGCTTAAAGCTTGCACTGCTAGCTAGGAGCCTCCCCTCACCCCAACCCCTCTCCCGTGAACGGGAGAGGGGCTAAAGCGAGGTTGCTTGCGCTCTGAGAGCCCCTCTCCCGCGCGCGGGAGAGGGGCTCGGATTGTGGCGGCTCGTAGTGCACTAGCCCCTCTCCCGCTTGCGGGGTGAAAAGAGCAGCTTGCGAACCACTGGTTCGCTGCTCCTTGAACGGCCTTGCGCCAGCGCAAGGACCGGGGCGCGGAGCGGGGGTTGGGGTGAGGGGAAGCTTCTAACAAGCAAACCCTACAACACGCACCCTCAATCCCTTTGCCGGGTCTCCAGCAGATCCAGATTGCGGATCAGCTTGCGCGCGATCTCATCGGAGACCTGCCCGCGCCGGGTCAGCCGGAACAATTCCTCACGCTCGGCATTCAAGCCGGCCGTGCGCAGGCTGCGATAAGCCTGCTCCATGCGCCGCACCTTCTCCGGGTCTTCGTCCGGGCCCTGGCCCTTTTCCAGGTTGCGCTGGTACAGCAGGCTCACCCGCGCCGCCGCGTCGTTAAGCAGCTGCACCGCGCCGGTGGATTGCCCCTGCACCAACTCCTGGCGGGCTTTTTCCACGGCCGCCAACGCCGCCTTGGACGAGGATCTACGCGCCAGATCCTCTTCGCGCCGGCTGTCATCGTCCTTGGGCAGTTCCAGGCCCTTGAGCAGGCGCGGCAGCGTCAGGCTGGCGCCCACCAGCGATACCAGGATCACCGCCGCAGCCAGGAAGATCACCAGATCACGCGCTGGGAACGGCTCGCCACCGGGGATCATCAGCGGCAGGGTCAACACGCCGGCCAGGGTGATGGCACCGCGCACACCGGCCACAGACATCGCCAGCACCACGCGCCACGAGGTACTGGTTCCCTTCTCGCCGCGCATCCGCGCCCTGAGCAGGTTCCAGCGCAGCGACAGCCATACCCAGACCAGCCGCAGCACCACCAGCACCGCGTTGATCGCCAAAACGTACACCACCAGCCACCAGGCATTGTGGTGGCCGGCAAGCGACATGGTCTCGATCGCACGTTCGACGATGCCCGGCAACTGCTCGCCCAGCAGCACGAAGATGATGCCGTTGAAGCTGAACTGCACCATGTTCCAGACCGCATTGCGCTGCACGCGCATGCTGCCGCTGATGCGGCCGGTCAACTCCACGTAACTCATGGTCACGCCGGCCGCCACTGCGGCCAGGATGCCCGATGCGTGCAGCTCTTCGGCCAGCAGGTAGGCCGCGAACGGGATCAGCAGATTCACCAGCAAGGCGGCGCCGGGTTCTTCGCCGAAGCTGCGCCACAACCAGCGCTGGAAGGTGGACACGCCCCAGGTCACCGCCACGCCGATGGCCAGGCCGGCCAGCGCCACCCATAGGAAGGTCAGCGAGGCCTGGGCCAGCGAGAATGTACCGGTCATCACCGCCGCCACCGCAAACCGGAAGCAGACCAGGCCGGAGGCGTCATTCAACAGCGACTCGCCTTCCAGAATGTGCATCAGGCGCTTGGGAATGGGCGCGCGCGAGGCAATGGCACTGACCGCCACCGGATCGGTCGGCGAGATGATGGCCGCCAGCGCGAACGCCACCGCCAGCGGCATCGAGGGAATCATCCAGTGGATCAGCAGGCCGGCACCGACCACGGTGAACACCACCAGGCCGAACGCCAGTTCCAGGATCGCGCCCTTGTCGCGGAACAGGCCCTGCTTGGGAATGCGCCAGCCATCGAGGAACAGCAGTGGCGGCAGGAACAGCAGGAAGAACATATCCGGTTCAAGCGCGTGCCCGCGATTGAACACGCCCGCGATCAAGGCGCCCAAGCCGATCTGCACCAGCGGCAACGGCAATGAGAAAGGGAGGATTCTTACCAGATAACCGCTGGCAACAACCGCCACCAGCATCGCCAGAACAACTTCGATCGTGTGCATGCCCGTTCCACGGATTCACTACCACGACAGCAGGCTGCCGACTGGCAGTGGCGGATGAATACCGGGAAATTACCACAGCAATCCGCTGTTGCTGGTGTCGATACTGATGCTGATTACGTGCAGATGCATGAAAGCCGTGACTGGCGGCAGCCGGATCGGCCACCGCCAGCTACGCAGCAAGGTCTGCGGCAGCGCCGTACCCTTGCCGCCGCAGCAACGTCACTCAACGACAGTTATCAGGCCTTGCCGTCGAAGCGATAGATGTCCATCGCCAAGAACCCCATATCGATGCCGGCATCGATGCGTTGTGCGCCGAGCTGGTCGCTGCCGGCCGCGCCCATGGCGAAGTACAGCGGCAGCAGGTGCTCATCAGTGGGATGTGCCTGCGTCGCGAACGGGGCCTGTTGGCGGTAATCCAACATCGCCTGCAGGTCATTGGCTTGCAACTTTTCCTCCACCCACTGGATGAAGGGGCGCACATACGGCGCCTCCTTGCCGGCCTCGTAGTGGTGCCAGTCGTGCAGATTGTGGGTGATGCTGCCCGAGCCGATCAGCAGCACGCCCTCATCGCGCAGCGGCGCCAGCGCACGGCCCAGATCAAACTGATGCCTGGGCCCGAGCGACGGCTGGATCGACACCTGCAGCACCGGAATGCCGGCCTGCGGGTACAGGTAGCGCAGCGGCACCCAGGCGCCATGATCGAGTCCGCGCTGCGGATCGATGCTTGACTGCAGGCCGGCAGCGGCCAGCCGCTGGGCCACGTCCCGGGCCAGTTCCGGCGCACCCGGTGCCGGGTAGCGCAGCTGATAGAGCGCCTCGGGGAAGCCCCCGAAGTCATGGATGGTCTCCGGCTGCGCCGCTGCCGACACCTGCGGCGCGCGCGCCAACCAGTGCGCCGAGGCCATGACGATGGCGCGCGGACGTTCCAGCCCCGCGGCCAGTTCCGCCAGGCGCGGCCCCACCAATCCCGGCTGCAACGCGGTCATCGGTGAACCATGCGAGATATAGAGGGAAGGCAACCGGCTGTTCATTGAACGCTCCCGGACAGTTGGGGAAGTGCACAGGTTATTGCGCGGAGACCCGGCAACAAATAACCTCGGCCTCAACGTTTTATTTCAGAAACGGAAACAATGGACACCATCGACGCCATGCGTGTGTTCGTCACGGTAGTGGAGCGCAATGGTTTCAGCGCCGCCGCCGATGCCCTGGATATCTCCACCGCCGCGGTCACCCGGCAGATCGCCGCGCTGGAAAAGCGCCTGTCCACGCGCCTGCTCAACCGCACCACCCGCCGGGTCAGCCCGACCAGCACCGGCGCGGCCTATTACCAGCGCTGCGTCCAGCTGTTGGCCGAGTTCGACGAACTGGAAGCCTCCGTGGGCGCGCAGGCGCTGCAGCCGTCCGGGCGGCTGCGGATCAACGCACCGGTCAGTTATGGCATCGCCCGGCTGGGTGCGCTGCTGCCCGCCTACAGCGCGCGTTACCCGCAGGTGGAACTGGACCTACAGCTGGCCGACCGCCTGGTGGACATGGTCGAGGAAGGCTATGACCTGGCCATCCGCATCACCCGCAACCCCGCGCCCAACCTGATCGCGCGGCATCTGGCGCAGGTGCGCATCCGCCTGTGCGCCGCACCAGCCTATCTGGCCAGGCGCGGCACGCCCGCCACACCGCAGGATCTGGCCGCCCACGATTGCCTGTCCTATACCTACTCGGCTGGCGGCGACAGCTGGCAGCTGCTGGGGCCGCAGGGCGAAATCGATGTGCCGTTCGTGCCACACCTGCGCGCCAACAATGGCGAAGTGCTGCGTGAAGCCGCCATCGCCGGCATGGGCATCATCGCCCAGCCCGACTTCATCATCGAACAGGCGCTGGCCGACGGACGCCTGGTGCCGGTACTGCCGGAATGGGAAAGCCCGGCCATCGGCATCCATGCGGTCTATACCAGCCGCAGCCACCTGGCGCCGAAGGTACGCAGTTTCATCGACTATCTGGTCGAATGCCTGGACGAGGGAACCGCCGGCTCAGGCTGAGCGGGTCTGCTCCAGCAGCACCAGGATCTGTTCCAACGGCATCGGCCGGCCCAGCAGGTAGCCCTGCACCTGGTCACAGCCATGCGCGGCCAGCCAGCGCCGCTGGCCTTCGGTTTCCACGCCTTCGGCAATCACCGACAAGCCCATGCTGTGGCCCAGCGACAGCAGCGCACGGCAGATGGCGGCGTTGCGTGGGTTGCTTTCCACGTCGGTGACGAAACCGCGGTCGATCTTCAACGAGTCCAGCGGCAGATGCTGCAGGTAGGACATGCTGGAGAAGCCGGTACCAAAATCGTCCAGCGCCACGCCCACGCCGTTGGCATGCAGATGGCCAAGGGTCTGCAGGGCCTGGGTCGGGTTGCGCATCAGCACGCTCTCGGTGAGTTCCATCTGCAGCGCGCCGCGGGCCAGGCCATGGTCCTGCATGGCGCGGCTGAATTCACCGACCAGATCACTGTTGAACAACTGCACTGCCGAGACGTTCACCGCGATCGGCAGGTGCTGCCAGCCGGCAGCGGACAACTGCTGCTGCGCGCGTGCAGCCGCGTGGATGACCCAACGGCCCAGCGCGATGATCAGGCCGGTGTCTTCGCACAGCTGGATGAAGTCGGCCGGCGGAATGAAGCTGCCGTCCGCCTGCGGCCAGCGCAGCAAGGCCTCCAGCGCCACCGGGCTGCCCTCGGCCGCATCCATGATGGGCTGGAAGTGAAGGATGAACTCGCCGCGGTCGATCGCGATATGGATGCGCCCGGCCAACTGCAGGCGTTCGGTGTAATGGGCCGCCATGCCTGCATTGAAGTGCAGCAGGGCCACGCCGCTCTCGCGCGCGGCATGCGCGGCCTGCGCCGCCCGCCCCAGCACCTGCTCGGCCAGTTCGCCATCGATCGGGCAGCTGGCCACGCCGATGCGCGCTTCCAGCTGGTGATAGGTGTCGCGGCCACGGATTGGCTCGGCTACCGCCGCCATCAGCGCATCCAGTGCCAGCTGCGGATCACGCTCGCCTTCAATGGCCAGCACGAAATCCTCGGCCGGCTGGTGCGCCAGCAGGCCATAACGTGCGGCCAACCCGCCCAGCCGCACCGACACCGCGCGCAGCGCTTCCTCACCGGCATCGCGCCCCAGGGTATCGGTGATCATCTGCAGGCCACGCAGCTGCACGTGGGCGATGGTGTAGCCGCGGCTGCCGGCGTCCAGCCGCTCGGAAAGCGCACGCACGGTCAACAGGCCGGTGCCGGCATGGTGACTGGCGCGGTAGGCCAGCTCGTTCTCGTAGCGCAGCCGCTGGCTGACATCCTCGGCCAGCACCAGGCAGGCATTGCGGCCGGCAAATTCCAGCTTGGCGAAGTGCCCCTGCACATGGAACGCACTGCCGTCCTTGCGCAGGTGGGTGCTGACTTCCAGCCCCAACAAGTCACCGTTCAAGGCGCGGCCGGCGCTCTGCCGGATCTCGTCCCATTCCACCGCAGGACGGATATCCAGGATCGACATCGCCAGGAATTCATCGCGGCTGTAGCCGTACTGGTCGATCGCGGCCTGGTTCACTTCCAGAAAGCGCAGGGTGACCAGGTCGAAGATCCAGAACGGTGCCGGGTTGCGGTCGAACACCAGCCGGAACTGCCGTTGTGCCTCCTGCGCGCGCGCCTCGGTGCTGACCCGCTCGCTGATATCCACCACCGCGCCCGCCAGCCGCTTGCTGTCTCCAACGTCGTCCACCAGCTCGCCGCGCGCGGACAGCCAGCGCAGTGAGCCATCACCGCTGCGCAGCCGGAACATCGCGTTCAAGGCGCTGGTGCCGGCCAGCGCGCGCGTCAGCATGTCCTTCAACCAGGCGCGATCTTCCTCATGCACCCGCGCCAGAAACCCCTCCAGCGTGGTACTGCGCCCGGACAGGCTCAACATCTGCTGGGTCAGCGCCGACCAGTACACGATCGGCTTTGCGCCGTGGATGGACCAGGTGCCGACCTTGCCCACTTCATGCGCCAGCGCCAGCTCGGCATTGCCTGCCAGCAGCTCTTCGCTGAGTTGCTGCTGGTGGCGGGTGCTGCGGCCAACCCGGTACAGCAGGTAGGCAAAACCGGCCAGATACAGCAGATAGACGCCGATCGAGGCGTACAGCAGCAGATACCAGCCAGCCATCACTTCCTGGTAGGACAGCGAGGCGAACAGGCTCAAGGGGAAATCGGTGGGCACGCTTACCGCGGCGATGCGCCGCTGGCCATCGTAGGGGCTGATCACCACGCCCTGCTGGATCACCTCCGGCGAGGGTGGCAGGATCTTCATCGGCCGCGCCAGCTTGTTGCCCACCAGTTTGCCGGGGTCACGGCTGTGGGCGAGCAACTGGCCGTAGCGGTTGCCGATGGAGGCGGTGCCATCGCGCCCCAGATCCAGGCCACTGACCACTTCCTGGAATGCACCCAGCCGCACCCGCGTCAACAGCCACTGGCCGGGCTGCACCTGCAGTGCTGCACGCAGCACCCAGTGCTGGTCGGGCATCTGCTCCAGCGCGCCCAGATACAGACCGCCACTGAGCAGGCGGTTCTCCGCGATCACCCAACTCTGCAGGGTGGGATCCCCCGCACCGGACGAGACCGGCGTGCCGCGATCATCCACCAAGGTGATCGAGACCAGATCCTGGTTGCGCTGCAATACCCCGCGCAGGCTGGCCTCAAACAAGGCAGGCGCCTGGGCAGGCACCTGCCGGTAGTATTCCCTGCAGTCACTGGCGCTGCCGCGCAGGGCGCGTTCCCAGGTGACCAGCTGCGCGCGCAGCAGGCGGCTGCTGCCGCTGGCAAGCGCCATCGACTGCCGCTGCGCTGCCTCCATGCGGCTGTTGCGGTCGTTCCACAGCATCGTGATCAGGGCGCCGGCAAGCAGCAAGCCCACCACCACTCCGGCAATGACCATGACCCGCAATGGATGCGCCGGCGTTCTCGTCACCGGTTCGTCCAACGTATCAGTAGGGGATCAGCTGGCATTGCGTATGTTGGTCCTGGCATCTCTACAACTAGGAGCCGTCAGGTGGGGACCTGCAACGGCTGCATGCGAACACCACATACTCCGCACTGCCGCTGTCTCCCCAGACACCATCCACAGCACGTTCTCTCAAGCATGCAGCACAACTACCGTCGGCGTGAAGAGTTCGTAATCAATTTTCTCGCATTCCCCGCACTTGTGCACATTCGTCAAGTGCCAGAATCGATATCTTTATGAACGGGGTTCGAGGTCTAGACTTGTCGCACCTACCCTCCGGATACCGTCATGGTCCTGCAACGTTCTTTCCTGGCACTGGCAATCGGCGCCGCGCTCACGCTCAGCGGCTGCAACAAGGAGGCAGACAACAGCGCTTCTGCTGACAGCAACGCGCCCGCCAAACCCGCCACCGCCGCCAAACCGCAACTGGGCAGCTTCGGGTTTGATGCCGATGGCATGGACCGCAGCGTCGCTGCCGGCGACAACTTCTTCGATTTCGCCAATGGCCAGTGGGTGCAGCGCACCGAGATTCCGGCCGACCGTTCCAACTATGGCAGCTTCAATGTGATCGCCGAGAAAACCCTGGCCGACACGCGCAGCATCATGGAAGAGGCCGGCAAGGGCGGTGACGGCGAGGTCCGCAAGATCGGCGACTATTACGCCGCGTTCATGGACGAAGCCGGTATCGAGGCACGCGGTACCGCGCCGGTGCAGCCCGAGCTGCAGGCCATTGCCGGCATCGCCGACAAGCAGGCGCTGGCCAAGGCACTGGGCGCAGGCATGCGCGCCGACGTGGATCTGCTCAATGCCACCAACTTCTATACCCCGCACCTGTTCGGCGTGTGGGTATCGGTGGACCTGCTGCAACCGGACCGCAACGCGCCCTACCTGGTGCAGGGCGGCCTGGGCATGCCCGACCGCGACTTCTATCTGCAGGGCGGCCGCATGGCCGAGATGCGCAAAGCCTATGAGGCGTATGTCGCCCAGTTGCTGACGCTGGCCGGCGACAAGGACGCTGCGGCCAAGGCCGCGCGCATCGTCGCGCTGGAAACCAAGATCGCCCAGGCCCACGCCACCCAGGAAGAAACCAACGACGTGCAGAAGGGCGCCAATGCCTGGAAGCAGGCCGACCTGGCCGGCAAGGCGCCGGGCATGGACTGGAATGCCTTCCTGGACGGCGCCAAGCTCGGTGCGCAGCAGGACTTCATCGTCTGGCAGCCGAAGGCGGTGGCCGGCCTGTCCAAGCTGGTGGCCAGCGAGCCACTGGATGTGTGGAAGGACTACATGACCTTCCATGCACTGGATGAGGCCGCCGTCTATCTGCCCAAGGCCTTTGCCGATGCCCGCTTCGCCTTCCACGGCACTGCGATGAGCGGCACCCCGCAGCAGAGTGATCGCTGGAAGCGCGCGGTAGCCGACACCAATACCGCGCTTGGCGAAGCGGTGGGCAAGATCTATGTCGAGCGCCATTTCGACGCCACCACCAAGGCCCGCGCCGATGAAATGGCCAGGAACATCATCGCCGCGTTCGCCAAGCGCATCGACGCACTGGAATGGATGTCACCGGAAACCAAGGCGCACGCCAAGGCCAAGGTTGCCGGGCTCAAGGTGGACATGGGCTACCCCAGCAAGTGGCGTGACTACAGCGCGCTGGAGGTGAAGCGCGACGATGCACTGGGCAATGCCCAGCGTGCCTCGCTGTTTGAATACCAGCGCAATATCGCCAAGCTCGGCCAGCCGGTCGACCACAGCGAGTGGGCGATGCTGCCGCAGACCATCAATGCGATGAACGTGCCGCTGGAGAACCGTCTGGTGTTCCCGGCCGCCATCCTGCAGCCGCCGTTCTTCGATGGCGCCGCCGATGATGCGATCAACTACGGCGCCATTGGTGCGGTGATCGGCCACGAAATCAGCCATGGCTTCGACAATGCCGGCGCGCTGTTCGATGAAACCGGCAAGCTGCACAACTGGTGGACGGCCGATGACCTGAAAAAATTCAACGCCGCTGGCGACGCGCTGGCGATGCAGTTCGACAGCTACGAGCCGTTCCCGGGCGTGCACGTCAACGGTCGCCTGACCTTGGGCGAGAACATCGCCGACGTTGCCGGCCTTGGCACCGCCTATGACGCGTACCGGCTGTCATTGCAGGGCAAGCAGGAGCAGACGCTGGAAGGCTTCACCCCGGACCAGCGCTTCTTCCTCGGTTTTGCCCAGGCCTGGCGCAGCAAGGCGCGTGAGCAGGCGCTGCGCAATTCACTGCTGACCAATGTGCACGCACCGGGCCAGTTCCGTGCGCTGACCGTGCGCAACGTCGACGCGTGGTACCCGGCATTCGAGGTCAAGCAAGGGCAGAAGCTGTATCTGGCGCCGGAGCAGCGGGTAAAGGTCTGGTAACAGGATGCGCGTTTGATTTGTGGAAGCAGGCGCCGATGGCGCCTGTTTTCTGCTTCATGTTTCCTGTAGTGCCGAGCCATGCTCGGCAGAAGCCTTACCGGTAATGCCCCTGCCGAGCATGGCTCGGCACTACACACGCGTTGGTCAGGCCCGCTCAGGCCAGGCAGACAGCACCGCCGGGTCCTGCCCTACCCGTTTGCAGGCGCGGGTCGAGATGCCGTCGTTCAGGGCGATCCGGAACAACGGCGCCACGCTGCGCAGCACCCGTGCCGCCACCACCGACTGCAACTGCTGGCCACGGCTGCGTCCGAGCAGCTGCACTGCCCAGTCCGGCAGCAAGGCCGCACCGGCAGCCAGAAACACATCGCGCGACACCCCTGGCAACGGCACCGGCAGGCGCACCTCGCTGAGCACGTCCAGCACTTCGCGCGAACGCGCGTCCATGTTCAACTCGGCCTGCTGCGACTGGAAGTACGCACGCACCTGCGCTTCGCTGGCCGGCACATCACGCGCGCCCAAGGCCTCGGCCACACGCCGGTACTCGTCGTAATAACGGTCGGCAATGGCCGCCGGCACCTCGCGGCAATAACGCCGGCAGCCTTCCAGAAAACCATAGGCTTCGGTGACATGCACCCAGGTCAGCAACTGCGGATCATCCGCAGCATAGGTACGGCCATCGGGCAGCGTGCCTACCACCTGGGCGTGAATCCGCCGCACCTTGGCGATCAGCTTCTCGACCTCGGCCACCGGTGCATAACTGGTGCCGGCGACAAAACTGGTGGTGCGGCGCAGCCGCCCGACCAGATCCTCGCGGAAGTTGGAATGGTCATAAACGCCGGCCAGCGCGCGCGGGTGCAGCAGCTGCAGCATCAGCGCGCACAGCCCGCCTGCCAGCATGCCGGGGAATTCGGAATGAATACGCCAGGTGACGCTGCCCGGGCCGAACCAGCCCGGATCGCCCAGCGGCGTGTCGTATTCCACGCCATTCTGGTTACGTGGAAAGGCATCCAGCACCCAGCGGCGGATGTGGGCGGTGGCGGCGGCGGAAACGGGACTGAACAGGGATGACATGGCGCCTATCCTACCGTCCCGGCTGCGCAGCTGGCCGGCCTGAGCGCTTGATCCGGCTGCTGTACAGCCACCATCAAGGCCCAGCGCCGGGTCGTGACGCTGCATGTGCAACTGCAGCACGGAATTTCACGGGAATTGAAACGTCCTTCATGCTGGGCCATGACGCACCGCAAAAATTTCATGCCCGGATGGCGCCCCGAACGGTAACGACGGCCGCAACTTCGCACCGCCCCCATTGCCAAGCCGCCCGAAAGTGCTAGAACTGAGCCTGCCTGACCGCTTCAACCTGCATCCGTCGCTCGTTCCAGCAAGTATCTGCAAGGAGCTCAACATGATCGCACTGTTCAAAGGTTTGGGATTGCTGTTGCAAGACAACGAGCTGTACAACAGCCCGTTCGAGAAGCAGGTTGATCATTGGAAAAATCTGAGCGATCAGCAGATACGCGAGGAAGTGTCGGTGCTGGCCAAGGCCAAGTGCCAGTGGTTGATGGCATCGATCGTGCTGTGGCAGGCCTCGTCGCTGTTGATCCTGGGCCTGATCACCAACTACCTGTGGCGCGATGACTTCCATATCACCTTCACCCGCGTGGTGATCGTGCTCGGCTCATGGGTGTCAATCCTGTTCGTGATCTGGTTCATGGCCAATATGTTCGACCACACCGCTGGCTTCGAGCGCTGGATGAAGGCCTTCAACAGCCGCGCCCGGATCAGCTCCGATGCCGACAGCGTGGACGAAGTGGCCGAAGCGCTGGAGATGGCCAAACATTATCCGGAAGTGCTGGATTACAAGCAGGCCGTCACCAACACCCGCGAGCTGCGCCACGAAGATGTGCGCATCATGCGTGAGCTGGGCCGCATGCGGCAGCATTCGGAACTGGTCGGCAAGCTCAACCACATCGGGGACGATGGCTTGCGACTACAACCGGCTTTCTGAGCCAGCCGGGGTTTCCTGCTGCGAGTCGCCGCGCTTTGTCGCGGCGATTTTTTTGCGAGCGGTGAGGCTTCCCCCCTCTCCCCAACCCCTCTCCCGCAAGGGGAGAGGGGCTTGAAACTCCGCGAGTTCAAGCTGCACGTGCAACTGCAACTGCAACTGCAGCTGTAGCCCCTCTCCCCTTGCGGGAGAGGGGTTGGGGAGAGGGGTTGGGGAGAGGGGTTGGGAAGTCTGCACAAATGCCCAAGGCCTCCTCAACGCCGAATACTCACCTGCTGCGCAAAACCCACCGGCAAGCCATCCACCTCCCGCGTATTGCCCACCACCACCACGAAATCCTGAAGCACTTCGCGGCCACAAACTTGGCCATTGCCATCGGCGCGTGAACTGCACTGCTCGCGATACAGCTGGTAACCGCAGCGGCCACTGTCACTCTGCAGGCATTGGAAGCGGCTGACGCCGTCGGCCACGGTGGTACGGCTTAGCAGGCTCTGCTCGCCGCTGATGCGGGTAATCGAGGTCTGTCCTGCGGGTTCATGGATGCCCAGCATCGACAGCAGGCTGCCAATTAGAACGGTCAGGTAATGCATGGCAATACTCCGGCAGGCGACGCGGCATCACATGCCGCGGAACAGACTCATGAAGGGTTGGCTGACGACCAGGGTTTCACTGCGGTGCTTGAGCCGCAGTACGCCACGACCGTTGTCTTCGCGGCTCACCGCAGCCACCGCCTTCATGTTGACGATGGTGCCGCGGTGGATCTGGCGAAAACTGGCCGTATCCAGCGCGGCGGCCAGCTCACGCAGCGAGCTGCGCAGCAGCAGTTCTTCCTCGGCGGTGACCACCACGGTGTATTTGCTGTCGGCGCGGAAATACAACACGTCGTCCAGCATCACCAAGCGGGTTTCGCGGCCGTTGCTGGCGGTAATCCAGGCCAGCGGCGGTGCGGCCAGCGCGGCGACGGGCTGCCGTGCCAGCTGCTGCAACAGGCGTTCCAGCACACCCGGGTCGGCATTGCCGGCCTGGCGACGGGCCAGCACACGTTGCCGCGTCGCCAACAGGCGTTCATCGCTGACCGGTTTGAGCAGGTAGTCCACCGCACCCTGTTCAAACGCGCTGATCGCGTACTGATCGTAGGCGGTGACGAATACCACCTCGGTCTGCGGGCTCAGCTGCTGCAGCGCGCGGGCTACGTCCAGGCCGGTGATGCCGGGCATGCGGATGTCGAGGAAGGCCAGGTCCGGCTTGTGCGTTTCCAGCGCTTCCAGTGCGGCGGCACCGTCCTCGCATTCGGCCACCACCGCAAGCTCCGGCCACAGCCGTTGCAGCTGCGCCAGCAGCGCCTGGCGCAGCAGCGGCTCGTCTTCGGCAATGAGGGCTTCAAGGTGCATGCGGCAACTCCGGCATGTTCAGCGGTGCCGATGTGGTGGCGGCAACGGCGCTGCTGGGCAGCGGCGCTGCAGCTGCAGCTGCAGCGGCGGCTGGCGTCGATCCGGCGCGCCTGGGCAGGCTGATGGTGGCGGCCATGCCACTGGGGAAGTTGGATACCAGCGCCAGCGTGGCCTGCTCGCCACAGCTCAGGCGCAGACGCTCGCGCAGGTTTTTCAGGCCGATGCCGGTGCCGCTGTTATCGGTGCTGATGCCCTGGCCGTCGTCGGCCACGGTGATGGTCAACTGACCGTCCAACTCGCGCGCCAGTATCCACACCGTGCCGCCGCCACTCTTGGGCTCCAGGCCGTGCTTGATCGCGTTCTCTACCAGCGTCTGCAGCGACATCGACGGCAGGCTGACGCCGTGCAGCGATTCGGGAACGTCGATCTGCAGGGCGAGCCGCGAGCCCATGCGGATCTGCAGGATTTCCAGATAGGCCTGCACCCGTTCCAGCTCCTGCCCCAGCGTGGAGACCGACTGGTCGATGCCCGGCAGCGAACTGCGCAGGTATTGGATCAAGTGGCCCAGCATCTGCTCGGCGCGGGCCGGATCGCTGCGGGTCAGCACCTGCGCATTGGCCAGCGTGTTGTAGAGGAAATGCGGCTCCACCTGCGCATGCAGCAGGTTCAGCCGGGCCACGCTGAGCTCCTTTTCGGCCTCCGTGCGTGCGGCGTGTTCGCGTTCTTCGCGCCGCTGCTGGGCGACCTTTCCGCTCAGCGCATGGGTGACGGCTTCGGCGTTTTCGTAGTTGCTGCCTTCATCGAGCAGCAGCAGATCGACCCAGGCGCCGGCATCGGGTTCAAAGAACAGGGTGACGCTGCTGGTATCGGCGCCGGGAATGACGCGTGCAGTGATCTGGTTGTGCTTGATGGCCAGCCGCGCCATCGGGTTCCAGCGTGACGGCGGGCGTTCGCCGTAAGGATCGGCGCGGCGCTGGGTGGCACGCAGCTGCAAGGTGCCGGCCGAACGCTCCAGCTGCTCGATCCGCGGCATCTGCCCGATCACCTGTTCCAGCAGTGCAAAGGCAGTGGGCGCATCCAGCGGCAGCTCGACCTGACGGCGATGGCGGTTGGCCAGCGACTGGGCGTCCAGGCGGTCGGCGATCAGGGTGACCCGGCGGATATGGCCGACCACAGCGGTCAATGCGAACACCGTCAAGGCCATGGCGGCCAGGCCGAAGATCCAGCCCGGCGACTGGTCCATGCCGCTGAACAGGCCGCTCCACAGGAAGGCGGCAACCAGGATGGTCAGTGCCCAGGCGGCGAGGATGCGGAAACCCAGAAAGAGGCTGGCGAACATGATCAATCACCGTAGGGATTGGGGCTGAGCATAGGCATCCCCGGCAAGGCCGCAAGCAGCCTGCGACGAAACCCGGAAAAGCGCGACCAGACCCGGATTGGCCGCGACGGAAATGCCGGAGGTCTTGTAGGAGCGGCGTAAGCCGCGAAGCAGATGGAGTATCCGAGACGGCCTTGCCTGGCCCGCCAGTGGTGTTTGCTTCGCGACTGACGCCGCTCCCACAACCCCAGCCCGCTGGTAGCCCGGGTAAGCGCAGCGCACCCGGGGGTTTGGGCCACACAACCCCCGGATGCGGGTTCTGCCGGGAAGGCCCCTGCCGAGCATGGCTCGGCACTACCGATAGGGCCCTACCTGGCGTGCCAATCGGGGGGCAGCGGCCAGCGCGCAACGCCGTCGCCGCACAGGCCAACGAGCGCATCGCCCTGCGGCGCCCAGTGCAGCTGGCGCAGGTCCCAGCAGGCCGAGCGGCTGGGGTTCAAGCTGAGCGACTTGCCGCTGTCCAAGTTCCATATCGCCAGCACCGGGGTGCTGCCGTCGTTGCTGCCCAAGGCAAGCAAACGGCCGTCGGCCGACGCGGCAGCGGCGTTCAAGGCGTTCAGCCCCGGCAGTACCAGGGAATGTTTCAGTTTGCCGCTGGCCACATCGATCACGTGCATGCCCGGATTCCGGCGTTCACCTTCCATCAGCACGAAACCCACCGCGATCCAGCCACCGGCCGCTGAACCCAACGGCGCCGGCACCCATTGCGCCATGCCGGCATCGTCATTGCCATCGGCCTTGCCAAAACGACGCGGCAGCGACAACACGCGACTGACCCGACCGCTCGCAGCATCCAGTTCGGTCAAACCCGCCGGGTCCTCGACCCAGAAGCCCTGGCCCGGCCCATCCCAGCGCACCGGCTTGATCCGGGTGTTGCCCGGATAGCCTGCCAGCACGCCTTGCCGCGGCGCGTCGAAGCGCGGCGCGTAGATCCAGGCCGCGCCCTCGGCCGGCGGGGTCGTCTGCAGTTGCAGCACCCGCAATACCTCGCGGATCGGATTGCGCCCGTCCAGCGCGTGGTCGTACGGCACGGGCCGCCCCTGCGCATCCGGCAGCCAGTTCCAGCCACCGCTGATCGGCTGGCGTACGTTCGCCGCCCATTGCAGCGGATGCGATGTCGCGGTGGGCTGGCCGACGGCATAGGTGACCATGTGTTGCTGCACGGCCAGCCACGCATTGCGCCCTTGCAGGTCGGTGCTCAGGCCGGCGCGACCGGCATCACCCTCGGCCTGCCACAGGCGCTGCGGCGTAGTGCCCATGCCTGGCGCCCAGCGCCACAAGGCATCGGGATGGCCGCTGAGCAGCAACACGCTGCCGTCGGCCAGCGGCCGCATGTCGTAGTACTGGCCGCTTTCCGTCTTGAGCAGCCGCTCTGCGCTGGCAGCATCCTTGGCACTGCCTGGGGCTGTCAGCGTCGGCTCGACGATGCGGCTGTCAGCGGCCAACGGCGGCTGCCAATCACCGGCACCCATGCCGATCTGCAATGCCGCAGCAGGCAGCTTGCGCAGCGCGTCGTACACCGGGGTGAAGAGCGCATCCGGCACAGCACGGCGCATCAAACGCGGCGACGGACCACCGCCCATCACGTTGAACTCGCGCAGTTGATCGATCACACCGCCTTTCGGGTTGGGCCAATCATCAACGCGGCTCAAGGTGATTGCCGTAGCAGGTTTACCCAGCGCTTCGTCGATCTGCATGACGCGCACTTCGATTGTGCTTTTCGCGCGCCCGAGCAGCCCGTGCTTGTGCTCGGCGCTGGCCTGCCAGCTGGCGAAATCAACCTGCAGCTCGGTCATCTTGTCGCTCAGCGCATCCACCGTTGGGTCGCGCTGCAGGCGTTGTTCGCGTATTGGCAGTTCTTCTGCCAGCAGTGCGCCCTGCTCCACCGCCGTGCGTAGTGCCGGCATGCGGTAGCGACGGATGAAGTCAGCCTTCAATTCGGGACGGCGGGCAATCAACACATTGCCCCAGCCGTGCTCCATATAGGCCACGCGGGTGCGCTGCACCGGCGCATTGAAGGTACCCAGCGGTGCAAGGCTGGCCTGCACCACCGGCAGCACCTGGTCGAACGGCAGCGACACCACCAGTTCCACCTGGCCCAGCGGACGCTGGTTCTTTGCCAGCAGCGGCGCCTGCAGCGCGGCCGGAAGGCCTTTCTCCGGCTGCTGTTGAGTGCTGGGCAGCATCTGCCAGTTCGGCGGCAATGGCGAGGCGAGTGCTGCCATCGGGAAAAACGTGCAGGCCAGGTAGAGGATTGCGCGGCGTGCGCTGGTGTTTGTCATGGGTCTTCCTTGGTGGTGCGGCGAACGAGGATCGGGACGAGCTTCAAACGCTGTGCAGTTGCAGCCCTCTCCCCCAACCCCTCTCCGCATGCGGGGGAGGGGCTTCAAGCTCCCTTCCTTTCGCACATCGTGCGAAGGGGAGGGTTGGGGAGGGGTGCTTTTCACTTTGAAGCTTCAAAGCTGCCCTCTCCCCAACCCCCGCTCCGCGCCCCGGCCCTTGCATTGACGCAAGGGCGCTCGAGTGACCGCGAACCGGCGGTTCGCAAACGGTCCCTCTCCCCCCACAGGAGAGGGGCTTCAAGCTCTCGCCCTTTCGTGCATCGCGCGAAGGGCTTCAAGCGCACTTGCGTCATGCCTTACTTGCGCTCTGCGGCGCTCGCATCGCGGACCGCGCGGAAGCTTTCTTCCGGGCTCCAGTTCGGCCAGTCGCGTGAGTTGGCCAGCTTCTCACCGAGCGTGTACAGCACTTCCAGATCGCGGGCAGCCCCGGCAAAGGTCCAGTCAGCCTGCCACTCGTCGCCCTGCTGGTGGTAGCGCTTGGCGGTGTACTCGTCGGAGGCCTTCTTGCCGGCGGCGACGCCACCGTCGATCCAGTCCTGCCCTGCCCCGTACGACAGCGCCGGTACGCCGCGCTTGGCGAACGGGAAGTGATCGGAGCGGAAGAACAGGCCGGCCTCGGGCTTGGTGTCCGGGGTGTAGCGGATGTCCCAGCCCTTGGCGACGTCCTTGAGCTGGTCCAGCAGCTCCACCTTGGCCGTGCCGTAGATGCCGAAATCACGCGACGGGCTGTACGGCGACATGCCGTCCATGTTGATCACCGCCACCGTCTTGGCCAACGGATACAGCGGGTTGTTGGCGTAGTACTCCGAGCCCAGCAGGCCCTTCTCTTCGGCCGTCACCGCCAGGAACACCACCGAACGCTGCGGTTTCGGCTGCGAAGCAAAACCACGCGCAAGTTCAACCAGTGCCGCGGTGCCCGAGGCGTTGTCCATCGCACCGTTGAAAATACGGTCGCCACGTGCGTCCGGCTCACCGACGCCGATGTGATCCCAATGGCCGGAGTAAATGATGGTCTCGTCCGGATGGGTGCTGCCTTCCAGGCGCGCGACCACGTTGTGCGAGGTGATCACCTCGTTCTTGACCTGGTAATTGGCCGAGAAGGTCTCACCCTTCAATTCCACCGGCTGGAAGTCGCGCGACTGCGCCTGCTTCTTCAGTGCTTCGAAATCCAGGCCGGCGCGCTTGAACAGGTCCACCGCCAGGTCACGCTGGATCCAGCCTTCCAGCGCCGGGTGCGCCTCGGCCGGGTTCTGCCGGACCACATCGAACATGGTGTTGGTATTGGAACCGGCCACCGTCGCCCAGCCATAGGAGGCCGGTGCGGTTTCGTGCACGATCAGCACGCCGGCGGCGCCCTGGCGCGCGCCCTCTTCGAACTTGTAGGTCCAACGGCCGTAATAGGTCATGCCCTTGCCGTCGAAATCACCGGTGCCGGTTTCGAAATCCGGATCATTGATCAGCACCACCGCGATCTTGCCCTTCAGGTCAACGCCCTTGAAGTCGTCCCAGTTGCGCTCCGGCGCCTTGACGCCATAGCCCAGGAACACCAGCGGCGCGTTGCGGATATCGACCTGGCTTGCCCCGTTCATCGCCGCACGCACGGCGATTTCCTGGCCTTGGTTCAGCGTCTGCGGCTTGCCCTGGCTGCTCAGCGCCAGCTCCGGCTTGCCGACGATATCGCCCTTGAGCAACGGCACGGCCTGGGTCCACAGGCGCTGGCCGTCCTTCAGGTCGCCACCGGGCTGCATGCCGGCAGCGGCAAACTGCTTGCTCAGGAAGGCAATGGTCTTTTCCTCACCCGCGGTCGCCGGCGAGCGGCCTTCATAGGCGTCGGAGGAAAGCTCCCGGACGTCGGCCGAGATGCGGGCGCCGTCGAATTTCGGCGGGGCGGCCATCAAGGCCGTGGACACGGACATCGCCAACAGGCTGATTACGACTCGTTTCACGCGGTACTCCAGTGGTGAGGCAACCCCCAGAGTGTAGCCAGCCACGCGCGAAGGCGTGCAGTGTCTTAGTGCACGGCTGCCGCACGGGCCAGCAGGGCTTCGCGCTCGCGTGCATTGGCGCTCAGCGCCGCCGCATGTTCAAACGCCTGCCGCGCTTCGGCAGCACGCCCGAGCCGGGCCAGCAGGTCGGCGCGCACCGCCTGCAGCGGCGCATAGCCCTGCAGCTGCGGGTCATCAAGCAGGTGCTGCAGCAACGGCCAGGCGGCCGCTGCACCCTGCGCCTGGGCCACCGCCACGACGCGATTGAGTTCCACCACCGGCGATGGCATCACCTCCAGCAGACGACCGTACAGCGCAGCGATGGCGTGCCAGTCGGTCTGCTCGGCCTGGCGGGCGCGGGCGTGGCAGGCGGCGATACCCGCCTGCAGCACGTAGGCATCGTCCGCGCCGCCAAGCGTTATTGCCTGTGCCAACGCGGCTTGACCACGGGCGATCTGCAGCCAGTCCCAACGGCTGCGGTCCTGATCCAGCAACAGCACCGCCGCACCATCGGCAGCCACCCGCGCACGCAGTCGCGAGGCCTGCAGCTCCATCAAGGCCAGCAAGCCCAGCACCGCCACGGTGTCGGGCAACAGACCGCTCAGCACCCGTCCCAGCCGCAAAGCTTCCTCGCACAGCGCCGGGCGCACCCAGTCCTCGCCGCTGCTGGCGGCATAGCCTTCGTTGAACACCAGATAGACCACGTCCAGGACCGACTGCAACCGCTGCGGCAGCTCCTGCCGGCGCGGTACTTCGAAGGCCACCTTGCGTTCGGCCAGCAGGCGTTTGGCGCGGACGATGCGCTGGGCGATGGTGGGCTCCGGCTGCAGATAGGCACGGGCGATTTCATGCGTGCTCAGGCCGCATAGTAGACGCAGGGTCAGCGCTACCCGCGCGTCGGCGGGCAGCGCAGGATGGCAGGCGACGAACACCAGCCGCAGCAGATCGTCGCCGATGTCATCCAGATGGTCGGACTGTTCCGCGCCCATGGCGTAGTCCTGTTGTTCGTCGATGACCTGTGCCTGCCGCTGTGCATGCAGGCGCCGTTGCCGCAGCCGGTCGATGGCACGCCGTTGCGCGGTGGCCATCAACCAGGCGGCGGGGTTGTCGGGGATGCCGTGTTCCGGCCAATGCTCCAACGCCGCTACCAATGCGTCCTGGGCCAACTCCTCGGCACTGTCGAGGTCGCCCAGCATGCACGCAAGGCGTGCGACCAGGCGTGGCGATTCCATGCGCCACAAGGTGTCGAGCAACCGCTGCAGTTGTGGATCGGTCATAGGCAGCGATCAGAGCATCGTGCTGCGACGGCTGCAAGTGCGAAAAGCTGTTTTGTAGGAGCGGCGTCAGCCGCGAAGCAGGTGATATATCCGATTCAAAACTTCCATTACTGAAGCGCAGAACAGAGCAACAGCCACGCCTCCCCAACCCGTCCGGCCCGAAGGCATAGCCTTCGGTCGTTCATCAGGCCGCGCGCCAGTGGCGCGCAAACAGGCCTTCTTCACCCCCCCACGCCTTCGGCGCAAGGGAGCGGGTGCGGCCTCACAGCTGCACGAACGGCTGGAAGCCACCCCAGAACATGCGCTTGCCATCGAACGGCATGTCCTTCGGGCTCATGCCTGCCAGCCTGGGGTCGGCCATCGCTTTGGCATTGACCTTGTCGCGGTGCGCGCGCGAGCGGAACACCACGTAGGCGAACACCACCAACTCGTCCTCCTTCAACTTCACCGCCTGTGGAAACGAGGTGCGTTTGCCGGGTTTCACATCGTCGGCCACTGCTTCCACATAGGCCAAGGCACCGTGCTCTTTCCACACCTTGCCGGCCTTGCGGGCCATGCGCTTGTAGGCGTCCAGCTTCGCGCTGGGCACCGGCAATACATATCCATCCACGTAAGCCATGATCGTCTCCTGGTTATTGGCCCGGCTCGCCATCCATATGGGCGATTTCCCACAGGTGACCGTCAAGGTCGGCGAAGCCGCGCTGGTACATGAAGCCGTAATCGCGCGCCGGCATCGGTTCGCTGGCACCGGCCGCCAGGGCCTTGTCCACCAGCTCATCAACCGCCTGCCGGCTCGCTGCTGACAGGCAGGTGATCACCTCGGTCTGCCTGCGCGCATCGCTCAGGGGTTTATCGGTGAAGGTCTGGAAGAACGGCTCCACCAGCAGCATCACGAAGATGCTGTCGCTGATCACCATGCAGGCCGCCTTGTCATCACTGAACTTCGGGTTGAAGCTGTAACCCAGCGCAGCAAAGAACGTGCGCGTCGCCTGCAGATCACGCACCGGGAGATTGACGAAGATCATCTGCGGATTGCTCATGCTCATGCCCCCGCCTGCATCGGCTTCATGCAGTTGACCATCCACGGCTTGCCGTAGCGGTCCAGCAACATGCCCCAGCGGTGCGCCCAGAAGGTTTCAGCCAAGGCCATCTGTACCTGACCGCCTTCGGCCAGCGCCGCGAAGATGCGTTCGGCCTCGGCGATGCTGTCGACGTCGATGTTGATGGTGGTGGCGCTGGGGCCGGCACCTTGTGGGCCATCGGCGGCCATCAGCGTCGCGCCGTTGGCTTCCAACTGGCAATGGGCGATCTGCTCCGGTTGTGGCATGAAGCCACCGCAGCCTACCGGATCCATGTCCGGACTGGGTGGCATGTCGCTGTACTTCATTTCCGATACCACCGTGCCGCCCAATGCCTTGGCATAGAACGCCATTGCTTCATGGGTCTGCCCGTTGAAGCCCAAAAACGGAATCAATTTCATCGTCCTGCTCCTGCTGCTCGGGTGGGGGTTCAGTTGTTGCGTTCAATCTGCTCGCGCAAACGCTGCTCCTGCGCCTGCAATTCCGGGGTGAAGGCGGCACCGAAATCTTCCGCTTCGAAGAACGGGCGGATCTCCACTTCCACCGCGCTGCCGCCGTTGGGATTGAACGGTGCGCGCTTGAGCCATTCCACGGCTTCGTCCAGCGAGCGCACCTGCCACAGCCAGAACCCGGCCACCAGCTCGCGGGTTTCAGCAAACGGGCCGTCAATCACGCTGCGGCCTTCAGCCGCAAAACGCACCCGCGCGGCATGTGACGTGGGCTTCAGGCCCTCGCCGGCCAGCATGATGCCGGCCTTGACCAGCTCTTCATTGAAGGCGCCCATCGCCGCGATTTCCTCCTGCGTGGGCATGACCCCGGCCTCGGTCTCGGGGGTGGCCTTCACCAACACCATCACTTTCATCGCCGTACTCCGTTGCAGGCGGCATGCCCGCTTCACAACAGGTACGACGAGCCACCGCAGACAATCTCGACACGGTCGCGTCGTCTTTTTATGAACGGATTAATGCGGCAACGCAGCAAGGCTGTTGCGAGATCATGCGGGTCCACCTGCACGAGTCCGCGCCATGAAATTCCTGCTGCTGATCTACATCGACCCGCAATTGCGACAGGCCCTGCCCGCCGACGACTACGACACCTTGATGCGCGGCTGCCTGCAGCACGCCGATGCACTGCAGGCCGAAGGCACACTGCTGATGTCGCAGCGCCTGCAGCCACCAGCCAGCGCCCAGACCCTGCGCAGCCGCAAGGGCCAGGCCAAGGTCATCGATGGCCCCTTCGCCGAAACCCGCGAAATCCTGGCCGGTTTCAACCTCATCGAAGCAGCAGATGCAGATGAAGCCATGCGTATCGCCAAGCAGTTCCCGTGGGCGTCCTACGGCAGCATCGAGGTAAGGGCGGTGGCTGACATGGAGGTGGAGCGGAGGCGGGTGGGTGCGTGATCTGCGGAAGTAGAAATCACAGTTCGGCTGGACTAGTCGCTCCAGCTCCGCAAAAAAACTCCAGCAGGCGTTTTAAGCGTCGCATTACGTATGAGACTTGACAATCAAGTAATTGATTTTTATATAAAAAATACTTTTTTCACAACAATTTCATGAACCCCCATTAACTTTCACCCGTAACTAGGGTTATCTTTCGTTTACCTGGAATTTAGGTTGCTGACTTGCCGCCTTCCAGTAGACACCACTTTTCGGAGAGAGAGATGACCCATCGCAAGACCATTCAACGGGCTGCTTTGAGCGCAGCCTTGGCCCTATGCATCGCAGGTACTGCTTATGCCCAAAGCACCACAGGCAGCATCTACGGCACGGTCCCCTCAGCTGAAGCAGGAACTACTGTCCAGGTCACCAACAACGCGGGTTTTTCGCGGACGGTCACTGTTGGCACTGACGGCCGGTACAGCATCAGCTCCCTGCCGATCGGCAACTACAAGATCAACGTACAGCGCGATGGCCAGGTCATCGGTACTCGCGATGTTTCGGTAATAGTGGGTGCGGGTACGGACGCATCTTTCGCCAGCGGCGGCGCGTCTACACTTGAAACCGTCAATGTCACCGCTACCGCCGCTGCTGCCATCGACCTCACCGCGGTAGATACACGCACGGTCATCACCGCAGAACAACTCAAGCGCCTGCCCATCGGTCGCACAGCTGAAGCCATTGCCATGTTGGCACCAGGCGCAGTGGGTGGCGCAGGTGGCTATGCGGCGCTGGCCAACCTTGTTTCCTTCGGCGGCGCAGGCGCATCGGAGAACGCCTACTACATCAACGGCTACTTCACGGGTGAACCGCTTTCCAACCTTGGCGGCTCGGGTCTGCCATTCGTCGCTGTTGCACAGCAGGAAACTTACACCGGCGGCTACAGTGCCAAGTACGGCCGCTCCGACGGTGGCGTGATCAACCAGGTCGGCAAGAGCGGCACCAATGAGTGGCAGTTCGGTGCACAGATCGATTGGGCACCGAAATCCCTGCGCTCGCGTCGGGACGATCTGTACCTGCCCGACATCGATCTGTCGCAGTACAACTCAAACCCCAATCTTCCGTCGACCTGCGGCACGGCCAAGAACGAGAAGTGCGAATGGGGTTACTCGGATCCTAGCCTGGCTGGCACCAAGTACCAGAGCGGCAAGGGCGTCGAATTCGGCTCTACCCGCTATAGCGGCTACGTTGGTGGCCCGATCATCCAGGACAAGCTGTTCTTCTTTGCGGGTGGTGAGTGGTACAAGACCGACTCGGTCACCAACCCGAATACCCTCGGCAATGCCCGCAGCGTGCATGCTGAAGACGACAACTCGAAGTACTACGTCAAGATCAACTGGAACATCAACGACAACAACCTGCTGGAGGCCACCTGGTTCCAACAGAATGATGACTACAGTGGCAACTATCACGCGTATGACTTTGGCACCTTCACCGAAGGTGCAAAGCTCTCCACCGTGCCTACCCCGATCATCAAGGAAACGGACTACAGGGTCCTGAAGTACACGAGCTTCCTGACCGACAGCCTGACCTTCAATGCCACCTACGGGACCAGCGATTTCACAAATCGCCAGGTCAACCCCAGCATCCTGCCGAACACTCCCTATATTGCAGGCTCCGCCTTTCAGAATCCCGCCGCCAACGGCGGTAACGAGGTGAAGAACATTCAGGGTGGCTACCAGTCCATTGATGCAAAGGACAAGACCCGCGGCCTGCGTGCCGATCTGGAATGGGTGGTGGGCGACCACACCCTCAGCCTGGGTGTGGACAACATAAAGTTTGAGGCAAAGAACGAAGGCACCTCCCAGGTTGCCGATTACTGGGAATACCGCAAAGCCACCAGCGGCTCCACCAACATCTCGCCGTCACTGGGCGTAGGCGCACCGGGCGGCCAAGGCTATTACGTACGCCAGCTGAAATATTTCAACAACACCAGCATGTCGCTCGACCAGAAAGCCTGGTATTTGGAGGACCGCTGGAGTGTGACCGAAAACCTGTTGCTGTCGCTAGGCCTTCGTAACGATGAATTCACCAACAAGAACGACGCTGGCCAGGCCTACATGGATGCCAAGGACCAGTGGGCCCCGCGGCTGGGTTTCAGCTGGGACGTGATGGGTGATGCCTCGCTGAAGGTTTTCGGTAACGCCGGCCGCTACTTCCTGGCAATGCCCAACAACGTCGCAATCCGCGGCGCATCAGCATCTACCTATACCTACCAGTACTACAGCTACACCGGTATCGATGCCAGCGGCCTGCCCACCGGTCTTACCGAAGTTCCTGGCGTCGGTGGCGGCCCTGCACCTGGCCCGGTGTCATCCAACGGGGAATATGGCGTACCTGTTGATGTTCTCGCCTTTGCGCCGAAAGACATGAAGAACATGTACCAGGATGAGTACATCCTTGGTTTCGAAAAGACCTGGGGTGACAACTGGGTGTACGGCGCGAAGTTCACCTACCGTGACCTGAAATCATCCATCGATGATATCTGCGACAGCGGTAAAATCATCGACAAGCTCATTGCCAACAATATCGACCCGGACTCAGTTGAAGTTGCGAGCTGCTACATGTTCAATCCGGGCGGTTCCAATACCTTCAGCCTGAAGAACGTCGATGGCTCTGGCCGCACCGAGGTCAAGATGAATGGTTCTGACTGGGGCTTTGACGAAGGCGTCAAGCGTACCTACAAGGCAATTGACCTGTATTTGGAACATCCGTTCGACGGCAAGTGGGAAGGCCGCGTGAACTACACCTACAGCAAGAGCCAGGGCAACAACGAAGGCCAGGTGAAGTCCGAGTTTGGCCAGACCAACATCTCCAAGACGCAGGACTGGGATGCTGCCGAGATGATGCGCTTCGCCAACGGCTACTTGGCCAACGACCGTCGCCATCAGCTCAAGATGTTTGGCAGCTATGCAATCACTCCGGAATGGATGGTGGGCGGCAACATTCGCGTGATGTCAGGCTCCCCGATCAGCTGCCTGGGCTATTACAACCCGGACGGTGGCATTAACGAAGGCACTGCTGCGGGTGACCCGATCGGTTACGGCGCCGCTTATCACACCTGCCTGGGTAGCATTGCCAAGCCTGGCGCACGTCGCAATCCATGGACCAAGAACATCGATCTGGCAGTGACGTATAGGCCGTCCTATTTCGACGAGAAGGTGACCTTCAGCATGCAGGTATTCAACGTCCTGAATGAGCAAAAGGCGACCCAGGTTGATGTTACGTCGGAAGAAGACGCATACACGGTCTCGAACACCTATATGGTGCCGATAGCTCGCCAGAGCCCGCGTTACGTGATGTTCTCTGCAACGTACGACTTCTAAAAGTGTTGGCTAGGTGGTGGCCCCGGTACGGGGCCACCCTTTTGCATCGCTGCAACCCTTTCAAAGCCTCGCCCTGATTCGGACTGCCATCAACCCATATTGGGGAGGCGCAGTCATCTTCTTATCCGGGAACCACGGCAAGCGACTGAATGTCGTGAGGGGAATTCACCAAATCGGCGAGCTTTGTTTGTTGAACACCCATGTACGTCTCTGAAGCGTAGACGACCCCGGACCTCGGCCGGGGTCTTTTTTTTGCAAAAAATTCATCGACCACTCAAGAGAGCAAGTGAGACTATTGAATATGAACAGGACAAAACTCTCATATACATTAATTTCACCTTTAAAAATCAATCGCTTGAAATTAGTTTCACCTGATATTGCAAAATGCTCACTAGTGAAATTAATATTTCGTTCAGCTGTACCCGAAAATTTCATTCCAGTGCAGCGTGGTTGCAACAACAGCTTGCTAAATCAATGAACCAAGGAAATTTGATGACCCGCAGCACACAAATCACCCGGCTCAAGCGCACCGCGCTGGCCATCGTCCTTACCTCGGTCATCGGCGCCGCCGCTGCCCAGAGCACCACTGGCTCCCTGTTCGGCAACGCCCCATCCGCCGCCGGCGCCACCATCACCGTCCAGAATGAATCCGGCCTCAAGCGCAGCGTTGCGGTGGATTCGAATGGCCGCTACAACCTCGGCTCATTGCCGGTTGGCAAGTACTCGATCAGCCTGGAGCGCGATGGCCAGGTCCTGGACAAGCGCGAAAACGTGCAGCTGCGCGTCGGCGCGGGTACCGAAGTGTCCTTCGGCGGCGAAGGTGCCACCACTCTGGATGCGGTGACCGTCACTGCCGCCAACATGCCCAAGATCGACGTCAGCAGCACCGTTTCCAAGTCGGTCATCACCTCCGAGCAGCTCGATGTGCTGCCGCTGGGTCGCAGTGCTGAAGCCATCGCATTGTTGGCACCGGGCGTCGTTGCTGGCAGCGGACAGTTCAGCAATGGTTCGCGCTCTGTGCTGTCGTTCGGCGGCTCCAGCGTCACCGAGAACGCCTACTATCTCAACGGCTTCAATGCGTCCAATCCACTGAGCAACATGGGCGGCGTGAGCCTGCCGTATGGCGCAATCGACCAGCAGGAAACCTACACCGGTGGCTACAGCTCCCGGTACGGCCGTTCCACCGGTGGCGTTATCAACCAGCTCGGCAAGCGCGGTACCAACGACTGGCACTTCGGCGCACAGGTGACCTGGGCGCCGGACAGCTTGGCCGCTTCCCCGCGTGACATCAATTTCCCGGACATCGATCTGCCGGACGGCTACAAGTACAGCAATGCGACCCGGCCGGGCACCATCTATCGCTCGCGCGATGGGGACACTGCCACCCGCACAACCTACAGCGGTTATGTCAGCGGCCCGCTGATCGAAGACCGTCTGTTTATCAACCTCGCAGCCGAGGCTGACAAGACCGAAGGTGTATCAACGGCAAACCGTATCGCTTCGCAGGTGGTTCGTAACCACTACAGCTACACGGCACCGAAGTTCTACGGCAAGATCGACTGGAACATCAACGACAGCAACACGTTGGAATACACCCGCGTCCAGAACACGGACCGCCAGTCGGGTTACTACAACAAGTTTGACTACGCCACCTTGCAGGAAGGCGGTCGCGCAGGAACCTACGCCGATACCGAAAAGCTGAAGAATGAGTTCGATATCTTCAAGTACACCGGCTACCTCACCGACGACCTGACCCTCAGCGCCGTATGGGGTCGCAGCAAGGAAACCAACCTGCTGAGCAACCCGCTGGACTCCAACAATCCTTACCTCAGCGGCGTTGGCAACCAGAACACCGGCGTTACCGGTGGTCAGCTGATCCGCAACGACCAGGCGGGCCTATATACCAAGGCTGATGATGCTGGCAGCAAGACCCGCGGCCTGCGCGTGGACCTGGAGTACCGTCTCGGCGACCACGAGCTGACTGCCGGTATCGACAACATGTACTACAACGCGCATAACGAAGGCCAGCACGTCACCGGCCCCGGCTATGCATGGATCTACGGAAAATCTGCTGCTCCGGCATCGCCGATCGATCCGGAAGCGGGTGTCGGTGCCCCCGGCGGCAACGGCTACTACGTTTCCAAGTACATCTTCTCAACCACCACCAGCATGGCTGTCAAGCAGAAGGCTTACTACCTAGAAGATCGCTGGCAGGTCACGCCGAACTGGTTGCTGACGCTTGGCGTACGCAATGACAAGTTCACCAACTACAACAGTGCTGCCGTTGCCTACGTGGAAAGCGGTGACCAGTGGGCTCCCCGCTTGGGCGCCACCTGGGACGTGTTCGGTGACTCCTCACTGAAGGTGTTCGCCAACCTGGGCCGCTACTACCTGGCCTTGCCGAACAGTGTTGCCATCCGCGGCGCCTCGGCCTCGACCTTCACCTATGAGTATTTCAACTACACCGGTATCGATGCCAACGGCAATCCGACCGGTCTGACCGCACTTGGCCCGGGCCCGGTGTCCTCCAACGGTGAATACGGCCAGACTCCGGATCCGGCATCCGTCGCTCCCACCGACCTGAAATCGCAGTATCAGGATGAACTGATCCTGGGCTTCGAGAAGACCATCGGCCAGTCGTGGAACAGCGGTGCCAAGGTCACCTATCGTCGTCTGCAGTCGGCCATCGACGATATCTGTGATCCGGACCGCATGTTCGAGAAGCTGCAGTCGATGAACATCGACACCTCGAACCTCGATGTGCCGCATTGCACGATCTTCAACCCGGGCAAGACCAACACGTTCCTGGCAAAGCACCTGGATGGTTCGGGCTACACCCCGTTCCAGATGAGTGGCAGCGACTGGGGCTTCGGCGGCAACAAGGCCAAGCGCGACTATGTTGCGATCGATCTGTTCCTGGAACACCCACTGTCCAACAACTGGTACGGCCGCGTGGACTACACCTGGTCGCGTAACTTCGGCAATACCGAAGGCCAGGTGAAGTCGGATATCGGCCAGGACGATGTGTCCAAGACGCAGGACTGGGACGGCTCGTACCTGATGGAATACGCCGGTGGCTACTTGGCCAACGATCGTCGCCACCAGCTGAAGGGTTACGGCGCCTACCAGTTCAACGACGAATGGACCGCGTCGGCGACCCTGCGCATCATGTCGGGTATGCCGAAGAACTGCTTGGGCTACTACGGCGCCAATGAAGGCGATCCGATGAGCTACAAGACCGCTTACCACTACTGCGCCGGTCAGCCGTCGCGTCCGGGTGATGCGGGCCGCCAGCCATGGACCAAGCGTGTGGACCTGGGTGTGATGTACCGCCCGGCTTTCGCCGACCACAAGCTGGCCTTCAGCCTGGATGTGTTCAATGTGTTCAACGAGTTGAAGGCTGTTCAGTCGGACTCGAAGTTCAACTCCGACGCTCGTTACACCGTGTCCAACACCTATGGCATTGGCACGTACTACACCGCACCGCGTTCGATGCGTCTGTCAGCTTCGTACGACTTCTGATCTGAACCACCGCAACAACGCAATCTCTCTGTAATAGCGAAGTACTTGAAACCCCGGCCCAGCGCCGGGGTTTTTTTTATCCGTCACTGCAGCAGCAACTGCAGCTCACGTGCTGCCACCGCCTCATTGCCGCTGAAATCCTTCGCACTGATCCGGATCGTGTAATTGCCCGGCTGCAGCTCAGCCAGCTGCAGCGCACCGCCGGCCAGCAGCCCGTCACGCACGGTATTGGTCAGTACGTAACGGAAGCGGGTACTGCTGCTGCCGTGCACGGTGATGCCGCTGTCGGCGGCATAAGCCTGCTTCACCGCTTCGCGCTGCGGCGGCATGCGGTTGAAGATGATGTTGGTGCGCGGTTGCTCGTAGCCGGGCAGCGCGCGGCCATTGGCATCCAGGATCTGATAGCCCAAGCTGTAGAGCCCAAGCCGGCGTCGCGGCAGGTTGTTGTCGACCTGATCCCAGGCTTCCACCACCAGTTGCAGGCCGGCAGCATCGCGCGGCACGCGCAGGCGTCCATCCGCTTTTTCGGCCAGGCGTTGATTGTCAGCGTCGAGCACGGCGATGTCGTCGATCTTCGGCGCAACATGGTCGGCATAGTTCGAGAAACCAAGACGCACGGCATTGCGCTCATAGCCGGACGGTCCCACCGCCAGGTGCACATGCGCCTGGTTGTTGATGCTGCCCAGCGCATCGCCGGGCTGGAAGCGGGTGCCACGGCGCACGCGCACACGATCAAGCTGGCCGTTGTCGTCGTACACCAATTGCATGCGCGTCGGGTCCAGCGCACGGTTGGATGCATCGCGGCCAACCTTCATGTGGATGTAATCAAGCTTGTCCAGCGACAAGCCTTCGGCCTGCCCGCCCAGGGTCCAGGTCGAGGCCGGGCTGCTGACCTTGCCACTGACAATCGCCAGCACCGTCTGGCCGACGTCACCGCGCACATCGAAACCACTGTGCAGATGGTGCCGGCTCTCACCGCTGAAGTTGCCACGCACCTCCCCCAAGGTGCCGGTCACCTCATGCCAACCCGACTGCGGTGCCAGCGGCCAGCGGCCCTGGTTTGCGGGTAGGGGGTTTTCCGTCGATGGCCCCAGCTGCGGCACCACCTCCGGCATATTCGCCGTGCGCGGCACCAGATGATGGATGCGATAGGCATCGGCATCGCTCAACAGCAGGCTGCCATCAGGCGCCAGTGCCAGCCCGGCCGGGCGCGCAAAACGCAGGGCATCGTTGCCGGCCACGGCGACGATATGGCCGTGTGGTGACAGCTGCACCACGCGCCCAGTCTGCCGCTCGCCCACATAGACCACGTCGTCGTGGGTGATGGCCAGCGTCATCGGCCCCCACAACACACGCTCGGCGTTGGGCATGCCGACGCGGGTGCTGACCATGCCGTTGCCGTCAATGCTGCGCAGCGCATTGTTCTGCAGGTCGGCAATCCAGAGATTGCCGTGGCCGTCGAACTTCAGATCGGTAGGCGTATCGAAGCGTGCCTGCGCGCCGGGGCCATCTTCCCAGCCTGGCTGCGCGCCGCCGGCCAAGGTGGTGACCGTACCATCGCTGGCAATCACACGGATGCGATCATTCCAGGTATCGGCAACATAGACCCGGCCATCGGCCGCTACTGCCACCCCCATCGGCCCGTTGAAGCGCGCCTGCGCGGCAGTGCCATCGGCAAAACCGGGGCTGCCATTGCCGGCCAGCGTGCTGACCAGCCCCTGTGCGCTGATCTTGCGGATGGCGTGGTTGCCGGTGTCGGCGACATAAAGGTTGCCCTGCGCGTCCAAGGCAATGCCCGAGGGCGTATTGAACCTGGCCGCACTGCCCTGGCCATCGGCAAGGCCTTCAACACCGCCCGCCAGCAGCTGGAAGCGGCCATCCAGGCCGCGATACAGGATGCGGTTGTTGTCGCCGGCATCGGCGACGAACAGCACGCCACCACCCATCACCAGCCCCCAGGGATCACTGAAGCGGGTCTGCGCGGCGGTGCCGGCAGCGTTGCCCGCCACCCCGTCACCACCAAGCAGATCGATCCGCGCCTGCCAGCCCAGCGGCGTCGCCGGCGGCGCCGCAGGCGCGGGCGCTTCGGGCGCCCACAGGAAGCTGGCGCCCAAGGCGGCAGCGGTGACGCCGATGACGGCCATTACCCAATGTTTGCGATCCATGTACACCCAACCAACTGCGGACCCGGCACGATAGACGCTCACGGCCCGCGGCGGAACCGCCGAAAGCCCTGTTGGAGAACCGTATGCACCTGTATCTGCAAGAAGACCTGATCCGGCTGCAGGCCGGGCAAACCACCGACATCAGCCTGCCGCTGTCGCTGTCATCGCTGCTGCAGGCGGGCCTGCAGCACTTTCCGCCGACGGAGCGGGCGCTGGAGGAGGCCATCGCCAGTGCCGAAGACGCACTGATGCCCTGGATTCCTGCCCTGCGCCAGGACTCGCTGGAGGTATTGGAATGTGCCGATGCGGCGCTTGCGCCCTTGCCGGGTGTGCTGGGATACCCGCAACAGCCAATCTGGGAGTTGGATATTGAAGAAGTGGAACGGGCGTTCAACCAACTGGCGCAGGTAGCGGCCGGGATGCCAGCCAAGTCCTTGGGGCTGCCGGAGCGGGCGGATTTCGTTGCAGCGTTGGTGGTGGTGCGCGAGCTGATGCATCACGTGGGGTGGCAGCAGTTGCGCTTGCTTGAGGCTGGGGCGGATTGAGGTTGGAAGTTGGGGTTTGGGGAAATGCAGAAGCAAACGCCAAGGCCAGAGCCAGAGCACCCCTCCCCAACCCTCCCCTTCGCCTACGGCGAAAGGGAGGGGGCTCAAGCCAAAGCCAAAGCCAAAACCAAAGCCAAAGCCAAAGCCAAAGCATCAGCACTGCACCATCCGCCCCCCTCCCTTGCGCGAAGCGCAGGGGAGGGCTGGGGAGGGGTGCTCTGGCTCTGGCTCTGGCTCTAGTTCCAGCTTCGGTTCCAACTGCGAAGCCCCTCCATCCAAACCCCCAACAACCAAACTACAACGCCGGCCTTTCCGGCCCCGTTCCCATCGCCTCTCGGTACCGGCCGTACAACGCCAATACCTTGTCCACGTACTGCCGCGTCTCCGCGTACGGCGGCACGCCGCCATAACGTGCAACCACCCCGATGCCTGCGTTATAGGCTGCAGCAGCCAGGGTCCGGTCACCGTTGTAACGGCGCAGCAGCGATTTCATGTAACGCGCGCCGCCGTTGATGGACTGGGCGGGCGACAACGGATCGCTTACGCCGTATTCGCTCGCCGTTTCCGGCATCAGCTGCATCACGCCCTGTGCGCCCTTGGGTGACACTGCTTTCTCATCGAACGCACTCTCCGCGTGGGCCACGGCCCGCAGCCAGGCATCATCCACGCCAGTGGCCTTGGCAGCAGCACGGAACTGCGGTGCGTGACGATTCAACTGCGGCGTGCCTACCCGGCCCAATCCTGCATGCGCTGGCTCACCCGGTGGCGTAGCCACGGTGAAACGCAGGTAGGGAGTTGAACCCGGTAGGTTGCGGGTGGAATAAACCGGCTTGCCGTCCTGCTCGCGCTCGTAGAGAGTTCCGCTGAATACCCCAAAGTTGCCCCATAGATTAGGCGTCTGCACGGCATTGTCGTCGAGTTCGATGGCCTTGCAGACGGAGCCCGGTTCTGGAGCCGTAGCCATGCTCACTGTGGCTTTCTGCACGCAGCGGTACACCGTGCGCGCCTGCAAAGGCCCGCACAGCCCGTACATCAGCAGCAACAGCAAAAGCGCAGCCGCGCGCGGCATGGCCGGATCCCATCAACAGAAGGAGCACGATGCTGAGCCTGCATGCTTGAACGGCAGGTGATGAAAAATGCGCCAATCGCGCCCAGAATGAACAGCCGCTTTCCAACCCTGTGCCAAGCCCATGACCGTACCCCTGCTAGGCTTCGACAACCCGCAGTTCCATACCGGCCGCAACACCAGCGTACGGCGCGGCGCGCGTTGGCATGGGGTAGCGCAGGCCTGCATCGCCTTGGGTGAAGGGCGCCAACTGGGCCCCCTGCCCCTGCAGACCGAACTGCGCAGTTTCGACGCCCTGGAAGAGGCGGATCTGTGCGACGAACATGACCCTGCATGCCGTAGCCCGGCAGGGCTGTTGGCGGTAATGCAGCGCCTGTATCCCGGTTTCCGCCATGACGAACTGGTCACCCTGGTGCACTTCCGGCTGGAATGAGTCCGCTGGCTGCACGGGTGCGTGATCACCGGTCTGTTGGTGGCGGCTCACCTGCGCGACCTCCCCCTGGATTGGAGCAAGGCCGGGCATCGGATGAGGGGGAGCCTGTGCCTGTTGTTCCGGCAACTACCGGAAACCACCAGGCGCACAAGCTCCCCGCTGCAATCAGCGCGTCCGTGCTGCGCGCAGATGCTGGCCTACCGGCTCGGAAAACGCGCGACCGTCGGCCACATCCCAGTTGATCGACCAGGTCATCACGCCTCGGAAATCCGGGTGCGGCCGGGCCGGCTTCAGCTCATCGCACTGGGTGGCCGTGGTCAGGCAATCGAAGGCGCGGTTTATGTCCGCTGGTGTCGCATAACCGTTGCCGGCAGCGCGCAGGCCCGACGGCAACGCCAGCGCAACCTGGTCCGCACGCAGCCCGGCAAACCGTCCCTTGCCGCCGGCCAGATCAAAGCCTTCGATCAGCATCTTGGCCGAGCCCACCATCATGTCGACGCTGCCACCCGGGTACTTCTCGGCGCGGTAGGGCGTGGGCAGGCCGCCATTGTTGTAGAGCTGCACGTGCAGCAGGTCCAGCTCGTCGCGCAGGCCATCGATCAGGGGCAGGTAGGCTCCCCAGATACCGTCCATCGATACCAGCCCACCCTGCACATAAGGATGCTCCGGTGCCATCGACACATACAGGTTCGGGTACATCTCATGCAGCCGCTTCACTGCGGATACCAGGTGCGGGATGACCGGCGCGCCATGCACAACGCCTGCGATTTTCTCCAGGTCGACATCGATGCCGTCGAAGCCGAAGGTGTTGATCGCCTCGGCGGTAGTGCGCACGAAGTTGTCTTCATCGCGCTGCGTGTTCAAGGTCACCGTGCCCAGCTCGCCGCCGAAGGAGAGCACCACGATCTTGCCCTGTGCACGTTTGGCGGCAATGTCTGCAATCAACTGCGTGCGATCCAGCGCCGGATCCGGGTTGAACGCCACCTTGCCCTCGCCCATGTCATCGGCGAAGGCCAGCACGATCACATCCCAACTGTCATCCACCTTGGCGACCGGCAGCAGCCCCTGGCCATTGTCGAAATTGTGCAGATAGCCCACCAGCGCATGTCTGGGCAACGGATGGCTGTGCCCGGGCGCGACACCCACGCCGCCCGCCGCAGCGGGCTTGGACGTTGCCTGGCAACCGAATGTGGAAACAAGCACCAACGCGGAGAACAACAGACTGATCGACTTCATCACAACCCCAGAATGGAAGACGCCCGATTCTAGGCATGCATTTCCCGCAAAAAGCCATTGAAAGACAACAACTTAGGAAAGTCGTCCTGGTTTGTCCCGGTTTGTCCACTGGGTGACATTCAACCCGATCGGCGGGCACCGGCAATGGCGGCGGCAAGGCCCGCCTCTGGCCTGCGTTGACCCGCGCTCAAGTGCACGTTTTCATGCGCCGCTCGGCATCCCAGAGCGCACGCCGCGCAAGGTCGTAGGCACTATCGGCCGCACTGGGCAGGCTGTGCTCGGCCTCCACAGGATCGGCACCGTTGTTGTAGCGGTACTCCACGCGCTGCAGGGCGTCCATGTGCTGCTGCGCGATACCGAGCCAACGTCGGCGCTGCTCACCATTGCAACGTGGATAGCGTTGCTCCAACGCGCCGATAGCGAGGCGGATGCGACGGCTGGCCCCGCCCCTCATGTCCGGCGCCTTCTCGTAGCGGATGGGCGCGGCCTTGTAGGCATCGCCGGTGGCCTCACTGCCCAGATCGGACGGGCGCTCATGCAGGCCGGGGTTGAACGCAACATCCGGCGGACGCCGCGCCTGTGCCGGCTGGATGTCCCGCCCATGGATCAAGCGCGCGCCCATTTCGCCCAGCGTCGGCGGCTTTTTCTTGTCTTCGAACATGCCCGAGACCATCTTCTCCAACGGCCGTTCCCCCACGCCGGTGGCCAATTCATCGCGGTGTTGGAACACCTGCTGCGCGGCATCCTTCTGTGCCGGCACCGTGCCACTCGGTGGCACCGCCAGGCTGCCATCCCGACCATAGAGCCGTTGCGACCATGCGGCTTGGGCAGCTGCGGGTGCAGTTGGCGCTGCAGAGGGCGCGGCGCTGACGCGCGCTTGGTTCGCCGGCAGCGGCGTATCGGCATGTGACGGCACCACCAGTGCTGGCGCGGCAGCCGGCATCGGCACTGTTTGCGGTTGGGGCGGCGCCGCAGGCATGGCCGCCGGCAGCACCCAGCGCAGCTCGACCCCTGCCTGTTCCGTCACCGGATTGGGCGCCGGCAGCTGCAACATCAGCCGCGCCATCCCCGCCATGAAAGCCACGGCGATCACGCCCGCAGTCAGGCGGATCCATAGCGGTTCGGCGGAACGGTCAGAACGCATGCAACTCCATCACCAACACGACGCAGAGCGGCAACCGGCCCTGTCACGGTACAAATGCACAGTGCAGTGACCGACAAGAGCACAACGAGTTCCACGATTGTGCCTTGCGGATGTGTGAACCTGCGGCAAGAGTGGGCCATCATTCAACAAAGGGCGGCATCGTCCGCACCCCAAGGAGCCGTACGTGAATACCGTTGCAGCGCAGAACCTGGATGAAAGCATCGCCAAACAGCTGTTCTTCGGCCATATCGCCGAGGATGTGCTGTTCCCCTATCCGCAGATCCGCGAACGTGACCGCGAGATGCTGGGCGCGATGACGGACGCCATTGACCAGTTCCTGGCCGACAAGACCGCCGATCTGCGGCAGTACGACCGCGACGCCGAGCAGCCGCCGGAGTTCATCCAGGCGTTGCGGGACATGGGCCTGTTCGGACTGATCATCCCCGAGGAATACGGCGGGCTGGAGCTGTCCAATGGCGCCTATGCGCGGGTGCTGGGCCAGACCAGCAGCCATGACAGCTCGGTGTCGCTGACCATCGGCGCGCACAGTTCCATCGGCATGAAAGGCCTGCTGTTGTTCGGCAACGATGAGCAGAAGCAGCGTTACCTGCCCAAGCTTGCCAGCGGCGAGATGATTGCCGCGTTCTGCCTGACCGAAGCCGGCGCCGGCTCCGATGCCGCGGCCATCCGCACCAAGGCGCAACGCAACGACGACGGCAGCTGGACCCTGAGCGGCGAGAAGATCTGGATCACCAACGGCGGCATCGCCGATTTCTATACGGTGTTCGCGCGTACCGACACGCCGGAAGGCAAGGTCACCGCCTTTATCGTCGAGGCCGGCTGGGACGGCGTCAGCCACGGCCCGCACGAAGACAAGATGGGCATCCGTGCTTCCTCCACCACCACCGTTGCCTTCAACGACGTGCGCGTGCCGGCGGCCAATGTGCTGGGCCCGGTAGGCAAAGGCTTCAAGGTGGCGATGAACATCCTCAACAGCGGCCGCACCGGCCTGGGCGGTGGCGCGGTCGGCGGCATGCGTGCGCTGATCCGCATGGCCTGCGCACAGGCCAGCGAGCGCAAGCAGTTCGGCCAGCCGATCGCCGAGTTCGGCCTGGTGCGCGAGAAGATCGCGCAGATGACTGCCGACTGCTTCGCCGCCGAGAGCACGGTGTGGATGGTGGCGCATCTGATCGACAGCGGCCGCACCGACTATTCGGTGGAAGCGGCGATGAGCAAGATCTTCGCCAGCGAGGCGGTGCAGCGCAGCTGCTACGAAGCTTTGCAGATTGCCGCCGGCAACGGCTTCATGCGCGAGCTGCCGTACGAGCAGATGACCCGCGATACCCGCATCCTGTCGATCTTCGAGGGCACCAACGAGATCCTGCGCCTGTACGTGGCGCTCAATGGGTTGAAGGGCGTGGGCGCAACGCTGAGCGAACTACAGAGCGCGGTGGGCGGCATCTTCAACGACCCGATCAAGGGTTTCGGTGTACTCAGCGACTACGCCGGCCGCCGTGTGCGCGAAGCCACCGGCTACGGCACCGGCCGCATCCGCGCGCCGCTCAACGACGCGCTGCGGCCACTGGCGCGCCTGTGCGAGAAGTACACGGTGGAACTGTCCAAGGCATCAGACCAGCTGCTGCGCAAGCATGGCAAGAAGATCGCCGACCAGCAGCATGCGCAGAAGCGCGTGGCCGATATCGCCATCGATCTGTTTGTCGGGCTGTGTGTGCTGTCACGGGTGGAGAGCCTGCTGCAGGCCAAGCATCCGGCAGCAGAGGATGCGGTGAAGATCGCGCGGCTGTTCGCACGCCAGGCCCGTCGCCGCATGGCGCGCAATGTGCGTGGCCTGGAGCGCAATGAAGACGAGATCGTCGAATCGCTGGCGGCATCGGTACTGGAGCGCGGCGGCTACGCCTGGGACGTGATGTAACCCAGCTTGTTGTAGGAGCGGCGTAAGCCGCGAAGGCAATGTACTGTCCGTTGCTGGGACCACTGCAATTGCAGATTCCGCAACAACCGGCAGCAGCATCAGCTTCGCGGCTGATGCCGCTCCCACAAGGCAACCCAACCACCCGCCGGTTGTAGGAGCGGCGTGAGCCGCGAAGCCACCGCGCTGTCCGACGGGAAGCGATTGTGCAATTGCGCGTTCCCCGGCCACAGCCAGCAGCATCAGCTTCGCGGCTGATGCCGCTCCCACAAGGCAACCCAGCCACCCGCCGGTTGTAGCAGCGGCGTGAGCCGCGAAGCCACTGCACTGTCCGACGGGAGCGATTGTGCAATTGCGCGTTCCCCGGCCACAGCCAGCAGCATCAGCTTCGCGGCTTACGCCGCTCCTACACAGGCACGGCAGCCATCCGGCAATTGTGGGAGCGGTGTAAACCGCGAAGCTCGCGCGCTGTCCGTTGCGGAAACCACTGCAATTGCAGATCCCCCGGCGGCCGGCGGCAGCATCAGCTTCGCGGCTGATGCCGCTCCTACAAGCGTTACGCTGGCGCATCCTCGACAGCCAGTTCGCCCTCACGCAGCACGCGCCGCAGCAGCGCGCGCCCTTGTCTATCCAGGCCCAGTACGCGCGGCTTGATGCCATGGTGGCGATAACGGCTGACCACCTTCTCCAGCGCCGCCACCGCGGTGATATCCCACAGCTGTGCCGCTGACAGATCAATCACCACCGCACGCCCCTGCACCAGGCGCGGATCGAAAGCATCAATGAAGGCATCGGCCGAGGCAAAGAACACCTGCCCGCTCACCGCATAGCGGACGCTGCCATCGGCCAGGTCCTGCTGCTCGATACGCAGCAGACGCGCCACCTTCAGCGCAAAGAACACACCGCTCAACAACACGCCGACGCCGACACCCGCCGCAAGGTTGTGCGTCCCCAAGGTCACAGCCACCGTCGCCAGCATCACCACGCCGGACAGGCGCGGATGCCGCACCAGCGCGCCCAGGCTGCGCCAGTCAAACGTGGACACACTGACCATCACCATGATCGCCACCAGCGCGATCACCGGCACCTGCCCAACCCAGGGTTTCAGCAGCACCATCAGCACCAGCAGGAACACGCCGGCAAACAGCGTCGACAGCCTTCCGCGGCCACCGTATTTCACGTTGCCCACGGTCTGCCCGATCATGCCGCAGCCGGCAATGCCGCCGAACAGGCTGGCGGCGATATTGGCCACGCCCAGACCGGTGCATTCGCGGTTCTTGGAGCTGGGTGTGTCGGTGAGTTCGTCCACCACACGCGCCGTCATCATCGACTCCAGCAAGCCCACCATCGCAATGGCCAGGGCCGGCATCGCGATGATGCGCAGGGTTTCCAGATCAAACGGCAAGGACGGCAAGCCCATCCATTGCGGCAACGCCTCCGGCAGCTTGCCCAGGTCATTCACGGTAGGAAGGTCCAACTTCAACCACGCAGCCAATACACTCAGCACCACGATGCAGATCAGGGGCGAGGGAATCGCCCGCACAGCGGGCAGCGGCAGGCGCGGCAAGCCGTAGATCACCAACAGGCCCAAGGCCAGCATTGCCCAGGTGGCGGTGGTGGCACCGTGCAGCTGCGGCAGCTGCGCGGCGAAGATCAGGATCGCCAGCGCGTTGACGAAGCCGGTGCGCACCGAGCTGCTGACAAAGCGCATCAACACGCCCAACCGCAGCACGCCGAACAGGATCTGGATCACGCCGGCCAACAGGCCTGCGGCAAACAGATAGGGAAGGCCATGCGCGCTGATCAGCGGTGCTGCCACCAAAGCCACCGAGCCGGCCGCCGCGGTGATCATCGCCGGCCGGCCGCCGAACACCGCGATCACGATGCTCAGCACGAAAGACGCGAACAAACCCACCTGCGGGTCCACCCCGGCCACGAACGAGAACGCGATGACCTCGGGGATCAGCGCAAAGGTGGCCACGGCGCCGGCCAACATTTCACGCAGGGGATGAGCGCGCCACTGCGCCAGTTCAGAATGCAGGAAGGACATACGGGCTGGCCGCTGGCGCCGGCCGATTGGGCGGCGGAGCACGCGGAATCGAAGGGAGGGGCGCGAATTATGCCTCCTTGGGTTACCGGGCGCTGCTTGAGGCGGCGTTCCCGGCAAAAAGCCTGAACGTCCAAAGCTACCTCTCCCCGGCCCTCCCCGCGCTTGCGGCAAAGGGAGGGAGTTCTGCCCCCTCCCTTTTGCGAAGCAAAGGGACGCGCTGGGGAGGCGGGCTCTTCGCCAGGAACAAAACCCCAAACCCCTCCCTGCGGTAGCATTCCCTCCCCCGTATCACCGCCATTCCCATGCCCCACTACACCGGCCCCCTGCTGACCCGCCCCCTGCTCGAACAGCTGCAAAGCGCTCTGAAGCAAGGCAGCAGCGAAGCAAGCGCCTCGCTCGACCTGGGCCGCAGCCAGCAAACAGTCAGCCTCAGCGCTGATGGCTGGCAGTACCGTGGCCAGCACTACCCGTGGCCGGCCAAGCTCAAGGACCGCACCATCTACTACTGGGATGGCGATGAATTCAGCGCTGCCTCGCGCTTTGGCAGCGGCCTGTACAAGCTGGTGCCCACCGACTGGGGCATCCCCACCTTCGAGATCGACGGCATCAAGATGCTGGTCAGCGCGCAGATCTCGCCGCTAGACGATGCCCACCGCAAGGTGGCACTGGTGGAGCCACGCGGCAAGCAGCTGCTCGATACCTGCGGCGGCATGGGTTACTTCGCCGCCTGCTGCCTGGATGAAGGCGTCGCCAGCATCCGTTCCTTCGAAAAGAGCCCCGAAGTCCTTTGGCTGCGCACCCTCAACCCGTGGTCACCGGATCCCGATGGTGAACATGCAGGTGGTCGCCTGCAGCTGACCCAAGGCGATATCTCCAAAGAAATCGAAGGCATCGCCGATGCATCGATGGATGCGGTGTTGCACGATCCGCCGCGCTTCGGCATTGCCGGCGAGCTGTACTCGCAGGTGTTCTACGATCAACTGGCGCGCGTGCTGCGCAAGGGCGGCCGCCTGTTCCATTACACCGGCGCGCCGAACAAGCTCACCAGCGGCCGCGATGTACCGCGCGAAGTCGCCACCCGCCTGCAGAAGGCAGGCTTCAAGGCCGAGCTGGCCCTGGATGGGGTACTGGCCGTACGCCGCTAGCAGGCAGCTTGTGGGAGCGGCGTGAGCCGCGAAGCTCACACACCTACAGAACACCAGGTCAACGGCAATCTCATTGCCCGCTCGCTTCGCGGCTCACGCCGCTCCCACAAACAACACCGGCATACGCCCCGCCTTAACGTCCCGCGCGCGACACTGTGCCTTCAGAAGCGGAGGCAGCCCATGGCAACCGAAACCGTACGCGGCAGAACCGTCACCATTCATTTCGATGGCGAACGCTGCATCCACTCGCGCAACTGCGTGCTCAGCCACCCGGACGTGTTCGTGCCCAATGTGGTCGGCGAGTGGATCCACCCCGATGCGGTGGCACCGGAAGAAGTGGAACTGATCGCGCGCAACTGCCCCTCCGGCGCCATCCGCTACGAATACAACGACGGCAGCCACGCCGAGCCCGCTCCAGTGGTGAACCTGGTGCATATCCGCGAGAACGGCCCGCTCGCATTCACCGCACCGCTGCTCATTGCCGGCAAGGATGAAGGCATGCGCGCCACTCTGTGCCGCTGCGGCGAATCGCACAGAAAACCCTTCTGCGACCACCGGCACGTCGACTGTGGTTTTACCGCCAGCGGCGAGCCAGCGGAAAAGAAATCCGACCCTTTGCCGCAACGTGATGGCCCGCTGCAGGTCAACCCGACCAGGAACGGCCCGCTGCACGTCATCGGCAACCTTGAAGTGGTCAGCGGCACCGGCCGCACCATCGACCGCGTCACCGAGACCTGGTTGTGCCGCTGCGGTCATTCCAACAACAAGCCCTTCTGCGATGGCAGCCACCGAAAAGTGGGCTTCCAGGCCGAAGGCGAATAACCGTCCCCTCACGTCCGCAAGGAGATTTACATGGCAAACCTCGAACTCCGCCTCACCGCCGACGACGGCGTCGCCCAGGCCATGCTCGACATGCTCAAGGGCATGGACGATGTGGATTCAGCCGAAGACATCACCGAACCCGCGTTCGCCGCTGATGACGAGGACAGCAGCTCGGCAGGCCTGAGCGACAACGAAGGCCCGGGCTCCTATCTGATCCAGGTGGAAACCCTCAACGACGAAAGCTTGGCACGCGTGCTGGACGCCGCGCAGGCCCTGGCGGAAAGACTGGGTGCGGTACTGGAGATCGAATCCGATTCGCAGGACTGAGGTGAGCGACCCGCGGCCACGGTAGAGATATGCGACAGCTGCAGCCAATGCTGTAAATTTGTCGGAGGTGTCGTTGCGGCGCGCACATGACATGCTTCATCCCTGCAACTGACACCGAGCCGGGGAAACCGATGAAGCTGCTGCCGTTGTTCCTGTTCTGCATTGCCGTTGGCGCCTGCTCCGGCGCAAGCGCCGCCGTGCCCGAAGCGCCCGTGCCGCGTGATCGGGCACAGGCCACTGCGATCGTGGCGGACATGCGCCGCGTGGTTGCCGACAACGGCATCGAGCGCCTGGAGAAGGTCCGCATTGGCGGGATTGATCAATGGGTATCGATCCGCGGCAACGATGCCCGCAACCCGGTTTTACTGATGCTGCATGGTGGGCCGGGCTGGGTCGCCATGCCAACCAGCTGGTATTTCCAGCGCGGCTGGGAGGAGTACTTCACCGTCGTGCAGTGGGACCAGCGCGGCGCGGGCAAGACCTTTGCGAGCAACGACCCAGTGCAGCTGGCCCCCACCATGACCCGCGAGCGCATGGTTGCCGATTCACTGGAAATGGTGGCATGGCTGCGCCATGAATTCGGTAAGCAGAAGATCTTCGTGCTCGGCCATTCCTGGGGCAGCTATCTGGGCCTGGAAGTTGCCAAGCAGCGCCCGCAGTGGCTGCATGCCTATATCGGCATGGGCCAGATATCCAACGCCCCGGAGAGCGAACGGCGCGGCTGGGCATGGACCATGCAACAGGCGCAACGCGACCACAACGCGCAGGCCATCGCCGAGCTTCAGGCGATAGCACCCTATGCCCAGGGCAACGCACCTGTTGCATTGGATGCCCTGTTCAAGCAGCGACGCTGGTTGAACCACTATGGCGGCATGGTCCACAACCGCCGCGGCGGTGACGCCGAGGCCGCAGCCTTTGCGCTGTCACCCGAGTATGCCGACGCGGATATAGCCGCAGCCTGGAAGGGCAACGAGTTTTCCATGCAGCACCTGCTCGCGGATGTGCTGACCCTCAACATGAGCAGCACCCGCCAGCTCAAGACGCCGCTGTTCCTGTTCCTGGGCCGGCACGATTACAACGTGTCCTCCAAACTGGCGGCCGAATGGTTCGCCAGCGTGGATGCGCCGCAGAAGAAACTGATCTGGTTTGAACAGTCCGCGCATGAAGTGATGAATGAAGAGCCGGGAAAGACCTTGCTGAGCCTGGTGCAGGAGGTACGGCCCATCGCAGAAGCGGCCGGCGATGGCGTCTTTGAGAACTGAACCAGATGGCCGCGCGGCAACGGCAACAATCGCGCCCCAATTCCAGTAGTAGCGGGTCCATCGAAGATGGACACAATACTGCGGGTGCATACCCGCACTCGATCAAAGATCGTACGAAAGAAGATCGTACCCAGTCGCCGCGCGCACCACCCGCCGGTGCACGAACGAACCGCTGCCGCCATTGGTCAACACCACGATGCCCCGCCCCCGCTGCGCATCGCCAATGGCGAAATTCTTGAAGATGCCGCTGTTGCTACCCGAGTGATAGAACATCGGGCCGTCGCGGGTCTGCTCGGTATTCCAACCCAGGCCTTTCTCGGTCCATCGCCCCGGCAAGCTGATCTGCGGCGTCAGCATGGCCCGTCGCGCACTCTCACTGATCTCCCATGCCGCAGCTTGCCGGCCCGCCATCATCAAGCTCAGGAACGTCGCATAGTCCTGCACCGTCGTGCGCAGACTGGCGGCGGCGTTGGCGAGGATGTCACCCGGCCAAGTCACCAAGCCTGGCGGCGATGCGGCCTGTACCTCCGGTAGCGCACGCTCGGCATCTTCATACTTCCATGCAGACAGCGGCTTTCCCCAGCGCTCGGCGACGCGTTGAGCTGCGTTCCATTGTTCACGCAGCACCTGCGGCGGCACGCCGGCATCAATGCGATCGTGTGCGGGATGACCAAACACGGAGCGCTCCGCCAGATCCATATTCCAGGTGTAGCTGCTGTTCTTCATCCCGGCAGGACCAAACAGATAGGCCTGCATCGACTCATCCAGACTCTGGCCGGTGAGCGTTTCAACAACCAGCTGCAACCAGACGAATGCCTCACCGGAATAGTTGATGCGCGTACCGGGCTTCACCATCGGCACCAGCTTCTCGGTGGCGGGTGACTTGCGCCAATCGGGTAACCCCGTCGTATGCCGCAATACGTCGCGCGCGGTGATCAGTGCCACCCATGGATGATCGCCAAGGTAATCAGGGCGCCGATACCGAACCAGCGGAACATCCAGATCGATCCGCCCCTGTCCCACCAGCTGCATCACCAGATAGGCGAACACGGGCTTGCTGAGCGAGGCGTCCTCGAACACCGTGCGCGCATCAACAGGTCTGCCGGTCTGTACCTCGGCCAAACCAAAACCTCTACTCCATGCCACAGCACCGTCTTCAACCACGGCGATGCCCACGCCAGGAACCGCAAAGGCCTGCATGATCCGAGGCAACTCGGCGAGAAATGTATCGTCAGGAATCCAGGAACCGCTGTCGGTGTTTTTACACGACGCAGCCAATGCTCGGGTTGAAGGCAACGCGGCGAGAATCCCCAAGGTGGCGGACTGCGCGATGAAGCGGCGACGACCTGGAACCGTGCGTATGGACATTGCCAGCAGTCTCCCTTGCGGAGGGCTCAGCTTAGCCGGTGTTCTATAAGTCGTGATCAAAAAGTTTCGGCATTGATATCACCCGGCCAACACCGACATCACACATGCCCCATCCATAAGCCACCAGGTACAACTGCGTCACCCCACTGCAAGCAACTCCCCACGACTCAACGCCACGTGGAGCCGAGGGATTCAGGCCCCTCGATTGCCGGCCAAACCCACCCGCAAACTTTGCAGGAAACCGACTGCCCCGCAGCGGCATCCGCCCCACGTAGAAAGCAGATTCATCAAGGACGGAAGCCAGGTGTAGAAGCGCTGGACCCACACCGATGCATCTATCTGTACGCGCATCGAATGCCGCGAGAAGCACATGCCGGCAGCTGTGCTGTGCCTCAAACTCGATGTCAGAAAGATAGGGCCTTGCTACGACTGATGGCATCGTCTCATCGCGGTCGTCGAGCATGCAATGAAGAGATCAAGAATAGAATTTTTTTTCATGCATCTCCCAATTTCATTATGTCAGCGATTCTGTAGCTGAGTTCATAACTTATGTCAGTGACCACTGCTGAACCGTCAACTACAGTTCGAGCGCTTCGTGGAAGTTGGATACATCAGCAACCAAAGTTCCGTCTTCCGTTCATCCTCGGGCGAAGCGCATTCCTAAGCAGTAGAGAGAACAGCGATGACGACAGTAAAGGTACTGGCCCGTTCCGGGCTTACGGTTGCCCTGATGAGTGCTGTATTGAGTTTCGGTGCACACGCACAATCCACATCCGGCGCCATCAGCGGCAGCGCCGACGCTGGAAGCACCATCGTTATTGAAAGTACATCGGGCCTTTCGCGCACCGTGGTGGTCGACGAAAATGGGCGTTATAACGTGGGTAGCCTGCCGGTTGGCGCCTATACGGTGAAGCAGATCAAGGGTGGCGCTACCGTTGGCACCCGCAGTATCACCGTTGCGGTTTCATCCACCGCGGATGCTTCATTCAACGCCACGACGCTTTCTACTGTCGAAGTGGTGGGCACGCGAATGCAGCCCATCGACGTGACCCAGGTCGATTCACGCATGGTCATCACGGCCGAACAGTTGGCCAAGCTGCCGATCGCGCGTAGCGCCGATGCCATCGCACAATTGGCTCCTGGCGTCATTCAAGGGTCCAACGACTTCGTCAATGCATCCAACGGTCAGCGACTGTCCTCCTTCGGCGGCGCGTCTGTCTCTGAGAACGCTTACTACATCAATGGCATGAACGTCACCGATCCGCTGAAAGGTTTCGGCGGCATTGAATTGCCTTATGGCTCCATTGAGCAGCAGGAAGTGTTGACCGGCGGCTATGGCGCTGCGTACGGGCGCACCACCGGTGGCGTCATCAACCAGATTGGTAAGCGCGGTACGAATGAGTGGAAGTTCGGAGGACAGCTGCAGTGGACCCCTGAATGGGGCAAGAGTGATCCGCGCAACACTTACTATTCGGATGCGCTACCAGGCAAACTCGGCAGCCATGATCTGTACCAGTACCGCGAGGACAACGTAGGTTGGACGAAGGTAGAAAGTGCCTACGTCGGTGGTCCGATCATCAAGGACAAACTGTATTTCTTTGCTTCGGCGGAAGGCGCCCGGACAGAGGATCAGCTGGTAGGTGTAAAGTCATCCGCATCACAAGTCTCCGAACGCACGTTCAAGGACCCGAAGTGGTACGCCAAGGTTGACTGGAACATCACCAACGACCACGTGCTTGAACTCACTGGAGCGTCAACACAACACAAGTTCTCTGGCCAGAACTACCGCTACAACTACAACACGTTCAACCGCGGTGACTACCTCAGCGACGCGACCGCGTCGGAGACGAAGGCGGTGATGTGGATCGCCAAGTACACGGGCTATCTAACGGATAACCTGACGGTCAATGCCCAGTATGGCGAACAGAAGACGGACCTGGAGTCCGATCCGGACAACAAGTTCTCCAACCTGATACCCGTCAGTGGCAGCGTCAATCAGAACCCGGCTTTGAACGGCGGAACTCCCATCACCAATGCCAACAAGCTGGCGCAGATATCCGATCCCAGGCATCAGACGTTTGGCGCAAACTACCGTTTCGATGTGACCTATCAACTGGGCGGTCACGCGATCACCGCAGGCATCGACAACCAGCGGACCGAAGACCGCAACGACAGCACCATCATGGCGCCGGACGCCGGTTACATGTGGCTCTACGGCCGCAAGCCGAACGCGATGACGCCCATCAGCGAAGGGGGAGTGGGCGCTCCCGGCAACTATCCCGGCGGCGAGACCGGCTACTACGTTTCCAAGTACATCCAGGAAACCCGCGCCTCGGTCAAAGTCATGCAGCGCGCCCAGTACATAGAGGACAACTGGCAGGTAAACGACCGCTGGCTGGTCAAGCTCGGCCTGCGCAACGACCAGTTCATCAATTACAACCCGGAGGGCAAGGCTTACATCAGGCAGACCAAGCCGCAGTGGGCGCCGCGACTGGGCTTCGCTTGGGATGTCAATGGCGACAGCACATTCAAGGTCTACGGTAACGCTGGACGCTACTACCTCGCACTGCCGACCTCACTGGCTGCACGCGGCGCCGCAGGTTCCATCTATACCAACGAGTACTACACCTACACGGGCATCGATGCGAACGGCAACCCGACCGGCCTGACCGCAATCGACACAATCAACGGCCCGGGCGCGCCGTACTCGGCCAATCGCGAATACGGTCAATCGCCGGATCCGAAGACGGTTACGGCGAAGAACCTGAAGGCCCAATCGCAGGATGAGTACATCGTGGGCTTTGACAAGGTCTTCAACGAGAACTGGAACTACGGCGCCAAGCTGACATACCGCAAGTTGAACAACGCCATCGACGATACCTGCTACATCGACAAATTCGAAGAAATGGCTGCTGCTCAAGGTATCGATACTACCGGTCTACGCGGTTGCTATTTCTTCAACCCCGGTAGTGCCGCGGTGTTCAACCTGCCCAATGCTCAGGGCGGCTACACCGAGCTGGCCATCACCAACGCAGACTTCGGTTATTCAAAGGTAAAGCGCACCTATACGGCATTGGATGTCTATGTCGAACACCCGTTCGACGGCAGGCTGTGGGGGCGCGTGACTTACACCTACGCCCACAGTCGCGGCAACACCGAAGGCCAGGTGAAGTCCGACATCGGCCAAAGTGACATCTCGGCTACGCAGGACTGGGACTACCCATCCCTGATGGAATATGCCGGTGGCCACCTTCCGAATGATCGTACCCACCAGCTCAAGGCGATGGGCATGTGGCAGATCAACCCGCAATGGAGCATCAGCAGTACGTTGCAGGTCATGAGCGGGACGCCGAACTCCTGCCAGGGCGCATATGGTCCGGATGAAACCTCTCCGGCCTACGCGGGCAACTACTACCATTGGTGCGGTGGCAAGCCGGCCAAGATGGGCGACGCCGGTGAAACGCCCTGGATCAAGAATCTCAACCTCAGTGCCGAGTACCGTCCATCCTTCGCGGACGGAAAACTGGCCTTCACTGTTGACATGCTGAATGCTTTGAACGAGCAGAAGGCTACCCGTCTGGAGCCGGACTACGGCCCCGGCATCTATCGCCAGGTCCTGTCCTGGCAGGCTCCGCGCAGCATGCGCCTGGGCGTGACCTACGACTTCTGATGCAACCGCGGTGAACAGAAGGGGGCGCCAATCAATGCGCCCCTTTTCTGTGTTGCTCCATGATCCATCGCAGGCAAGAGTGGCAAGCACCAGCGCCCGCCCCGAGCGCTGAAGATGATGACTCAAGATGCGGCCTATGCCGCCACATCAACCGCACGACCTGAGCACAAAACGTTTGCTCTCCACTGCTTCGATCCAATGCCTACCACCGCAAAGAAATCGCGGGTTTCGATCCGTGCGCGTTGCAGAGCGATTTCTATCGAACGTTTTTCCATGCCGTTTGCCGTTGCCATGAGCTGGCCGTAGATGGGATTAGCCAAGCCCCTGACTGATCAGCAACGGTATTTTTCCAAGAGATTTACCTCGGGCATCTGCTTCAATCAGAAGAAAACAGAGCCAAGCAATTGCTTCCACGCTATGCGCAGTGGACGGAGCTGATTGATTGATCGCGGAATTTTCCCGCGAATTCTTCAACGCCCCTGCTCCAACCCGACAAAAACAGAGCTAAGCGATTGATTTCATGGTGGGCCCACCAGGATTCGAACCTGGAACCAAAGGATTATGAGTCCTCTGCTCTAACCGTTGAGCTATAGGCCCGTAGCGACGACACAGTGTAGTGGAGCCGGCTGCGTGCGACTACTTCCCTGTGTCTGCTTTTGATGTGCGCGTGTTGCGCGCTGCACCGCACGACTGCAGGGCCGCCACACCGGCTCCGCAACGCGCCGCAGAACGCCTGTGCCGCTCTGTGCCCCCACCAATACACACACCAAAGAAAAACCCCGCCTGGCCGGGGTTTCTCCTTGCCGGCACTTACGCGCCAGCCGTCAGCTGCAAACCAGCGATCACTCGATGTCGAGGAAGCTGCGCAGCTGCTCCGAACGGCTCGGGTGACGCAGCTTGCGCAGCGCCTTGGCCTCGATCTGGCGGATGCGCTCGCGGGTCACGTCGAACTGCTTGCCCACTTCTTCCAGCGTGTGATCGGTGTTCATGTCGATGCCGAAGCGCATGCGCAGCACCTTGGCTTCCCTCGGGGTGAGGCCAGCCAGCACGTCACGCACGGTTTCCGACAAGTTGATGTTGGTGGTGTTCTCGATCGGGGACTCCACATTGGTGTCCTCGATGAAGTCGCCCAGATGCGAGTCCTCGTCGTCGCCGATCGGGGTTTCCATCGAGATCGGCTCCTTGGCGATCTTCATCACCTTGCGGATCTTGTCTTCCGGCATGTCCATTTCCTTGGCCAGCTCCTCCGGCGTGGCCTCGCGGCCGTACTGCTGGAGCATCTGGCGGGAAATGCGGTTCAACTTGTTGATCGTCTCGATCATGTGCACCGGAATACGGATGGTGCGGGCCTGGTCGGCGATCGAACGGGTGATCGCCTGACGGATCCACCAGGTGGCATAGGTCGAGAACTTGTAACCGCGGCGGTATTCAAACTTGTCCACGGCCTTCATCAGGCCGATGTTGCCCTCCTGGATCAGGTCCAGGAACTGCAGGCCGCGGTTGGTGTACTTCTTGGCGATGGAGATGACCAGGCGCAGGTTGGCCTCGACCATTTCCTTCTTGGCCTTGCGGGCCTTGGCTTCGCCGTAGGCCATGACGCGGCTGATTTCCTTCAGCTCGTCCAGGCTCAGCTGGGTGTTCTTTTCCAGGTCGATGGTGGCCTGCTGCTCGGACACGATCTGGTCCTTGACGTCACGCAGGGCCGACGACCACTTCTGCTTACGCTTGATAGCGTCTTCCACCCACTCCAGATTCGTCTGGTTGCCTTCCCACGAGCGGATGAAATCCTTACGCGGCATACGGGCGGTGATGGTGGCCAGGTGCAGCACGCGGCGCTCCTGTGCCTTGACCTGGCCCATGGTCTCGCGCAGCAGGCGGACCAGCACGTCGGTCAGCGGCAGCGGCAGCTTCAGGGTCACGAAGGTGGCCGAGATTTCCTCGCGCAGCTTGGTCTGGGCCTTGGTGTCACCCTTGGCGTGGGCCTTCTTGAACTTGGCAAGGTCGCTGGCCAGCTGCTCCATGCGGTTGGCGACTTCGACCGGATCCGGACCGGTCGGGCCGGCCTCTTCCTCGACGTCGTCGCCGTCAGCGTCTTCGTCGCCGTCTTCGGCAGCGTCATCGCTGGTGTCTTCGGCAACGGCCGGAGCCGGCGCCTCTTCCACCAGGTCGTTGAAGCCGACGATCACTTCGGCCAGGCGCTTCTTGCCTTCCTTGTGCAGTTCGTAATCGGCCAGTACCGATTCAACGGCCAGCGGGAAGGTGCCCAGTGCAGCCTGCACCTGGCCCAGGCCTTCTTCGATACGCTTGGCGATGGCGATTTCGCCTTCGCGGGTCAGCAGCTCGACGGTACCCATTTCGCGCATGTACATGCGCACCGGGTCGGTGGTGCGGCCACCTTCGGTGTCGAGTGCGGTAAGTGCGGCAGCAGCTTCTTCGGCCGCGGTATCATCGACTTCACGGTTGCCGGTGTTGCCGTCGCTGAGCATCAGCGTGTCGGCGTCGGGGGCAACTTCATGGACATCGATGCCCATGCCGGTGATCAGGCCGATGATGTCTTCGATCTGCTCCGGGTCGACCATGTCGTCGGGCAGATGGTCATTAACTTCGGCGTAGGTCAGGTAGCCCTGTTCCAGGCCCTTGCTGATCAGAAGCTTGATGTCGTTTTGCTGGGCAGGACGTTCGTTGGCCATGTAATGCTCGCGCCACCGGCGATTGTGAAGATGGGAACCTAGCATTATACCAGCGCAGCATAACGCTTGCCGGGGCGGTGGGTTCACGGCGCGTCATGGTCTGAGCAGAAAGGTTACAGGCCCGTCGTTGATCAGGCTGACAACCATATGGGCGCCAAAGCGGCCGGTTTCCACCCCTGCGGCGTGTTTTTCCGTGCAGATCGCCACCAGCCGATTGAAAAGCCGTTCAGCCTCGGCCGGCGGCGCGGCACTGGTGAAGCTGGGCCGCATGCCTGAACGGGTGTCGGCAGCCAGGGTGAACTGGCTCACCAGCAGCAGCCCGCCGCCGGTATCGCGCAAAGAACGGTTCATCTTGCCGGCATCGTCGGCGAAAACCCGATAACCCAGCAGCCTGTCGGCCATCCGAGGCAGCATCGCCTCATCGTCACCTGGCTCCACCCCGACCAGCGCCAGCAGGCCCGGGCCGATCTGCCCTACCACCGCATCGTCGACAGTGATCGAGGCTTGGGCAACACGTTGGATCAGGCAAAGCATGGACAGCTCCTGCAGGCGGGCCGGGCACCATAGCACCGGGCGCCAGCGGCTAAACTTGGGGGAATGAAACCGCAATCCGTCGCCAAGCTCTATTACCGCCTCGCCAGCATCCTGACCCACCTGCCCTGGTCCTGGCAGCGGACGCTGGCCGATACCGTGGCCTGGCTGTGGCGCAGCATCAATGCCCGCGAAAGCCGGGTGACCCGTCGCAACCTGGAGCTGGCCTACCCCGAACTGGACGCCGCGCAGCGCGCGCGCCTGCACCGCGAGGTATTGCGCACCACCGCCCGTCAGGCTCTGGAAACTCTGTACCTGTGGACTCACGACCCGGCCAGTAACCTGTCCCGGCACCTGCGCGAACGCCATGGCCAGGAGCTCTACGACGCTGCTCTGGCCTCCGGCAAGGGCGTGATCGTGGTCGCCCCGCATTACGGCAACTGGGAGCTGCTGAATCAATGGCTGGCTTCGCGCGGCCCTATCGCCATTGTCTATGCGCCGCCGGAGAACCCGGTTGGCGACGAATTCCTGCAACTGGTGCGCGGCGGTGACAACGTGCGCCAGGTGCGTGCCGAGGGCCCGGCGGTACGCCAGCTGTTCAAGGTACTCAAGGACGGTGGCGCCACCGGCATCCTGCCCGATCAGCAGCCCAAGAACGGCGACGGCGTGTTCGTTCCGTTCTTCGGTATCCAGGCGCTGACCATGACCTTGGTCAACCGCCTGGCCGAGCGCACCGGCGCCACCGTCCTGTACGGCTGGTGCGAGCGCACCGGGCCCAACCTCGACTTCGCCCTGCATATCGAACCAGCCGAGGCACAGATCGCCGACCCGGACCTGCAGCTGGCTGCCGCCACCCTCAGCGCCGGTATCGAGCGCATCGCCCGCCGCGATCCCACGCAATACCAGTGGACCTACAAGCGCTACACATTGCGGCCACCCGGCAGTGGCGAGCACGACCCTTACGCCACCGCCCGTCACCCGCATTGAACCTGCTCCTGCAACACTGCATCACCCGTGCTGCTTGATTGATTCGACAGCCAACGGCCCCCATAAGGTTTCAAATGAACAGCCCCGCATCCGCCAGCCCGCCCTATTTCGGCCAGACCGCCGCCATCGCCTGCGAGCGCGCCGCCGCCGAGCTGCGCGCGGGCCGCCCGGTGGTGATCAGCGACGGCCGGCGCCGGCTTGCCAGCATCGCCCTGGACAGCGCCTCGCCGGCAGGCTTCGCCGCCTTCGCCAAGGCTGCGCAGAACCGCCACTACCTGTTCCTGAGCGCCGCGCGCGCACAGACGCTGGGCATCCACGCCGCCGATGGCATCCGCGTTCCGCTGGCCGGCCGCGACTTCGCCGAGCTGCCGGCGCTGGCCTATCTGCGCGATGCAACTGCGCCTGCCGATGCATTGCCCGAGGGCGACGCGCTGGACGCTGCCAGCGTGGAAGTGGCGCGGCTGGGCCTGCTGCTACCGGCCATGGTGTCGGTGGAACTGGAAGCGGCGGGCAGCCCGTTTGACGACTGCATGCAGCTCAGCGCCGATGCCCTGCGCGAAGGTGCCGGCCAGGCCGGCCAGGACTATGAACTGGTCACCCGCTCGCCGGTGCCGTTGCGCGATGTCGGCATGAGCGAGTTCGCCGTGTTCCGTGGCGGCGTGGCGCAGCGCGACCAGGTCGCGGTGATTGTCGGCAACCCAGACATGAGTGGCATCGTACCGGTGCGCGTGCATTCGTCCTGCCTCACCGGCGACCTGTTCGGCTCGCTCAAGTGCGACTGCGGCGACCAGCTGCGGCGTGGCCTGCGCACGCTCAAGGAGCTTGGCGGCGGCATCCTGTTGTATTTGGACCAGGAAGGCCGCGGCACCGGTATCGCCGCGAAAATGCGCGCCTACGGGTACCAGCACGAAGGCCTGGACACCATCGACGCCGACGCGCAGCTGGGCTTCGGCTCCGACGAGCGCCGCTATGGCAGTGCGGTGGCGATGCTGCGTGCATTGGGCGTGCAACGCATCCAGCTGTTGACCAATAATCCGACCAAGGTGCAGCGCCTGCGCAACGCCGGCATCGAAGTGCTGGGCTGCGTGCCGATCACCGGCGAGATCACCCACGAGAACGAGCAGTACCTGCGCACCAAGGCCGCACGCGCCGGCCATCATCTGGATGTGGACGCACTGATCATGGCAGCGCAGTAACAGCCCTGCTTCCTGGCAATTTTGTGGAAGCGGCGTAAGCCGCGAAGCCTATGCCGTAGTGAGTCAACGAAAAGCCTGCACTCTGGTTTTCGAGGTAGGCCACCATTGTGGGCGCCGGGTGCTGCACCAGCTTCGCGGCTTACGCCGCTCCTACAGCAGCCATCGATGCCCACCTAACGTTGTACGGCCCCGCCGTTATATCGTCTGCGCATGACTGAACCTGCCGACTTCGATATACCCGCCCCGGACGACAAGCAATGGCAGGCCCTGCCGCCACGCGGCGCGCTGTTTGCCGCCGCTGGTGCGGCACTGAGCATGGCGCTGCTGCTCGGTGTCGCCTGTGTGGTGCTGATGCTGGCCACCGATCAATCGAACTGGTTGCTGGGCCCCTTGGCAGCCGCCGGGTTGGGGGCGCTGATCGGCGCATGGTTCGGCTGGCGTCGGCATCGGCTCACCTTCTGGCGGCTGGACAGCCAATCGCTGGGCGTGCGCCGCGGCCATATGTGGCAGAGCGAAAGCCATGTGCCGGTATCGCGCGTGCAGCACCTGGACCTGCGCCGCGGCCCGCTGGAGCGCATGGCCGGGCTGGCCACGCTGATCGTGCACACCGCCGGCACCCGCATGAACACCGTGGCGGTGGCCGGGCTGGCGCAGGCCGACGCCGAACGCCTGCGTGACCGGCTGGCGCGGCAGCTGGACCACGACGACGACGCGCTGTGAGCGAACTTCCACCGCCGCTACCCGGCCAGGAACAACGACTGCATCCGTGGTCATGGCTGTTCGCCCTGCAGCAGCAGGTGCAGCAGTTCCTGCTGCCCTTGCTGGCCCTGCTGGTATTCGGCAGCCGCCGCGATGACGACCTGCCCTACCACCACTGGATCAGCGCCGCGATCGTGCTGGCACTGGTGGCCACGGCGGTACTGCAATACCTGAGTTATCGCTACCGCATCGGCAGCGACGCCCTGAGCATCCGCAGCGGCATCTTCGAACGCACGCGCCGTGAGATCCCGTTTGCGCGCATCCACAACGTGGTGGTGCACCAGAACCTGCTGCACCGGATGTTCGGCGTCGCCGAGCTGCGCCTGGAATCGGCCGGTGGCGAAAAACCCGAGGCAGAGATGCGGGTGCTCAAGCTGAGCCAGGCGCTGGAGCTGGAACGGCTGATCCGCCAAGGCGGCAGCGCGCCCGTAGCCAGCACGCAGAGCGAGGCCCCCGGCGATGGCGTACTGCTGAGCCTGCCGCTGCCCGAGCTGGTACGGCAGGGACTGATCGCCAACCGCGCGATGGTGGTAGTGGCCGCGGCGATCGGTGCGGCGTATCAATTGTTCCCGCGCCGGGCCACCTCCGATTTCATCGAGGAGCAGGGCCGGCACGCGTTCGGCTATGCCAGCCAGTTGCAGCTGGGCACGCTGACCATGGCCGCCACCGGCGTGCTGCTGCTGGCGTTCGCACTGGTGCTGATGCGGCTGCTGTCGGTCGGGCTGGCCATCGTGCAGTACTACGGCTTCCGCCTGAGTGAGGCCGACCGCCGCCTGACCGTCGAGCGCGGCCTGTTCACCCGCGTGCGCAGCAGCGTTGCCCGCCGCCGCATCCAGGCCTGGACCCTGCGCGAAGGCGCGCTGCATCGCCTGTTCAAGCGCCGCCAACTGCGGGTGGACATCGCCAGTGGCGGCCAGCAGCAGGAACAGGACGGCCGCGCGCTGAAGGAGCTGGCACCACTGGCACCGCCGGCCACCTGTGACAGCCTGCTGCAGCATCTGTTGCCGCACCTGCAATGGCCACCCGCGCAGTGGCAGCCGGTGAGCACCCGCGGCTGGTGGCGGCTGTGCCTGCCCGCGCTGCTGTTGATGGGCAGCCTGTCAGCATTACTGGTCTACGAGACCGGTCGCGCGTGGGGGCTGCTGCCATTGCTATGGCTGCCGTGGTCGGCACTGAAGGCGCACCGTCAGGTGAGCCGCATCGGCTACAACATCGATGCGCAGCGTGTCGCCATCCGCGGCGGCTGGTGGAACCGCTGGTGGCGCGTGGCCGAACTGGACAAGCTGCAGGCCCTGCGGCTGGATCGTTCGCCGCTGGACCGGCATTTCGGCACCGCGACATTGACCTTGGATACTGCGGGTGCGGCCGGCGCGCCGGCCTTGCAGCTGCGGTTTTTGGAGGAAGCCCAGGCGCGTGCGCTGATGGCGCAGCTTGAGCGGGAGATGGTGCGGCGCAAACTGCGTTGGTGAGGGTGTAGAGCACTCCCCTCTCCCGCCCCTTCGGGGCACCCTCTCCCGCAAGGGGAGAGGGGCGAAGCAGCGCGAGCTCAAGCATTGCCTGCAATTGCAGATCTTCCCCTCTCCCCTTGCGGGAGAGGGTGCCCCAAAGGGGCGGGAGAGGGGGAAAAGCGCGTTACCTCAAACCCGCGCCGGGCCCCAATAACCGATGCGCTTGCGCAGCTTGATCTTGCGCCACCAGTTGCGCGGCTTGGGCTTGCGGTTGCGCCCGCCCTTGGCGATGAAATCGTCAATGGCCTGCAGGATGCGCTCGCTGGAGCGGCCATCGCGGTAGGGATGCAGCTGGTCGGCGAACTGGCGCACCGCCGCCATCAGCTCCGGCGGCCGCGACAAGGCAGTTCGGATCGCGCCTTCAAACTGCGCCGGGTCATCGATGTCGATCAGCTGCGGGCCCGGCCGACGGTTTTTGAAGGTGACCACCGGCTTGTAGGTCAGCAGGAATTCGTTGAGCGCCGAGGAGGTGTCAGAGCACATCATGTCCACCTGCGGGAACAGGTCCAGGATGTTGTCGTCATCGGCAAAGCGCAGGTACGGGCCTTCAAGGGCGCGGTACTTGGCGGTGATTTCCGGGTCCATCTTCGGGTGGAAGGTGACGATCCAGCGCCATTCCCCGGTCTGCGACAAGCGCTTGATCTCGTCGTACAGAAGGCCGGCGGCACTCCAGGACGGCGAGAAGGTGGAGTGGTAAAGGATCACCGGCGGCTCGCGCACCGGATCGGGCTGGTCCTTGAGCTGGCTCATGAACGGGTCGATCTTCGGGAAGCCGGTCTCCACCACCGAAAAATGTCCGGACTTCTGCGCCAGTTCCGAGAACGCGGCGGTATCGCGCGGGCCGGTGGTGCAGTACAGGTCGAAGAAGCCACGGATGTAGATATGCCGCGGCTTGCCCGCGTCGAAGCCGTGGAAGGTCTCGACCTTCACCCCGGGGAAGAAGTGCGGCACCGCGTTGGACGAGGTGATCACCGCGCAGGGGTTCCAGGCGCGCACCTGCGCAACCGTGAGCAGGGTTTCATCGGCGGCCAGATCTTCCGCGCCGGGGCCGTCGAAAAACCATGCCGCCTCATCGCCACGTGCGCGGATCGCTGCCTGCAGCGGGCGGAGGATGGCCAGGGCATAACGCTCGGACCCGTACAGCAGATAGTGGCGTGGCACGGCGGGGAACTCCTGAATATCCCGGATATTGCGCAATTATCGCATCGCCAGTGGGAGCCGTCGCTGCTAGGCTTTGGCCCATCCCCCGTACCAGATGCCGCATGCCCAGCCCAAGCACCACCCTGTCCAGCCAACGCCCGCGCCTGTCGGCCTGCATCATCGCCTTCAATGAAGCCGACCGCATTGGTGACTGCCTGGCCTCGCTGGCGTTCTGTGACGAGATCGTGGTGGTGGATTCGTTTTCCAGCGACGCCACCGTCGCCGTCGCCGAGGCGGCCGGTGCGCGCGTGCTGCAGCGGGCCTTCGATGGCTTCCGCAGCCAGAAGGCGTTCTGTGTTGAACAGGCCAGCCATGACTGGGTGCTGTGCCTGGATGCCGATGAGCGGGTCAACCCGGAACTGCGTGCGGCCATCGAATCCGAACGCGATGCCGGCTTGCCCCGCGCCGTGGGCTACCGCTTCGCGCGCTGCTCGGAATACTTCGGCCGCTTCCTGCGGCACGGCACGGCCTACCCCGACCGCGTACTACGCCTGTTCGACCGCCGCCACGGCGGCTGGCGCGGTGATCGCGAAATCCACGAAGCGGTGTCGCTGGACGGCCCGGCCGCGCTGCTGAAGGGTGATCTGCTGCACCACCCGTACCGCAGCTTCCTGCAGCTGCTGGACAAGAAACAGAAGTACGCGCGGATGATGGCCGAGCACGAGTTCGGCAAAGGCAAGCGCGCCAGCCTGGGCAAGCTGATCATCGCCCCGAGCTGGCGCTTCATCCGCAGCTACGTGATCAAGCGCGGCTTCCTCGACGGCTGGCCAGGGCTGATCGAAGCCTTCGTCAGCGCTAATTACGTGCGGCAGAAGACCATCATGCTGTGGCTGCTGCAGAACGGGCAGCCGCTGGTGACGCCGCCAACCGGTGCCGGGCCCGGCAACTAGCCCGGCACCGGGCTCACGGCGTTTGCTGAACCCTGCCTCGGCAGGTGCCATCCACATGCAATCCGGTTCGTTGAAGATGCAGGTTCGCGTCGCTAGAATTGTCCGTTCCAGCTAGCGACTGAGAATCAGACTGGTTGCCCGGTGGCGGTCCCTGTCACTGCCACTTTCCCAGCGGCGTCCCCACGCCCCACCGGTGTGATCCATTACGTGAATCATTTGACTGCGGCCCCCTCCACCCCGCTGTTGCAGGCACTGCGAGCCCGGCTGCTGACCCTTGGCCAGTGGTGCGCGGTGCTTTCGCTGTTTGCCGCGCCCATCAACAAGCCAGCCACCAACATCCTGATCGGCCTGGGCCTGCTGGGCTCGCTGGCCGGTACCGGGCTGGTCGAGCGCTGGCGTGCCGCCGTGCGCGAGCCGGTGGTGATCGGCTTCCTGGTCTGGTTCGCCGTGCTGCTCGCCAGCGCACTGCATGCCACGCTTACCACCGGAGCCTCGATGTTCAGCGAAGCGGGATTGTGGGGCTGCCTTTACCCGGCCCTCATTGCCAGCCTGCTGCGCGATTCGCGCTGGCGTTGGCGCGCGCTGGCCGCGTTTGCCGTAGCCGCCGGCCTGGTGGTGGTGATTTCCTACCTGATGCAGTTCGGCCTGGTGCCGCAGCGGGCGGTGGCTGAAATCCAGCCTTCCATGCGCAACACCGTGTTCAAGGAATACACCCAGCAGGGCCTGGCCAGCCTGATCCTGATGTCGATGCTGGTGGCCATCGGGCTGAACAGCCCCAACCGCCGCTGGCGTGTCGCCGCCCTGCTCGGTGCGGCGGTGGTGCTGGCCAACGTGGTGTTGCTCATCCAGAGCCGGACCACCTATATCGTGCTGTTGCCGCTGCTGGGGTATTGGATCTACCGCCTGGTGGCGCACCGCTTCAACGGCTGGCGCACGCTGATCATCAGCGCCGGCCTGATCGTGCTCACCATTGGCAGCCTGTGGTCGACCCCGAGCATCCGTGAGCGCATGCTCAGTTCGATCACCGAGGAAGTCGACAGTTACCTGGTTACCCAGCAACCCACTTCCAGCGGCATCCGTCTCTGGTTGTGGCAGCAGACCCTGCCAATCATCGCCGACGCGCCGGTATTCGGGCACGGGCTGAACCAGTGGGAGCCGCTCTATCTTGAGCAGATGCGCGATATTCCCGGCTCAGCGCCGTTCATCACCGGCCACCCGCACCAGGAAGCCCTGCTCATCCTGGCCGAAGAAGGGACGGTAGGCCTGCTCGTCTTCATCGGCCTGCTGCTGGGCTTTGCCGCCCATGCGCACAAGCTGCCCTCTCCGCAAAAGGGTATCTTTGCCAGCATTCTGATCATCTATGTCGCCGCCGGCCTGGCCAACGGGCTGTGGAGCAACTTCACCCATCGACACGTCTTCATCCTGTTGATGGCCTGCATCCCGCTGGGCAGCTTCCCTTGGTACGGTGTCGGCAGAGAGCGCGAATCCACCTCATGAACCCCAGCCCGTCGTTTGATGAGGTGACCATTGTCTGCGTCACCTACAACAGTTCGACTCTTGTGGAGGCGATGGCCAGCACCCTGGCTGCCTTCCCGCATGTCGTCATCATCGACAACGGCAGCAGTGACGACACCGCCGCGCACATTGCCCAACGCATCCGGCATGCACGGCTGGTCACGCGCACCACCAACGCCGGCTACGGCAGTGCCAACAACCAGGCAATGGCGCTCGTGCAGACGCCCTTCGCCTTGCTGCTCAACCCCGATTGCCTGATCGCGGCGGATGACCTGCAATGCCTGCTGGACTGCATGCGCGATCACCCGCAGGCCGGCGTGGTTGGCCCGCAGAACTGGCGCAGTGACACCGTGCCGCAGATCTCGCATCGCGCGGCATTCTTCAAGCCCGATGTCGACAGCACCTGCACGGTACCGGACAAGGTCATCAGCGCCGACTGGATCCACGGCTGCTGCCAGCTGCTGCGGACCCGCGCGTTCCGCGATATCGGTGGCTTCGATGAAATATTCTTCCTGTACTACGAAGACGACGACCTGTGCCTGCGCATGGCCCAGGCCGGCTACCAATGCCTGCTGCAACCGGCCGCACGCGCCTTCCACAAGGGCGGCGCATCCTCCGCCCCCAGCATCCGCATCGACTTCATCAAACGTTTCAACTATGCCCGCTCACGGCAGATCGCCATCCGCCGCTACATGGGCAACGGCGCCGGGCGCATGCACCTGGCCAAACTGATGGTCGCAGCGGTGCCGGCGGTGGCGGTCTACAGCCTGCTGCTGCGGCGCCGTGACGTGATCAAGTGGGCCGCGTGGGGAGCGGCGGCATTCTCCGCCGCGCTGGGGTTGGACGTGGTGCCAGGACGCGGTAAGCCGGCGCCCGCCACCAGCCGCGCCTAGCGGCAGACAGCACCGCACTGCGCGGCGCTGCCAGCACTACGAAACAGCATCCAATCCTTCATGCCGGGCGCTGCCTGCAACGGCCGGGCCTCGCCTGGGATCAACCGTTGCCGATACGCGTGCGCCAGCGCAGCCGCGACGCCAGGTTGTAGGCAAACCAGCGCACGCTCAGACGCGCGCGGTAGATCTCGCGGCTCCACCACCCCAACACACCGACACCCGGCTTGGCCTTGCGCCCGGCCTGGATCACCGATGCGAACAGATCGCCGCTGCGCACCACCCCGGGCTTGAGGCCCAGGCATTCCACACCATGCAACCAGGCCAGATCCATGTAGTCGTCGACCGGCAGTACCCAGCGATCGGCATGACGCAGGAATTTTTCCGCCGCCGACGGTGCCAGGTAGTAGCCGAATGCACACAGGGGACTGCGCCAGTAGCGGTGCAACACGAAGTCGCCAAACTGTACCCAGGGCGAGCTGGGCCGGTCTGCTGCATGCAGGCGGAAGTACCCCACCGAATCCGGCAGGCGCGGCAGGTCGCGCAGCACGTCCAGGAAACGCGGGTCGATGGTGATGTCGTCTTCAAACACGATCATCGGCCGGCCGCTGTCCACGCATTGCTGCCACAACAGATAGTGGCTGGCCCAGCAACCGATTTCGCCCGGGCGGAACGGCCGTCCCTTGCAGGTCAGACGGCGCTTTTCATCCACCTTGGCGAACAGCGGGTGATCGCTGTGGCCGTTGACGGCATCCCATACCGTAACCTCGATGCCCAAGGCAGCCGCCTGCCGCTGGATCGAGGCACGGCGATCCGCCGATGCCGGCAGATTGATGACATAAAGGGGCAGGTCTGCGGACGGCCGGGTCATTGCGCGAAGCGATCCTGGAAAAGAATCAATACAGGCTCCCGACGCATCAGGAGCCATCCTGAGCACAACTGCGAGCCATGATAGTACCTGATCACCACCTTGCCACCTCCGCCCCATACCTGCCCGCCGACACGTCGCGGCGGGGCTTTCCATTGATCGGCAGCAATGCCGCCAGCTTGATCGGATTTGTCCGCGATCTGCGGACGCGGCGTCTTTACGCCCGTTTCAGCAACCGCGCATAGAAGAAGCCATCACCGCCCTGCTCACCTGGCAGCCGCTGGCGGCTGCCCACAACGTCATGCCCGAATGCATCAGGCAACACCTGCACCTGCGCATCCGCGGTACGGGCGAGGAAACGTTCCACCTGCTGGCCGTTTTCCGCGCGCAGGATCGAACAGGTGGAGTACAGCAGCACGCCACCGGGACGCAGCACCGTCCACAAGGCATCCAGCAGACGTGCCTGCAGCGCGGCCAATGCGGTGATGTCTTCGGCGCGGCGGTGCAACAGCACGTCGGGCTGGCGGCGGATGATGCCGGTGGCCGAACACGGCGCATCCAGCAATACCGCATCAAACGCGGTGCCATCCCACCAGGCGGCGGTATCGGCGGCATCCACCGCGACTACCTGCGCCTGCGGACCAACGCCGGTACGTGCAAAGGTTTCGCGGATGCGCTGCAGACGTCGCGCATCCACATCCAGCGCTAGCAGCTGCAGCGATGGATCGCGCTCCAGTAGGTGGGCGGATTTGCCCCCGGGCGCCGCGCAGGCATCCAGCACGCGTGCGCCAGGCGTCGCCTGCAAGGCATCGGCTACCTGCTGCGCCGACAGATCCTGCACCGACACCGCGCCCTGCGCGAAGCCCGGCAGGCTGCTCACCGGCACCGCCATCGGCAGGCGCACCGCGTCGGCCGACAAGGGCTCGGCAACGGCTTCGATACCCGCCTCGGCCAGCAACGCCAGATACGCCTCACGTGTGTGCTGCTGGCGATTCACCCGCAGCCACATCGGCGCCGGCTGCAGGCTCTGCGCGATGATCTCCGGCGCCTGCTGCGGCCAATCGGCCTGCACCTGGGCCAGCAGCCACGCCGGCCAGGCGTCCTCGGCTCGTGCCTCGGCAAAGCCTTCGCGCTGCGCACGCCGCAGCAGGGCATTGACCATGCCGGCCTGACGTTCACGGCCCAGCGCGCGCGCGGCATCCACCGTCGCCGACAACGCGGCATGCGCCGGCAGCTGCAGTACATCGAGCTGGGCGAAACCGGCCATCAGCAGCGCGCGCAGATCGCTGTCGCGCGCACCCAGCGGTTTCTGCAGCCACTGCCGCAGTGCCTGGTCGTAGACCACCCGGCGGCGCAGTGCCGCAAAACAGATGGCTTCCAGCAGCGCGCGATCGCGGCTGTCGTCCAGCTTGGGCAGGGCCGCGCCCAGTTCGGCCTTGAGCGAGCGCCCCTTGCCGATGACCGCCGCCAGCACCTTGGCCGCCAGCGCGCGGGTCTGCACGCCGGGCTGTGCCGCCGGGGTCTTACCCCACGGCGAGGAAGTAGCAGCCGTCATCCGCTCAGCCCTCGATCCGCAGGTCGCGACGTGCGTTCAGATAATCGGCGGCGGTGATCGCCTTGCCGCCTTCGCGCTGCACCACGCGCAGGCGCAGCGCACCCTGCCCGCAGGCAATGTCGATGCCATCGCGCGAGGCGCCGATCACCGTGCCCGGTGCCTTGCCACGGTTGTCGTCGATGGCGACCGCGCCATGGATGCGAACGCGCTCGCCGGCCAGGGTGGCTTCGGCCACCGGCCACGGATTGAAGGCGCGCACGCGCCGCGCCAGCGCAGCAGCAGGTTCGGCCCAGTCGAGCTTGGCCTCGGCCTTGTCCAGCTTGTGCGCGTAGGTGACGCCGGCCTCGGGCTGCCGCTGCGGCACCGGCTTGAGGCCGGCGCGCAACAAGCCCAGACCATCGGAGAGCACCTGTGCGCCCAGCTGTGCCAGACGGTCATGCAATTGCCCGCCGGTATCGGTATCGCTGATCGGGGTGTGCTGGCGCAGCAGCACCGGGCCGGTATCCAGGCCGGCTTCCATCTGCATCAGGCAGACGCCGGTTTCGGCATCGCCGGCCTCGATCGCGCGCTGGATCGGCGCCGCGCCGCGCCAACGCGGCAGCAGCGAGGCATGCACGTTCCAGCAGCCGTGGGTAGGAATGGCCAACACCGCCTTGGGCAGGATCAGGCCATAGGCCACCACGATCATCAGATCCGGCTGCAGGTCGCGCAGCTGCTGCTGTGCTTCGGGCGTCTTCAGGCTTTCCGGCTGGAACACCGGAATGCCGCGCGCAATCGCGTCAAGCTTCACCGGCGAGGGCATCAGCCCGCGGCCACGGCCGGCAGGACGGTCCGGCTGGGTGTAGACCGCAACCACCTCATGCTGGCGGGCGGCGGCAGCCAACGAGGCGACGGCGAATTCCGGCGTACCGGCGAAGATGATTTTCATTGGGCGGGATTCGCGATGCGGGATCCGCGAGGGGCTGAGGCGGCGCAGCGGCGGCCGTTACCCATCACGAATCGAAAAAGAAAGGTGCAGGCCGTTGATGTACTACACAACGCCAAGACGGCAGCAGGCGTGGCAGGGCCTGCGCCTGCCTCCGCCAGCGCCGGATCAAGCCACGTGCTTGCGCGTCTTGGCCAGCTTCTTGCGCACCATCTCGCGCTTGAGCGGCGACAGATAGTCGATGAACAGCTTGCCGTCCAGGTGATCCATCTCGTGCTGGATGCAGGTGGCCAGCAGATCATCGGCCGCCAGTTCCTGCTGCTTGCCGTCGCGGTCCAGGAAGCGCACCACGATGGAATCGGCACGGGTGACATCGGCATAGATGCCCGGCACCGACAGGCAGCCTTCCTGATAGACGCGGCCGCTTTCGCTGGCGCTGACGATCTGCGGGTTGATGAATACCTGCGGCTCGTTGTGCTCTTCGCTGACGTCGATGACCATGAAACGCTTATGCACGTCCACCTGGCTGGCGGCCAGGCCGATGCCGGGGGCGTCGTACATAGTCTGCAGCATGTCGTCGAGCAGCTGCTGGAATGCCGGCGTGGTCACTTCGGCCGCTTCGACAAGGGCCGCCTTGGTGCGCAGGCGCGGATCGGGGAACTCAAGAATGGGCAGGAGGGCCATGGTGGTACCAATCTGGGAATGCCGCTTATTTCGGCAAGATGTCGCAATTCTAACGCTTGCGCTTGCCCGGCGCCCCCGTTTCTGCAATATAGTGCGCCAACCTGTTGGGGAATCAGGCAGATCGCAACCATGTTTAAACAGTTACGTACGGTCGCCGCCGTGGCGATGCTGACCGTCACGACGTATGCCGTGGCCGTCGAAATGAACGGCACTCACCCTGACACCTACGTGGTGCGCAAGGGCGATACTTTGTGGGACATATCAGCACGTTTCCTGAAAAAGCCGTGGCTTTGGCCGGAAATCTGGCAGGCAAACCCGCAGGTAAAGAATCCGCACCTGATCTATCCGGGCGATGTATTGAGCCTGGCCTATCTGGACCGTGTCACGGCCCAGGCCGGCCCGCGCCAAGAAGCACCCATCACCGGCGTACCGCTGTCGGACGTTGAACCGTTCCTCAGAAACCTGAACGTTGTCGACAGCTTCGAAGAGCTGCCCTACGTGGTTGGCCTGGAAGACAACCGTCTGCGCGCCAGCAGCGGGCAGAAGGCTTACGTCGTGGGCCTGGACGCGGCGCAGCCCGGCCAGCGCTACATGGTGGTGCGTCCGACCGTGCGCTTTGCCCAGCCCAAGCCCACCGAGGATCTGGACAGCCGCGGCAAGGTCACCCCGGGCAGCGGCAACCTGTGGAGCAACTACGTTGCCTCCAGTGACCGCAACGAGGTGCTTGGCTATGAGCTGGCCAAGGTCAACGTCGGCACCCTGACCCAGGTTGCCAGCGGCGACGTGCAGGCCTCCACCCTGCAGCTGGAAGACAGCGGCAGCGAGGTACGCAGGGGCGACCGGCTGATGCCGGTGCAGATCAATCCGTACGACCTGCAGTTCTTCCCGCATGCCCCGGCCAACGCCACGGCACCGGGACAGCTGCGCGTGCTGGCGGTGACCGACACCTTCACCAGCGGTGGTCCACGCGACGTGATCGCCATTTCCGGCGGCGCACGCGAGGGCATCAACAACGGCACGGTGTTCTCGGTCTGGCGCAATGGCAGCCATGTGGCGGACCGCATGCATCACCCGGGTTCTTCGCGCGCGGACGATGCCATGAAGGCCGGCGCAGGTCGGGTCAGCCTGCCTGACGAGTACGCAGCCCACGCCATGGTGTTCCGCACCTTCGACAAGGTCAGCTATGCGCTGATCATGGAAGGCACCAAGCCGGCACGTCTTGGCTATGAGCTGAAGCACCCGGACGCGCAGTAAGCGCCTGCGGTCTAGCCTTACGATCTACAACAACGGCGCCTGAGGGCGCCGTTGTTGTTTGTGGCGGCAGGCTGGGCCATGCCCGGATCAACTGCCCTCGATGCCCACACCCCGCCCTGTTGCCCGGCGTTGCTGAGCCTGGCGCTGGCGGGCGGCCCGCTGGAACCGCTGCGCCATCTGCGCGACCAGTACGACAGCGCCGCCGCCGCGCTGGCGGCCGGGCCGGCGCAATGGCGCGCGGCAGGCTGCAGTCCGGCGCAGTGCCAGGCGCTGTCGCGGCCAGAGGCAGACCGCCGGGCCAGGGCCGAGACCTGGCTGCAGGACGACAACCACCACCTGATCGGCTGGGGCGAACCCGACTATCCGCCGCTGCTGCGCGACAGCCCCAACCCGCCGGTGGCGCTGTTCATCGCCGGAGACCCCACCCGCTTATGGCAACCGGCGATCGCTATCGTCGGCAGCCGCATCCCCACTGCAGGCGGCCGCGACAGCGCGCGCGATTTCGCCACCGCGCTGGCCGGCCACGGTCTCACCATCGCCAGCGGCCTGGCGGCCGGCATCGACGCCGCCGCGCACCGTGCGGTCTTGGCCTGCGATGGCAGCACCTATGCAGTGATCGGTACCGGCCCGGACCTGGCCTACCCTCGTCACCACCGCCAACTGCAGGCGCAGATCGCCAGCCAGGGCGCGGTTGTCAGCGAATACCCGCCCGGCACCGTGCCGCGCAGCGGCCAGTTCCCCGCCCGCAACCGGCTGTTGGCGGCGCTGGCGCTGGGCACGGTGGTGATCGAGGCGGCCGAGCGCTCCGGCGCGCTGATCACCGCCCGCCTTGCCAGCGAGGCCGGCCGCGAGATCTTTGCCCTGCCCGGCTCCATCCACAACCCGATGGCGCGCGGCTGCCACCGGCTGATACGCCAGGGTGCAACCTTGGTGACACATGCCGACGACATTCTTGAAGGCGTGGCCAATCTGGCCGGTGAACTGGCCTGTGCCTTGCAAACCCGGCTCCAGACCCCCATCTCCGGTGTACCGTCCGGCCAGCACCCGGCCGTCACACCAGAAGATCCAAACTACAAGCGATTGTGGGATGCCTTGGGTTACGACCCAACCGGTATGGATTTACTGATCGAGCGCACTGGATTGACGGCCGCCAGCCTGTCCTCCATGCTGCTGCTCATGGAATTGGAAGGCAGGGTCGCGTCCGCACACGGCCGCTACACCCGCACCTGAAGGTTTCTTCACCTCCACAGCGCCAATGGCGCAGGCCGAGGGGCAATGAAAGAGAGCATCCTGGACGTCCTGTTGTACCTGTTTGAACACTATTTCAGCGAAGATGCCGATCTCATCCGAGACCGCGACTCGCTCCAGAACGGCCTGATCCAGGCCGGTTTCAGTCCCGCCGAAATCAACAAGGCCTTCGATTGGCTCGATGCCTTGGCCGAACAGCGCCCAGCCGTGGCCCAGCCACGCGTTGACGGGCCGGTACGTGTTTTCCACGGCCCCGAGCTGGACAAGCTGGACGTGGAATGCCGCGGTTTCCTGCTGTTCCTCGAACAACAGCGCGTGCTCGACGCCGACCAGCGTGAGCTGGTGCTGGACCGCGCCATGGCCTTGGACCAGGACGAGCTGGACCTGGACGACCTGAAGTGGGTGGTGCTGATGGTGCTGTTCAACCAGCCCGGCGCGGAAGCCGCCTATGCCTGGATGGAAACCCAGATGTTCGTCGACGAACCCGAACCCCTGCATTAAGCCGCATGGCGGCGTGCAGGGATGCATAAGGACAACACCTACGTGAACCAGTGGTTCTACGCCGAGGGCAACCGCGAACGTCGCGGCCCGATCAGCGACGAAAACATCGTCGCGCTGTTCCAATCCCGCCGCATTGATGAAGACACCCTGGTCTGGCGCGAAGGCGCCAGCGACTGGCGCCCGCTGCGCGATTTCGCCAGCGAACTGGGCCTGGACACAGCCACCGCAGAACCCTCCGCAGCCGCTGCCCCACCTGTCCTGCCACCACCGCTGCAGACCCAGGCGCAGCCTGTCGTCACCCCCGCCGTCGCCCCCAAGCAGGGCCTGTCCGGTTGCGCCATTGCAGGCATCATCGCCGCCGTGGTCGGGGTGATCCTGATCGCCGTCATTGGCATCCTGGCAGCCATCGCCATGCCCGCCTACAACGCGTATGTGCTGCGCTCCAAGACTGCCATGGTCAATGGCCAGCTACTGGGCCTGAAGCATCAGGTTGCCGAATTCGCCGCCGCCAACGCGCGTTGCCCGATCAACGACGACGCAGGCTTCGGCCCCCCGGACAGCTACGCCAGCGGTGATCTGGCCCAGGTCCATATCGGGCGCTTCGAAGAGGGGCATTGCGGGCTGGAAGCGTTCATGCGTGTCCCGAAACACGCCCAGCTTGACGGCAAAAGCATCTGGCTCGACTACGATATGCAGGCCGACACGTGGGAATGCAGTTCCGATGTCGAGGACAACTTCCTGCCCACCAGCTGTCGCGGCTGACAGGCAGCGGCCAGAACTTTTACGGGGAACACGATGAGCCAGTGGTATTACGCTGACAGCCAGCGCGAACGGCATGGGCCGATCGAAGCGGAGCAACTGCGCGAGATTTTCCGCGCGGGCCAGATCGACATGAGCACTCTGGTGTGGCGCGAAGGCATGCAGCAGTGGCAGCCGCTGTCAGCGGTGAGCGATGAGCTGCAGCTGCTGGCCCAGGCCACCACCGGCATCGACCTGCGCCAGGACTATGCCGCCATCGAAAGTGGCGAGGCACTGGCCGCGCCGGTCACTGCCGCCGAAGGCCAAACCTTTGGTGGAGCTTCCGCCGAGACCTATTCGCCATACACCGCCCCCGCCAGTCGCCCGCAGGATGTGGATGCCGCTGCGGTGCAGGGTGGGCTGGTGGTACAGGCTGGCTTCTGGAAGCGGGTGGCCGCCTACTTCATCGATTACGTCATCCTGACCGTTTTCACCTATATCGTGCTGATCCCGCTCAGCATTCTGGGTGTGGTGGTGGGCGGCATATCGGGCAACACGGACTCGGCGGCCGGCTCGATCGGCATGATCCTGACGATGGGCATCGGCTATCTGTTCATCTTCGTCGCCAACATGATGTATCCGGCCTGGATGCACTCGTCCAAGTACCAGGCCACGCTGGGCAAGATGGCCGTGGGCATCAAGGTGGTCCGCAGCAACGGCGAGCGCCTGACACTGGGCCGCGCGGTGGGCCGCTTCTTCGCCTACCTGCTGAGCAGCATCACCTTGTGCATCGGCTTTGTAATGGCGGCTTTCACCCAGCGCAAGCAGGCCTTGCATGACATCATCTGCGACACCCTGGTGGTGGACAAGTTCGCCTTCACCGAACACCCGGAATGGCAGCAGCAGGGCCTGGGTACGGTCACCATCGTGATCCTGTCGCTGGCTGGCCTGGGCATCCTTTGCCTGATCGGGCTGTTGGTACTTATCGGCGTTGCCGCAGCTGGCTTCAACTGACAAATTGCCGGGGGCGGCTTGACATCAGCCCCTCCGGCATGATTCCTCTAATAAGGAACCAAGCTGAACGCCCGGGCCGCAACCCGGGCGTCGGCTTATGCACAATCCAAACATCGGCTTCACTATCGTCCCGGTTTAAGCCACCCTAGCGCCCCCCAAGGGCGTTCCGCCCCAAGAATGTACTGACATGCCCAAGCACCTGCTCATCGTCGAATCGCCGGCCAAGGCCAAGACGATCAATAAATACCTCGGCAAGGACTACACGGTCCTGGCCTCGTATGGGCATGTGCGTGATCTGGTCCCCAAGGAAGGCGCGGTCGACCCGGACAACGGGTTCGCCATGCGGTACGACCTGATCGAGAAGAACGAGAAACACGTCGAAGCCATCGCCAAAGCCGCAAAGGGCGCCGATGACATCCTGCTGGCGACCGATCCGGATCGCGAGGGTGAGGCAATCAGCTGGCATATCGCCGAGATCCTGAAGGAACGCGGCCTGTCCGACGGCAAGCCGATGCAGCGTGTGGTGTTCACCGAAATCACCCCGCGCGCGATCAAGGAAGCCATTGCCCAGCCGCGTGAAATCGCCGCCGACCTGGTCGATGCCCAGCAGGCACGCCGCGCCCTCGATTATCTGGTCGGTTTCAACCTGTCGCCGGTGCTGTGGCGCAAGGTACAGCGCGGCCTGTCCGCCGGCCGCGTGCAGAGCCCGGCGCTGCGCATGATCGTTGAGCGCGAGGAAGAGATCGAAGCCTTCATCTCGCGCGAGTACTGGAGCATCGAGGCTGCCTGCGCGCATCCCTCGCAGCACTTCAATGCGCGCCTGATCAAGCTGGACGGGCAGAAGTTCGAACAGTTCACCGTCACCGACGGCGACACCGCCGAAGCTGCCCGCCTGCGCATCCAGCAGGCCGCACAGGGCGCGCTGCACGTCACCGACGTGGCCAGCAAGGAGCGCAAGCGGCGCCCGGCGGCCCCGTTCACCACCTCCACCCTGCAGCAGGAAGCCTCGCGCAAGCTCGGCTTCACCACCCGCAAGACCATGCAGGTGGCGCAGAAACTCTATGAAGGTGTGAACATCGGCGACGAGGGCACGGTCGGCCTGATCTCGTACATGCGTACCGACTCGGTGAGCCTGTCGCAGGACGCGCTGGCCGAAATCCGCGACGTGATCGCCCGTGATTACGGCATCAGCTCACTGCCGGACAAGCCCAACACCTACACCACCAAATCCAAGAACGCGCAGGAAGCCCACGAAGCCGTGCGCCCGACCTCCGCGCTGCGCACCCCGGCCCAGGTGGGCAAGTACCTCACCGACGACGAGCGCAAGCTGTACGAGCTGATCTGGAAGCGCGCCGTCGCCTGCCAGATGATCCCGGCCACCTTGAACACCGTCAGCGTCGACCTGTCGGCCGGCAGCGAGCACGTGTTCCGCGCCAGCGGCACCACCGTTGTCGTGCCCGGCTTCCTGGCCGTGTACGAGGAAGGCAAGGACAACAAGAGTGCCGAGGACGAGGACGAAGGCCGCAAGCTGCCGCTGATGAAGCCCGGCGACCGCGTACCGCTGGACCGCATCGTCGCCGACCAGCACTTCACCCAGCCGCCGCCGCGCTTCACCGAAGCGGCGCTGGTCAAGGCGCTGGAGGAATACGGCATCGGCCGGCCGTCCACCTACGCGTCGATCATCCAGACCCTGCTGTTCCGCAAGTACGCCGAGATGGAAGGCCGCAGCTTCAAGCCAACCGATGTGGGCCGCGCGGTCAGCAAGTTCCTGTCCAGCCACTTCACCCAGTACGTCGATTACGACTTCACCGCCAAGCTCGAGGACGAGCTGGATGCGGTGTCGCGTGGCGAGGAAGACTGGATACCGCTGATGGAGCGCTTCTGGGGCCCGTTCAAGGAACTGGTCGACGACAAGAGCGAGTCGCTGGACCGCACCGACGCCGGCAGCGCGCGCGTGCTCGGTCCGGACCCGGTCAGCGGCAAGGACGTCACCGCGCGCATCGGCCGCTTCGGCCCGATGGTGCAGATCGGCACCGTCGATGACGAAGAGAAGCCCAAGTTCGCCTCACTGCAGCCGGGCCAGAGCATCTATTCGATCTCGCTGGACGAGGCGCTGAAGCTGTTCGACATGCCGCGCAAGCTCGGTGCCGACGCCAATGGCGAGGAAGTCACCGTCGGCATCGGCCGCTTTGGCCCGTTCGCCAAGCGCGGCAGCACCTATGCCTCGCTGACCAAGGAAGACGATCCGTACAAGATCGACCTGGCCCGCGCCATCTTCCTGGTCGAGGAGAAGGAAGAAATCGCGCGCAACCGCATCATCAAGGAGTTCGAAGGCTCGGACATCCAGGTGTTGAACGGCCGCTTTGGTCCGTACATCAGCGACGGCAAGATGAACGGCAAGATCCCCAAGGACCGCGAGCCCGCCTCGCTGACCCTGGCCGAGGTTGAGCAGCTGATGGCGGACACCGGCAAGCCGGTGCGCAAGGGCTTCGGCAAGAAGGCCGCCAAGAAGACCACGGTGAAGAAGGAAGCCGCGCCGAAGAAGGCCGCCGCCAAGAAGGCCCCGGCCAAAAAGGCAGCGACCAAGAAAGCCGCAACCAAGAAGACCGCGGCGAAGAAGACCACGAAGAAAACCGTCGCCAAGAAGGCAGTGAAGAAGTCAGCAGCCGACGACGCACCGCCGTTCTGATCCCGCACTTCCTTCTCCCTCCGGGAGAAGGTGCCCGAAGGGCGGATGAGGGTGGGCTCTGTGATCCTGCACTTCCTTCTCCCTCCGGGAGAAGGTGCCCAAAGGGCGGAAGAGGGTTGGCTCTGCTCCGAGAACAGGCCAAAAGGTCTTGCTCCAAGGCAGCCGACCGATCCCTCTATCCCCCTCCCCCGCCAACAAGCGGATAATCAGCAACACCCGCAGCAGGCCGCCCATCGGGCGGCCTTTGTTTTGCGTCCCTTTCGTGGGTTGACCGCTTCGTGTGCGGCGGCCCTCCAACGGTGCTTATCATGCTCGAACTCGACCTGCACAACGTCGTCCCGGCCCTCAAGGCCGGTGGCGTGATCGCCTACCCGACCGAAGCGGTCTGGGGGCTGGGCTGTGATCCTTCCAACCAAGCGGCGGTGATGAAGCTGCTGGCGCTCAAGCAGCGGCCCATCGAGAAAGGCATGATCCTGGTCGCCGCCAGCCCGGCACAGCTGGACGGCTGGGTGCGACTGGATGCATTGGACGACGCGCGCCGCCAAGCGGTACTGGACAGCTGGCCCGGCGCCAACACCTGGATCGTCCCGGCCGGCCCGCATGCGCCGCGCTGGATCACCGGCGAGCACACCGGCATCGCCGTGCGGGTCAGCGCCCACCCGCTGGTGCAGGCGCTGTGCGAGGCCTGGGGCGGCCCGCTGGTATCGACAAGTGCCAACCTCGCCGGCCAGCCCCCGGCGCGCGCCCGTGAGCAGCTGGATCCCGCCCTGCTGGGCCTGCTGGATGGGTTGGTGGACGGCGCCACCGGCGGCTTGGCCCAGCCCACCCGCATCCGCGTGGCAGCCACCGGCGAAGTCCTGCGCGACTGAGCCGCCCAGTCCAAGGCCTGGATTTCTGTAGTGCCGAGCCATGCTCGGCAGGGGCTTCACCAGTAGAGCCTCAGCCGAGCATGGCTCGGCTCTACAGCGCCACTTCCGGCAATGCTTCTAGGAGCTACTGTAGTGCCTAGCCATGCTCGGCAAGAGGCTTCACCGGTAGCGCCTCAGCCGAGCATGGCTCGGCGCTACAGCCCCGCTTCCGGCAATGCTTGTAGGAGCTGCGGTAGTGCCGAGCCATGCTCGGCAGGGCTTCACCGGTAGAGCTTCAGCCGAGCATCGCTCTGCTCTACAGACGCGCTTCCAGGAAGGGCAGAGCTCCCACGCCAAGGCCTCAACGCTGGCCCGGCACGCGCCTCCAGCGATGCCAAAACAGTACCGCGCCCAGCAACAGCACGCCGGCGAAAGCAGTGGCAAACGGCAACACCGGCAAGGCCGTCGCGGGCAGTACCAAGGCCAGGAACGGGAATGCATACACCGCCGGCACCCGCATCTTGAAGATCGCCAGAAGGGCATGCACCAGCAGCAGGTCCAGCAACGCTATCAGCAGCCATGACTCCAGCAACTGCGCCGTCAGCACACCCACGCCGGCAGACAGACTGAGCACTGCCACCTGTTTGCCCAACAGACGCGCCGAATACATTTTCATGTGCAGCGATTCGTAGACCACCACCGCCAGTGGTGGGATCACCATCAGCTGTGCATGCCCCAGCGCCAGCGCAACGCCCATCCATGCAGCACTGATCAACGCGTAGAAACCGAGCAGGGGCCATTGCGGCGGCGCTGCATCACGCGATGCGCCGCGCGGCCGGCGCCACACCACGCCGATGGCCAGCACCGCGGTGGTGACCAGGATCGCCAGCATGAAGGACCAATGGGTGGCATTGGTGACAACAGGCAGAAAGCCCGTCGCCAACGCCGGAGCCAGGCTGTACCGCAGCACCGCGAACAGGCCCAGCATGCCGATCAACACCAGCGCCAGTTTCGCGCTGACCGGCAGTTGGGTCAGGTTGATCGCAAACCCCAGCAATGCGGTGAGGCTTGGCCAGAGGAAGATTTTCTCCGGGTGCCGCATCCATTGCGGGTCTTTCCACGTCCACAGCGCCACCGCCATCGCCGCCAGTTCCGGAAGGATGATCTCCCTGTCCTGGAACAACACTGCCGCTGCAACCATCAGCAGGATGAAGGCGAAGGCAGGCAGATATGAGCGCAGTGGCAAGGGAAGCGGCGGCGCCGGAGTTTTGGTGGGCATGCGTGAGCGGCTGACGGCATGAAGACCGCGCAAGGATGCGCCTTCCCACCGTGTGAGGGTCAAGCACAGCGCGCGCTGTGCCGCAGGCAGGACCGCTGCCGTCACTTGCGCCAGCCCCCCTGCAGGGTAACTATCACGCCATGCGCATCTTCCACCTGTCCCTGCTCGGCTGCCTGGCCCTGCTGCCCTTCGCCGCAGCTGCGGCGAATCCGCCGCCTGCCTCCACCGGAACCGGCGGTGCCGACAACGTGCGCATCTACCGCTGTGTTGGCAGCAATGGTGCGGTGTCGTTGCAGGACGCGCCGTGCACCAAGGCGGCACAGCAGCAGGTGCTGGACATGACGCGCCCCAAAGATCCGCCGCCGCGCACCGCTGCCGCAACGCCGGCACCTGCCGCACCCGCACTGCAGCGCGAGGTGCGGGTGGTCACTGTGCAGGCGCCGCAGCCGATGTACGAATGCGTCACCAGTGAAGGCGAGCGCTATACCAGCGACAACAACGACGGCAATCCCCGTTGGATGCCAACCTGGGGCTATGCCTATCCGACCCATGGCCCCGGCCACGGTGGGCTGCGCCCGCCGCACCCGCCCGCTGGCGGCGGCATCCCCTGGCAACCCGGCATCGCGGTTCCGATGGGTTCGGTGCTGGTGCGTGACAGCTGCCATGCGCTGCCGCAACGGGAAGTGTGCGCGCGCCTGCGTGATCGCCGCTGGGAACTGATCCGCCGCTACAACAGCGCCCTGCAGAGCGAGCGCCAGGAACTGATGCGCGAGCAGCGCGGCATCGATGCCCGGCTTGAGCAGGATTGCGGGGGAACCTGATGCGCCATCTACTTGCACTACTGCTCTGCGCCAGCGCCGGTGCGCAGGCCGGCGAAATCGTGTTCTATCGCTGCACCGATGCCAGTGGCGCACTCACCGTGCAGAACATGCCTTGCCCAAAAGGCACGCAGCTGCAGAGCAGGAAAGTGATGCAGGCGGTGGACACTCCACCGCCAATGCCGGCCCCAGCGGCGCCCGCCGCATTACCAGCGCTGATGGCAGCACCAGCGGAAGCACCACCCGTGGCAGCAGCCACCCCGGCAAAAGCACCAGCCGCGCCCGTTGCAGCGCCAGTACCCTTGCCCGATCTGTTCCAATGCCGCACCCGCGAAGGTGAGAGCTACTTCAGCGAAAGCAGTGCGCCGCCCTCACGTTGCGTAGCGATGCAGGTCACCGGCCTTGACGGCAACCCGTCGACCGGCGCTGGCGAAGCCTGCGAAGTGGTGCGTGATACCTGCACCGCGATTGATCCTGCCCAGCAGTGCGCCACCTGGCAGCAGCGGGTGGACGAGGCCGAATCGCAATGGCGCTTCGCCGCGCCCAGCCAGGCGCAGACCCTGCAGAAGAACTATCAGCGGCTGCAGTCGCTGCTCGACGGCAGCGACTGCAAGACTCAGAAGCCGTAGCGCAGGAAACCGCCATCCACCGCGATGCATTCGCCGGTGACATAGCTTGATGCAGGCAGGCACAGGAAGCCTACGGCCGCCGCAACTTCCTCCGGCTCACCGATGCGGCGCATCGGCGTGCGCGCGATCACTTCGTCGTAGTAGTCGGCATCGGACAGGGGCCCGGAGGTGCGGCGGGTACGGATGTACCACGGCGCCACCGAGTTGACGCGGATGCCGTCCTCGGCCCATTCGCAGGCCAGGTTGCGGGTCATCTGCTGCATGGCCGCCTTGGTCATGCCGTAGACCACGCCGCTGCGCACATGGGTGATGCCGGACACGCTGCCGACGTTGACGATGGCCGAGGATGCATGCCGGGTCAGCAGCGGATGTGCATAGCGGCACAGCTCGAACGCCGAGAACAGGTTGGTCTCGAAGATGCCGCGCCACTCGTCCTCGGAATATTCGGTTGCCGGCTTTGTGATGTTGCCGCCAGCGTTGTTGACCAGGATGTTCAGGCCATCGCTGTGGTCCTCGACCCAATCGAGGATTTCCTGGCGGTCCTGGTCATCGCTGACATCGGCGGACAGCGCATGGATGATGCGCTCGGGGAACGCCTCGACCAGTTCATCGCGGGCGGTTTCCAGCGCATCGACATCGCGCCCGACGATCAGTACATCGGCGCCGAAGCCCAGCAGTTCGCGGGTGATTGCCAGGCCGATGCCGGCACTTGCACCGGTTACCAGTGCGGTCTGTCCATCCAATCGCCAGCGCTGCGGGTTCATTGCGGTTCCTCTTCGGTGCTCGGGTGCGGCGTCGCGGAAGGACGCTGCGGGGGGATGGGGCTAGGATAGCGGCCTGAGCCCAGCGGAGCATGCCAATGAAACGCCTTTCCCTGTTGACCCTGCCGTTGCTGATTGGCCTGGCGGCGTGTGGCAAGCCGCAGCCACCGGAAACCGAGCGCCGGCCCGATCCGCAGGCCAGCGCGCTGCGTGATGCGATGAGCAAGGATCTGAAACAAGCCAAGGCCGCCGGCGCCGCGACCGAGGAAGCTGCCAAGGCGCAGAAAGCCGCGTTGGATGCCGCCGAAGGGGCAAACAGCCAATAGCACGCATCGCCTGTAGTGCCGAGCATGGCTCGGCACTACAGAGCTGCGGATACAACAACGCCGCCCTTGGGCGGCGTTGTCGGTATTCACCAATCAGGTGCGTTTACAAACCGCAGAAGCAATACGCCAGTGACTTCACCGGTGCGCCGTTGCGGTCCTTCACTGCGTCTTCGACGAAGCGCAGCTGGGTGTCCAGCTCCGGCATCTGCTTGGCGATCAGCATGCGCGCGATGCCCGAGTCGGCCAGCATCCAGGCGCCTGCACGGCTGCCGGCAAAGCCGGTCATGAACTGTGCAAACGGGGTGGCGGCCTTCTCGATGTAACGCACGCGGAACTTGCCGGCCTCGCCCAGCTTGGCCAAGGTGGCGGCGTGCGCGACGGCGGCCTTCAAGCCACCAAACTCGTCCACCAGGCCGCGTTCCTTGGCCTGTGCACCACTCCACACGCGGCCGCGGGCGACTTCATCCACTGCTTCAACCGTCTTCTTGCGTGCAGCGGCCACCTTGCCGGTGAAATCGGCATAGCCCTTGTTGATCACCGACTGGATCACCTGGCCAACGGCCGGGTCCATCGGCCGAGTCACGTCGAACGCGCCGGCAAAACGGGTGGTGCCGACGCCATCGGTATGCACGCCGATCTTGTCCAGGCTGCGGGCGAAGTTCGGGATCATGCCGAAGATGCCGATCGAGCCGGTGATGGTGGATTCGTCGGCATAGATGCGATCGGCATTCATGCTGATCCAGTAACCGCCCGATGCCGCCATGTCACCCATCGAAACCACCACCGGCTTGCCGGCGGTCTTCAAGGCTTCGACTTCGCGGCGGATCTGCTCGGAGGCGAAGACTTCGCCGCCGGGCGAATCCACGCGCAGCACCACGGCCTTGACGTCGTCATCGTCGCGGGCCTCGCGCAGCAGCGCCGAGGTCGAAACGCCGCCAATGCGGCCGGCCGGCAGGTCACCGCCGCCGATTTCACCTTCAGCCACCACCACCGCGACCTGCGGACGCGAATCCACCGGCGAGCGGTGCGCATCGACCTGGGTCAGGTAGTCGCCCAGACTGATCTGGCGGTAACCGCCGTCGGCATCGCTGTCGGCCACGCCACGCTCGGTCAGCAGCGCATCCACTTCTTCGCGGGTCTTCAGGCCATCCACCAGCTTCTGCTGCAGGGCGAAGCGGGCCAGGTCGCCTTCGGCGGCGGCAACCCCTTCAGGCAGGGTGTCGATGCCGGCCGCCAGCTGTGCGGGGTCCAGCTTGCGTGCCTTGGCGATGTCACCCAGGTAGCGCTGCCACACATCGTTCATCCAGAACAGGTCGGCTTCCTTGGCCTGCGGCGATGCGGCGTCGAGCACGTAGGGCTCGGCGGCGGACTTGAATTCGCCCACCTTGAACAGGTGCACGTCCACGCCCAGCTTGTCCTGCAGGCCACTGCGGAAGTACTGGCGGTAGCGGCCCAGGCCTTCCAGCAGCAGGCCACCCATAGGGTCCAGGTAGATCTCATCGGCCTGCGCGGCCAGCAGGTACTGCGACTGGCCCATGTTCTCGCTGAAGGCCACGACCTGCTTGTTGGCCGCACGCAGGTCCTGCAGCGCGGCGGTCACTTCACGCATCGAGGCGAAGCCGCTGGGCTGCAGCTTGTCCAGCTGCAGCACCACGCGGTTGATCTTCTTGTCGTCCTTGGCCGCTTCGATGGCGCGGATGAGATCGCGCAGCTGCAGCTCTTCAGCGTTGCGTTCACCCAAGGCCTTGCCCAGCGCGCGGCTGAGCGGATCGGTGCTGAACTGCTCGACCAGGCGGCCTTCCGGGGCGATCACCAAGGTGGTGCCTTCCTGCAGCAGGGCGGTGGATGAAGCGCCCTTGCCCACGGCAACCATCAAGCCGATCAGGATCAGGAACAACAGGCCGAAGAACAGCAGGTTGAGGATCAGCCGCCGGGTGAAGTTCATGACGTCCCACAGGCCGATGAAGAAGCTGGCAATGGGATTGCGGCGTGGCAAGGGGGGGGGATTCATGGACGCTCCGGTAGGGGCTGGTTGCAAGTCAGGATACGCATAACCGGACGCCGCCGGCATGGCCTTTAAGTCAGGGGGAAGCCTGGGCGATAAGCCGGCCGCTGCTTACCCGCAGCCGCCAGCCCAACAGTACGGCGGCCACGGTCAAACCGATGATCAGGCCGATCCACATGCCCTGCGGCCCCCAGCCCAGACCCAGTCCAAGCCCGGCGCCGACCGGCATGCCCACGCCCCAATAGGCGAACATGGCGATGAACATCGGCACCCGGGTGTCCTTCAGCCCGCGCAGCGCGCCGGCGGACAGCACCTGGATGCCATCGGGAATCTGGAAAGCCGCCGCATACAACAACAAGGTGGAGGCCAATGCGGCCACCGCAAGGTCGTTGGTGTACAAACCCACCACCGCGTCGTGGCCGAGCAGCAGCGCGGTGATCGACACCAGCTGGGTAACCAGCACGATGCCGTAACCGGCCCAGGTGGCGCGGCGCACGCCCAGCGGGTCGTTGCTGCCCACCGCATGGCCGACGCGCACCGTGGTGGCCTCGGCCACGCCCATCGGGATCATGAAGCACAGCTGCGCCACGTTGATCGCGATCTGGTGGGCACTGGCTTCAATGGCGCCGATGCGACCGATCAACAGTGCGGTGATGATGAACAAGCCGCCTTCCATCAGCACGGTGATGCCGATCGGCAGGCCGGTGCGCAGCAGGTCCCAGATCGCCCGCCAGCGCGGCAGTTCGAAATGGGTGAACAGCCCAAGGTGGGCAAAGCGCTTGGTGGTCCACAGGTAGGTGGCGAACGCCAGCGCCTGTACCCACATGGTTACCGACGACGCGATGCCCAGGCCTTCGGCGCCCATTTCCGGGAAACCAAACTTGCCGTTGCACAGCGCATAGCCCAATGGCCCAAGCACCAGCAGGCCGCCGAAACCGATCAGCATGGTCGGCAACGTCCAGTGCATGCCTTCGCTGAGGTAGCGCATGCAGAAATACAGGGTCAGCGCAGGCACGCCCCAGCGGATGGCATGCAGGAAGTCGGTGGCACCGGGCACGATTTCCGGGGCGATGCCAAACGCGGGCAGGAACGCCGGTACCACGCTCAGGAACAGGAACATCAACGCGCTCAAGCCCACGCCCAGCCAGAGCGCCTGGCGGAACAAGGGACCGATTTCACGCTCACGACCAGCGCCATGCAGCTGCGACACCGAGGCGGTGAGCGAGATCAGGGTGCCGATCGGCACCAGCATCGGCAGCCACAACAGGGCCGTGCCGATGCTGACCGCAGCAAAGGTATCGGTGCCGTGGTGGCCAGCGATGGTGTTGTCGACAAAAGCGATCAGACCGGTGGAGACATGGCCCAGCACCAAAGGCAGGGCAAGCAGTCCGGTCGTCCGCACTTCCTGCAGGAAGCGCGGCGTAGCGGGAGAGATGGACATAAAACCAAGAGACGCAGACTACGGCCGGCGCAGGACGCGCGCAGATGCCGGGTTGCGGAGTGTGCCTATTCTAGCGTGGCGACGGTGTTACAGCGCCGCACCGCGGATGAACGGGCGGCGCGGGCCTTCAATGCCCCACTTTCTCGCGCAGCCAGGCATCGCGCTGGGCCGGCGCGAGCGCCAGCAGCTCGGTGCGCAGCGCTTCACGTTGCTGCGGCGGCGTCCGCTGCGAGATCAGGCTCAACTGCTCCAGCTGGACCGGATCAAGTTGGCGCAGCAAGGCGATGACCGGTTCCCGCTGCGCGGCGGGCAGATAGCCGAACAAGGGCTGCAGGCGCGGATACAACACGCCCAGCTGTGGGCCCAGCAACCAGCCGTCGCGGTGCATCTGATCAATGGCCAGGTAGCGCGCGCGCAACGCCTGCTGGTCTGCAACCGGCAGTGCGGCAACCGCCGCCGCCGCGTGGCGGATGCGCTGGCGCTCGCTTTCGGGCAGGGCCTGCCAGGCCGCATAGCGGCTGCGCAGCTCGCGTTTTTGCGCCGCGGTCTGGGTGGCCCAACTGCCCGGCGTACCTGCCACATTGGCCGGGCTTGCCGGCGACGGCATCGACGGCACCGCACTCGGCACCGCGGCGTGCACGGCCAACGGGAGACCTGCCAGCAGCAGCCAGGCCAGCACCAACCTACTCATCCGCATCGCTTGTCTCCAGAGCGGCACCGGCCGGTTCCGGGCGGCTCGGCTGCGGTTGCGATTCATCCACCGGGATCGGGCCACCGGCGGCATACCAGGCATACAGATCAGCGTCGCGCGCCAGTTCCAGCTCGGCATCGGCAAGCATCGCCGCGTCGCTGGCGGCGTGCGGGTCTTCGCCCGGGCCCGCCGGGGCACTGTCGTCTGGCAGGTCTTCAACCTGCACCGGGCTGTTGTCGGACAGGCCATTGCCGGCATTCGGATCGGCTGCCGCCGCGGTATGCGAGCGCCACCACCACAGCGCCACCACCGCCAGCAACAACAAGGGCAGGCACAGCAGCAACCAGGTGCGCAGCGTCCACGGTTGCGACGGTTTGCGCCGCGACGCCGGCTTGCGCTTCGGCGTCTGTTCCACCGTCGCTTTGGGTACAGCTGCCGCAGACGTTGCCGGCAGTGCCCCGCTGACCACCGACTCGCGCAGCTGTTCCAGCTGCTGCAGGCGCGGTGGCGACAGGTCCCGGATACGCACCTGCACCCGCTCGGCCAGCGCACGCCAGCTGGCGGCGTCCGGTCGTCCGCCCGCATCCAAGGGGCAGGCGCCCGCCAGCGCCTGCCGATAGGCGTCGGCATCCACGCCCAATACGCTGGCGGCCGGGGCTTCATCCAAGCCGGCGCCGATACGCAGCAACAGTGCCAGGCGCTCACCGGCCGCCAAGCTGCCAAGATGGGCCAACGCCGGCTCCCACTGCCCGGGGCTGGCTGGTTTCAACAACAGCGGGGTGCTGCACAGCAGGCCCCAGAAGCGGGCCGGCCATTCCACCATCAACAGTTGTGCGGCCGGGCCAACGAAGGCGCGCATGGCCACGGCCACCGCGCGCTCACCGACCACGGCGTCGCCGGCCTGCAATTCAGCAACTACCAGTGCACGACGCTCCACCCCGCGCAGGAAGGCGGACAGAGCGTTGGCTGCGGCCGGCGAAAGAGGGGCTGGTGCAGCCATCATGTGAACTCCGTCATGCCGTGATGATACCCAGCGCTCACCGCGCTGCCGACGCCCTGCAGCGCCAACCGGCCGATTCCGCAAGCCTCTGCTACAACTTGTGCACAGCGTCAATACGCCAAGGAAGGCGCGCCGCGCACGCCGCTCCGAGACTGTGTTTCGTTTTTGTTTCACGGGCAAGTTGTTGATTTTAATGACTTATACATTGTGGCTATTTTTTGACCAAGTTGACCCAGAGGCCCCAACCGTCGCCTTGAGCGCGTGGAGCACAATACTCACCCACAGAGTTATCCACAGGAAATGTGGATAACAATAAATCCCCAAGCGCAGCCAGCGTTTACGCCTCATTTATGCAGGACTTCACAGGAAGCGGATGCAGGTGAATGGAGGGGGCCAAATGCTCCACTGCCGCTAAACTGAGCCCATGTCCGCCTGCCCCACTCTGCGCATCGCCCTGCCGGTGCCGCTGCCCCAAGTGTTCGATTACCTGCCCCCCGTCGGCAGCCCCGCGCCCCGGCAAGAGGACGTCGGCCGGCGGCTGCGGGTGCCGTTCGGGCCACGCGAGCTGGTTGGGGTGGTGGAGTCGCTGGGTCAGATTGATGACCCGGCCAGCCTGCGCCCGGCCCTGCAGTGGCTCGACGGCAGCGCCGTGCTGCACGGCGAACTGCTTGCCAGCCTGCGCTGGCTGGCGCGTTACAGCCACGCCCCGCTCGGCGAAGTGATCGCCACCGCGCTGCCGGCACCGTTGCGACGGGGCGATGCCCTGCCCGATACCCACGGCTGGGCCTGGCAACTCTCCGAGGCCGGGCGTGCCGGCCATGCGCGCCTGCGCAGCGGCACCCGCCCGCAGCGCCTGGCCACGCTGCTGCTCGACGGCGCGGTCAATGAAGACCTGCTCGACGAACAACTGGACGACTGGCGCAGCGCCGCCCGCGCGCTGCTCAAGCGCGAGCATGTACAGCGCATCGAGGTGGCGGCGGTGATCCCGCAGCCGCGCATCGTGCCAGGCCCGCAGCCCAACCCGCAGCAGCAACAGTCCATCGATGCGCTGCAGGCCGCCGATGGCTTCCAGCCGTTCCTGCTTGATGGCGTCACCGGCAGCGGCAAGACCGAGGTCTACCTGCAGGCGATCTGCCATTGCCTGCAACAGGGCAAGCAGGCGCTGGTGCTGGTGCCGGAAATCGGCCTCACGCCGCAGACCCTGCATCGCTTCCGCAGCCGCCTGGGCATTCCGGTGCATGCACTGCATTCGGGCTTGAACGACAACGAACGGGCCCGCGTCTGGGCAGCGGCATCGCGCGGCGAAGCGCGGGTGATCGTCGGTACCCGCTCGGCGATTTTCACGCCTTTGCCGCAGGCCGGCTTGATCGTCATCGACGAGGAACACGATGGCAGTTACAAGCAGCAGGACGGCATCCGCTACCACGCGCGTGACTTCGCGCTGGTGCGCGGCAAGGCACTGAACGTGCCGGTGGTGCTGGGCAGCGCCACGCCGTCGCTGGAGTCGCTGCACAACGCGCGCAGCGGCCGCTACACGCACCTGCGCCTGCAGCAGCGCGCAGGCGATGCCAAGCCACCCGGCGTGCGCGTGTTCGACGTGCGCAAGCGTCCGCTGCAGGATGGCCTGTCACCGGAAGTGCTGGTCGGCATCGAGCAGCATCTGAAGGCCGGCAGCCAGGTCTTGGTGTTCAAGAACCGGCGAGGTTATGCGCCGGTTCTGTTGTGCCATGACTGCGGCTGGACCGCGCCCTGCAAACGCTGCAGCACGCCCCTGCATAAAACTCCGATGACGGTGCACGGCGGTGGCCGCCGCCTGCAATGCCATCACTGCGGCGCGCGCCAACCGGTGCCACTGGCCTGCCCGGATTGCGCCAGCCTCGCGCTGCAGCCGCAGGGCATCGGCACCGAACGGCTGGAAGAGCGTCTGCTGCAGTTGTTTCCGGATTACCCGGTGCTGCGCATCGACCGCAGTACCACCAGCCGCCGTGATGCGCTGGAGCAGACCCTGGCAACGCTGGGCGAGCAACCGGGCATCCTGGTCGGCACGCAGATTCTGGCCAAGGGCCACGACCTGCCCAAGCTGACCCTGGTAGTAGTGGTTGGCATTGATGAAGGCCTGTTCTCGGCCGACTTCCGCGCCAGCGAAAAACTGGCGCAGCAGTTGATCCAGGTTGCCGGCCGCGCCGGCCGTGCCGAGCGCCCCGGTGAGGTCTGGCTGCAGACCCATCACCCGGACAACGCGCTGCTGCACACACTGGTCAACGGCGGCTACCACGCCTTTGCCGATGCCGAACTGCTGCAACGTGAGGCGGCGGGATTTCCACCCTTCGCGCACATGGCCTTGCTGCGTGCCGAAGCCAAACAGGTGGAACAGGCCAATGAATTCCTGGCCGCACTCAAGCAGCTGATCCCGCAACAGCGTGATGTCGAACGGTTTGGCCCGATGCCGGCGCCAATGCCACGCCGCGCGGGTTTCCAACGCACGCAGTTGTTGTTGTCGGCCGAGCAACGCCGGCCGCTGCATGCGGCATTGGACAGCGTGATGGCGCAGGCCTACGGGCTGCCGCAGGCGCGCCGGGTGCGCTGGTCGCTGGATGTCGACCCGATGGATCTGTACTGAGAAAGGATTTGCTTTTGTAGGAGCGGCATCAGCCGCGAAAATGGCAACGCCTGAAAGGCCAGAGCCTACCCCTCCCCAACCCTCCCCTCCGCCTGCGGCGCAAGGGAGGGGGCAACAGCCGTCGGTCGCTGCATACGGGTCGCTGCATGTGGCCCCGATGGATCTGTACTGAGAAAGGGATTCTCTTTTTGTGGGAGCGGCGTCAGCCGCGAAGCTGGCAACGCCTGAAAGGCCAGAGCTTACCCCTCCCCAACCTTCCCCTCCGCCTGCGGCGCAAGGGAGGGAGCAACAGCCACGCTCATCTGTAGAAATCGGCGATCTTCGCGGTGAATTGCTGCGGGTTGGCACCGACCAGGTTGGTCAACACCACAACCGCCAGGCCTTCCTCCGGATAAACCACAAACGCCGAACGTGCGCCGCCGAAACTGCTGATCTGGCGCCGCCCCTGCAACGTGGACACCGGCCAGCCCGCGGCCCAATCACCTGCGCTGCCGTCATTCAAGCGCTCGGGCGTCCACATGCGTTCAAGGCTGTCGGCACGCAATACACGATGCTGCAACAAGGCTGCCAACCACTGCGCCAGTTCGTCTGCGGTGATCTGGATGCCGCCGCCAGCCCACAGCCCGTGCGGCATGTCATAGAACCAGTGCGACAGCCGCGCCGGCGCGTTGGCCGCATCACTGCTGCGTGGGAAAAAGCTGTACGTCGTTACCGCATTCGGCACCAGGTCGTAGCTGCCGCCGAAACGGACGTTGCGCAGCCCCAGCGGCTGGAACTGATGTGCCACAAGATGATCTTCGTAGGTTTGGCCGCTGCGCTGGGCGATGATCCGGGCCAGCAAGCCATAGTTGGTCTGGTTGTAATCGAACTGCGCCCCCGGCACGGCCTGCACCGGCTGCTGCTCCACCCGCTGCCAGGCCTGTGCTTCCGAGCCCCCACCCACCAGGCCGTTGCCATCAACGATGTTCGGCAAGCCCGAGGTATGGGCCAGCAACTGACGCACGCGGATACCCTGCCATGCCACCGGCAGCTGCTGCAGATACGTGGAAATGGGCGCATCAAGATCCACCTGCCCAGCCTCGACCAGCTGCATCATCGCCACACCGGTAAATGCCTTGGTCGCCGAATTGATCGGAAACAAGGTGCTGCGTGTAGCTGCGATCTGGTATTCGACATTAGCCAGGCCGGACACATCGGAGAACACCACGCGGCCATCCTTGACCACCGCAACCTGCAGGGCGGGAATGCCCCGCTCCTTCATCGTCGTTGCAATGAAAGTGCGCGTCGCCTGGTTGGCATCATCCAGCGTTGCCGCAAATGCCGGCGCGCAGCACACAAATAGAATGGCCTGCAGGCAAAGCAGGTAGGGACGGGCTGCCAATCGCATGTTCTTATCCATTCTCGGCCGAGGCACGGCGTGCCCCATCCAAGGCTTGGATGCAGAGAGCGTGGAAAAGGTTTAAACAGCGGGATCAACTGGCCGGGGAATTCCGCAGCCAACCCAAGGGCTTTCGTTGCGCAACCATCCGATGGTTCACGAACTTCCCCCCCACTCCACCGAGGGAGTGGAGGGGAAGCCTGGCTCCGGATGGCCTTCGCAGAACCCCGTTCTTACCAGGTGCGGCGCAGCGGGTGGGCTTCGGTATTGAAGACCACGCCATTGAAGTCCAGGGTCTTGGCCGGGGCGAACAGCAGGTAGTAGTACTTGAAGGTCTCGGCGAACAGGAAGCTCTCCATCGAGTCGTCCTTCTCCTTGCTGCGCACGTCCTTCAGCGCCGAGAAACCGTGATCGGTGCGGGTGTAACGCACGAAGTCCTCGAAGAACTCCTTGCCCATGCCGCGGTAGCGGGCGTCACCGGTGTAATGGTGCAGGTAGTACGCCGACTCCACGATCTCCGGGCGCAGCGCGTAACTGGGCGAGCGCACTTCCATCTTGGCGTAGTCCAGCGACTCCGGCTCGATGTCGTGCAGGCGCCACATCTTCAGGTTGGATTCCTGCAGGCGCTTGGCGCGGTCGACATCGCCACCCAGGGCCAACAGGCCCGGCATGAACGCGTCCAGTGCGCCATAGGTGGTGGAGGTGCGGGTGCCGGTATCCATGTCGGCGTGGCCGTACCACAGCTCACCTTCACGCACTTCGTCGGCCAGGTACTGGTTGATCGGGCCGATGCTCTCGTCCCACATCTTCTTGCAGTCCTCGTCGCCGAACAGCTTCCAGCACTTGAGCAGGTACTCGTAGTACGAGTCGATGCCGCCGGCAATCGAGGCGTCCTTGTTGGTCCACTCGCCGGTTTCGACGTTGATGTTCAAACCGACCAGACCGATCTTGGAGCGACGCTTGTGGGTTTCCACCAACGCACGCTTGGCCTTGTCGTAGTACGCCTGCTTGCCGGTGAGCTTGGCCAGGGTGCCGAATTCCAACAGCAGGGTGCCGGTCTCGGCCGGGTTGCTGATCTTGCCGCTGGTCTTGCCGGTATGCAGGTTGACGTGGGTGTAGGGCAGGCCGGTGGGGCTGTCGAATACCGGCGACAGGCGCGTGCCCAGATCATCGGCGAGCTTGAGCAGGCGCTCGTCGTTGGTCATCTGGTAGGCCGACAGCAGGCCACCGAGCAGACGGATGGTGACCTCGAAGTTCTGCACGTCCATGTCCTGGTCGAAGGACAGCTGGGTGACGATCAGCTCGCGGGCCTCGTTGGCCTCCTTGTCCAGGCCGAGCAGCAGCAGCGTGTCCAGCGCATCCACCGGCGACATCAGCAGCGGCTTGGGATACCAGTCGCGCGGCTGCGCGCTGATCGGCTTCAGGTCGTCATGGCCCTTGGCGTACTGCATGTAACCCTGCCAGGCATGGCGGGTGGCCTCGCGGACCTGTTCGGCCATGCGTGCGGCTTCGGCTTCATCCACCGCAGGCAGGGCGGCATCGGGGGTCGTTGCGGCGGCAGCAGCCGGAGCAGCCGGGGTCTTGGCGGGAGCGGCGGCCTGCTGGTTGCAGGCGGAGAGCGCCAGCATCAGCGCGGCGACCAGGGGGGCGGTACGCAGGGAACGGGTCATCAGTGAATCCTCTCGACGTAAGCGTTGTCTTGCGATGCAACGGGACGGGACTGCAGGGTGTCGCCCAGCGTCTGCAACTGCAGGGCTGTGCGCAGGGTGGAAAGCGGTGCGGTGCTGCGCACGATCAGCATGCGGGTCTGGCCGGGCAGCAGGTCGAAGGCGTTGTCTTCGAGGCTGGCGTTGGCGCCATCGAAACCTATCCAGATGCCGCGTACCAATGCATCGGCGCGCAGCTGCAAGACGTAGTGATCGCCTTCGGTACGCAACGCGGCGTGCAGCTGCCCGGCCTGCAAGGCCTGCTGCTTGGCGGCGACGAAATAGACCAGGCGCTGCGCCACTACCTCACTGCCACGGGTCAATTCGAAAGCCGCCACGCTGCGGTTAGGATCTGCTCCCTGCAGCAGTTCGGCGTCAGTGAAGCGCGCCGCTTCCGTCGCCACTCCTCCGGCCAGACGAATGGCCTTGCGTTCCTGTCGCAGCACACGGCCATCAAAATCCAGCACGCGCATCTGCCACTGTGCATCCAACGGTTGGCGGTCATCGTTGAGCAGACTCACACGGGTCGTACCGTCATCGCGCAACGCCGCCACCGCTACATCGGCGAAGAATCGCCTGGCATGGAAGTTCAGCGCTTTCCAGTTGCCGTAATAATCCACGCTGGACCACGACGCACCCGGCCACACATCGTTGAGCTGCCAATACAGCGAGCCCATCGTGTAAGGCCGCGAGGCGCGATGATGCAGTGCCGCCAGCGCGATGCCTTCAGCCTGCATCATCTGGCTCAGATAGACGAAGTCGGCGAAGTTGCGCGGCGTGCCGTATTCCATCTCGATGTAGTGCAACAGCCGCTCGTTGCCCTTGCCGGCGAGGAATTTCTGGTGCGCCTGGATCACCGGGCCATCAATCTGCTGTTCTTCCGCCGTGGCAAAGGCATTGATCGTCGACAGCTGCGGCCAGGCCTGCAGTCCGAACTCGGACATGAAGCGCGGGGTTTCCTTCAGGTAGGCGGTCGGCGGCAACGCCGGGTTGCCCCAGACTTCCCAGTAGTGCTTGTCACCGCGGCGCGAATCGTTGGCCTTGGCATCCAGGTCATTGCTGGGCGAGCTGGACCAGTACGGCACGCCCAGTCCCTCCTCGGCCACCACGCTGCGCAGGTCCTTGCCGAACAGGTCCACGTACCCCTGCCACACCTTCTGCGCGAACACCGGATCGGCGTCCTTCAGCGTCTTGCCGTGGCCCCAATCCTTCCACGCGGTTTCTTCCTCGTTGTTGCCACACCACAGCACGATGCTGGGGTGATGGCGAAGACGTCGGATATTGTCGCGCGCTTCGGCGACCACATTGGCGCGGAACGCCGGGTCATAGCCTGGCTGCATGCCGCCGCCGAACATGAAGTCCTGCCATACCAGCAGGCCCAGCTCGTCGGCGATATCGTAGAAGGCGTCGTCTTCGTAGTAACCGCCGCCCCAGTTGCGCAGCATGTTCATGTTGGCATCGCGCGCAGCCTGCAGATCGCGTCGCAGCCGTTCGCGCGTGACCCGTGCGGGGAACGCATCGAAGGGAATCACGTTGGCCCCCTTGGCAAACACCGGCACGCCATTGATGACGAAGGCGAAACCCTGCCCGCCGTCCTTGTCCTCGTCGCGCTGCAGCTGCACGGTACGCAGGCCGATGCGGATGCTCGACGCCAATGCATCCTGCTTGCCGTCACCCAGCCGCGCCTGCACGGTATAGCGGTCCTGGGCGCCATAGCCAACCGGCCACCAGCGCCGTGGCTTGTCGATCTGCAGCGGCAGCGACACGTTGTTCTCGCCCGGCGTCAGCGCGATGTCCTGCGTGATCCGGGCGACCCTGGCACCGTCCGGGCCAAGCACATCAACAAGCACTTTCTGCGTGGCAGCGGCATCCGCCTGCTCCACCTGCAGCAGCACGCTCAGCCGCGCGGTGTCCGCATCCAGTGCATCGGTACGCACCGACAGATCGGTGATGCGCTGCTGGTCCCAGCTATCCAGATGCACCTGCCGCCACACGCCGGCAGTGACATAACGCGGGCCCCAGTCCCAGCCGAAATGGTAGGCCGGCTTGCGCACGAAATTGCCGACCATTGCGTCCTTCGGCTCATCGCCGTAGGGCGAAGGGTAATTGCCGGCGATCTTGTGCGGCATCGCCTGTACCTGCGGAAGCAGCGTGCGGATCGGCGAGCGGAACACGATCTGCAGCGCATTGCCCTGCGCACGCAGACGACCATCAACGCGCGCGCGCCAGGTGCGGTGTGCGTTGTCGGCGTTGAGCAAGGGCTGCCCGTTGAGCCGCACCTCGGCAAACGTATCCAGACCATCGAAGCGCAGCTCGGCATGCGGGCGCGCCAGCGTTGCCGCATCCACATCGAAGCGCGCGCGGTATTCCCAGTCGCCCAGGCCTATCCATTGCAGGCCGGCTTCGGCCGCACCGACATAGGGATCGCCGATCACTCCGGCCGCCATCAGATCGGTGTGCACGCTGCCCGGCACGGCCGCCGGCTTCCACGCATCCAGGCCGGGATGTGACTGCAGCTGTGCATCGCCGGGCAGCAACCGGAAACTCCACTGCGCCTGCAATTCGGCAGCCGACGCGTTGCCGGCCAGCGCCAGCAGAACACACGTCAGCCACGCACGCTGCGCGCTGCCAGAGTGCCTTTGTATCCATCCAAATTTTCTCTGCAAACGCTGCCGCATAGCCCCTCCGCTAGTGCTTGACGTTGCCGGGCCTCAGCCCGGCTGCTGCTCGCGAACCACGTTCAGTACTTCGTGGCAGGCGCCCATGGTGTGATAGTCGGTCTTGCCGGCCGGGCTCTTTTCATCGTCGTACTTGCGGTTGTCGGCATCGAGGATGCGGAACCAGGCGCCGTAACGATGATCTACGAAGTACTGCCACGCGTATGCCCACAGGCGGTCATACCAGTCCCAATAACCGGCATCGCCGGTGCGTTTGGCCAACAGCGCGGCAGCGGCCAGCGACTCGGCCTGCACCCAGAAGTATTTGTCGTCGTCGCAGACAAAACTGTCGCCACCGATGGCGGCGCCGTCCATGTTGGGCTGCCGGCGCGACTCCGGCGCGAACCCGTAATACAGGCCACCGCGTGCCTCATCCCAGGAGCGCATGACTGCGCTATCGAACAGATGCTGCGCTGTCGGCACCAGCCAGTCGGCATCGACATGGCGATCAAGGATCATCAGCAGCTTGGCCCATTCGGTCTGATGACCGGGCTGGAAGCCCCACGGCCGGAACAGGTGCTTGGGGTTGTCCAGGTTGTAATCCCAGTCGATGTTCCAGTCGATGTCGTAGTGTTCCCAGACCAGGCCGCCAGCCTTGGAAGCCTGGCGGCGGGTCATGTTGTCGGCCAACTGCAGCGCACGCAGCAGATAGCGCTGCTCGCCACTGGCCTCGAACGCGGCCAGCATGGCCTCGCACATGTGCATGTTGGCGTTCTGGCCACGGTAGCCGGTGAAGTTCCAGCTGGCATCGGCTTCGTCGCGGTACAGGCCATGCTGCGGCTCCCAGAAATGGCGCTCCAGCAGCTGCCAGGTTTCATCCATCCATTCGCGGCCCTGCTCGATGCCCGCCTTCAACGCGCAGCTGTACGCCAACAGCACGAAGGCCACGCCGTAGCAGTGGTTCATGTCGTCCTCGACCTTGCCATCGCGCAGGGTCCAGGCATAACCGCCGGTCGCCGGGTTGCGGTGCACATCGCGCAGATAGCGCACGCCGTGCTTCACCGCGTCCAGATACTCGGCATTGCCGTACTCACGGTAGGCCATGGCGTAGTTGAAGACGAAACGGGTGCTGCTGACCAGGTGCCGGTGGCTGCGGTCATAGATGCTGCCGTCGTCGCGGTAGTAATGGAAGAAGCCACCTTGCGGATCGATGCAATGCGGGTGATAGAAGGCCATCGTGTCGGCGACATGCGCGCGCAGGAAGGCCGGTGAACGGAAATCGGGCGTGGTGCTCATACGATGGCCTCGTGTTGCTGCAGCAGCTGCTGCACTTCATTCAATGCAGGCATGGCGGCGAATGCGCCCTTGCGGGTGACTGCCAATGCGCCCACCGCCGCGGCAAAGCGCAGCGTGCCGTGGATGGCATTGGGGGTTTTGCAGAACGCGGCAAAGCCGGCGCCCGCACCGCCGCGTTCAACCAAGCCAACCAGCACGCCGCCGACAAAGGCATCGCCCGCCGCAGTGGTATCCACCGCCTGCACGCTGAAGCTGGGCACTTCACCCTGGCCATGGCGGGTATACCAGCGCAGCGTGCCGGCGCCGTCGGTGACGATCACCCACTGCGCCTGCGCGGCCAGCAGCCGGCGCAGTACCTGCGCGTCGCCGTCCGCGCCCAGGGGGGCGGCCAGATAGTCCAGTTCCTCGCGCGAGAGCTTGATCAGGTCGGCACGTTCCAGTGCCTGCCAAAGACGTGGGGTGGGGTCGACATCGGCCGGCCACAGCGCCGGGCGCAGGTTCAAATCCAGGCTGACCACCGCACCGGCGGCGCGGGCGCGCTCCATGCCGGCGAAGGTTGCCGCAGCGATCTCCGCCTCGGTCAGGCTGTTGGAGCACACATGGAAGCAGGCGGTGCCGTCGAAACAGGCCGGCAGGTAATGCTCGGCGCGGAACAGCAGGTCCGCCGCCGGTGGCCGGTAGAAGCTGAAACTGCGCTCGCCATGTGCATCCAGGGCAACAAATGCCAACGCGGTCTTGGCCTGGTCGGTGCGCACCACACAGTCGGTTTCAACTCCGGCCTGCTGCAGGCTTTCCAGCAGGAAATCAGCAAACATGTCGCGGCCCAGCATGCCGGCGAAATGGCTGCTGGCACCCAGCCGCGCAGCCGCGACGGCGACATTGGCCGGGGCCCCGCCAGCGTACTGCAGGAAGGCGCGCGGGGTGTCGGCCGAGGCCGGCGGTTGCGCTAATAGATCGATCAAAATTTCGCCGAAACAAACAATCTTGCCCATCTGGCCTCAGTCCTTTTGGCTGACACCGGTGCTGGCGCGTGAACCCACCAGCCCGTAGAAAATGATGTAGCCGTAGCACAGCAACGGCAGTACGAAGGAGTGGTGCAGGCCGATGCGATCGGCCAGCATGCCCTGCAGGAACGGCACCACCGCGCCGCCGACAATGGCCATGATCAGCAGGCTGGAGGCCTTGTTGGTCAACGGCCCCAGGCGTTCGATGCCCAGCGCGAAGATGGTCGGGAACATGATCGAGTTGAACAGGCCAATCGCCACCACCGAATACAACGCCAGCGTGCCTTCACTGGCCATGGTCAATGCCAGCAGGCCAACGTTGATCAAGGCGAACAGCGCCAGCAGCTTGCGCGGCGAGAAGCGCACCAGCAGCGCCGAGCCGGCAAAGCGGCCGATCATCGCCATGGTCCAGTACAACGACACGTAATGCGTTGCCTGCTGCTCACTGAAACCGCCGATATTGGGCAGCGACAGGTAATTGACCAGGAAGCTGCCGATCGACACCTCGGCACCCACATAGAAGAAGATGCCCAGCACGCCGAACAACAGGTGCTTGTGACGCAGCGCATCGCCGTAGCTGTGCCGCGCAGTGTCGGCCTGCTCGCTGTTCTCGCTCAGCGTCGGCAGGCGGAACAGGAATACGAACAGGGCCAGCAGGAACAGCGCCACCGCCAGGCCGAGGTACGGGCCCTGCACCGACTGCGCTTCCTGCGCGCGGTAGGCCAGCTGGTCGGCCAGCGGCAGCGCGGTCAGCTCATCGGCGCTCTTCACCGTATTGCCCAGGATCAGCATGCCGCCGAAGATCGGCGCAATCGCCGTGCCCAGCGAATTCAGCGCCTGCGCCAGGGTGAGGCGACTGGAACTGGTGCGTTCCGGGCCGAGCAGCGCCACATAGGGATTGGCGGCGACCTGCAGCACGGTGATGCCGGTTGCCAACACGAACAACGCCGCAAGGAACGCGCCATAGATGCGCAGCTCCGCCGCCGGCCAGAAGCCCAGCGCGCCGATGCCGGCAATGACCAGCCCGGCGACAATGCCCTGCTTGTAACCCAGCCGCGCCACCAGCCGCCCGGCGGGCAGTGACATCAGGAAGTAGGCGCCGAAGAAGGTGAACTGCACCAGCATCGCGCGGGTGTAGTTCAACTCGAACACCGATTTCAGGTGCGGGATCAGGATGTCGTTGAGGCAGGTCAGGAAGCCCCACATGAAGAAGATGGTGGTGGCCACCGCCAGCGCCACGCGCGTATTGACCACGGGCGCCGCAGCATTTGGTGCAGACGATGGCGATGTTGGTATGTGCATGTGGGCTGCCTGGATGCGGTAGTCAAAAAAGGGGGTTACAAACTCAACTCGGCCTTGCTGCACTGCTTTCGCGGATCCGCAGCTGCACCGGCGCGACGGTGCGCATCGGTGCCGCGTCGGGGTTGTCCAGGCGCTGCAGCAGCAACGCCGCCGCCTGGCGGCCACGTTCACGCGGGTCGGCGGTAAGCGTGGTCAACGGCGGCACCGCGACGGCGGCCTCGGAGATATCGTCGAAACCGGTGACAGCAAAATCGCCGCCCGGTCGGATGCCGCGCGAGGTCAGGCCCAACATCAGGCCCAACGCAACCGTATCGTTGTAGCAGACCGCCGCGCTGGGCCGCTGTGCGCTTTCAAACAATTCGCCGGTACGCGCAGCCGCTTCCAGTCGGTTCGGGGCCGATTCGATCATCCAGCCGGCATGCACCGGCAGGCCGGCTTCGGTCAGCGCCTGCTGGTAACCCAGGCGGCGCTGCGCGCACGAACTGGAGACGGCGTGACCGCCGAAGAAGGCGATGTCACGGTGTCCGCGCTCGATCAGGTGCCGGGTCGCCATGTAGGCGCCGTGCTGGTTGTCCAGGGTCAGGAAGTCCCACTCGGCACCGGGCAGCTCGCGGTTGAACAGCAGCACGTTCGCGTGCGCGCCCAGCACATGGCGCAGTTCCTCGGCATCGCTGCCTTCGGCCGGCGACAGGATGAAGCCGGTGGGGGTGTGCTCCATCAAGGTACTCAGCACCGCCTGCTGCCGCTGCGGTGATTCGCCGGTGCTGCCGAGCAGGGTGACATAACCCTTGCCGCCCAGCGCCTCGTCCACGCCCGAGGCAAACTCGGCGAAGAATGGGTTGGACAGATCGTTGATCACCAGCGCGATCGATGACGAAGTGCGCCGGCGCAGGTTGGCGGCAGTGCGGTTGTAGACATAGCGCTGCTTGCGCAGCTCGGCCTCGACCTTGGCGCGGGTGTCGACATTGACCAGCGGGCTGCCACGCAGCACCAGCGACACGGTCGCCCGCGACACCCCCACCGCCTGCGCGATGTCGGTGACGGTGACCGCGCGTTGGCCGGGCTTGCGTGCGTTCTTGGCGCCAGGTGAGGTTTCTTTCATCGTTTCCGCTACGGTTCCGGGATGCGCCAAGCCTATAGGATCGCAGCCCCCGCCAGCGGTGCCCGCTCCCCTGCGTGTGGCCTTGGCGCTGCCCTTGCTCACGGCTGGGCGCTGCCCGGGGTGGCGCAGTACGACACCGGCAAGTCGGCCGTTGCGGTGCCCCAGCCCTGCTCCGGTGCCTGCGTGCCCAGCGTGAAGCGGACATCGCCGCCCTGCTGCAGGCGCTGCCAGTCCAGCCACACCGCGGCCTGCGGCTTGCCATCAACCTGCACTGCCTGGATGTACTGCAGGCTGCGGCCATCGGCACCTTGCGCATGCAGGCGCAAGGTGCGGCCATTGCCCAGGGTGATCTCGGCCTTGCTGTAACGCGGTGCATGCAGCAGGAACTGGCCGCTGCCCGGCACCGCCGGATACAGGCCCAGCGCGCTGAACAGGTACCAGGCCGACATCGTGCCCAGGTCGTCATTGCCGGTGACGCCGTTCGGCGCATTGGTGAACAGCTGCTGCGCGGCGCGGACCACGGTAGCGGTCTTCCACGGCTGGCCTATCAGCGTATACATCCACGGCGCATGCAGGTCCGGCTCGTTGTTGGGGTTGTATCGGTACTGGTTGTAATAGCTGTACGGGCCGACCACCCACTCCTTGCGTGCGGCGGTCAGCGGCGCCTGCAGCAGCGCGTCGTAGGCGAAGAAAGCATCCAGCCGCTTGCCCGCCTGTTCGCGACCATGCATGGCCTGCAGCATGCCCGGCACGTCCTGCTGTACCAGCCACTGGTACTGCCAGCCGGTGCCTTCATGGAAGCCGTGCTGCGAACGCGGGCTGTAGTGGCCATCGGCCGGCGTATACCACTTGCCGTTCTCGTCGCGCGGACGCGGGAAGCCGGTGAAGCCAGTCTCGGCATCACGCACATCCGCATCCCATACCTTGTGCCAGTTGCCACCGCGACTACGCAGGGTAGCTGCATCGTCAGCATGGCCGAGACCATCGGCCATCTGCGCCAGCGCACAATCGGCCAGCGCGTATTCCAGCGTCGCCGAACCACCGTGGTGCGGATCCACATCCATGCCCTTGGACGGGAAGGCACGGTCGTAACCGACATAACCGTTGGCGAGATAACTTGCGTTGCCGGAACGCCCTGCATGGCGCGAGTTGATCGGCGGCATTTCAAAGGCATTGCGGCGCAGTGCGCCCCAGGCTTCCGCCTCGCGGCCCTGCAGCGCACCGAAGCGCCACAGATCAACCATGAACGGCGTTACCGGGTCGCCGGTCATCACATTGGTTTCGAAGTTTGCATAGCCCCAACGCGGCAACCAGCCGCCCTGTTCGTTGATGGCGAGCAGGCTGCGGCCGATATCGCGGGCAACGTCCGGGCGGGTCAGCGCAAGCCACTGGTTCTGCGTGCGGTAGGTATCCCACAGCGAGAAGTACTCGTAGTAGGTCCAGCCATCGGCGCGATGAATCCCGTCGTCATAACCACGGTAGCGGCCATCGGCATCGCTGCCGGTCATCGGCTGCAACAACGCGTGGTACAGCGCGGTGTACAGCACGCTGCGATCGTCGGCATTCGCGCCTTCCAGCTTGACGCTGGCCAGCTGCTCGCGCCATTGCGCCTGCGACAGCGCGCGCATGTGGTCGAAGCTCAACAGCTTGCCGCCCTGCATGCCATCGCTGCGCAGGTTGTTGCGCGCGCCTTCGGCATCCACATGCGAGATCGCACTGGTGGCGGTGACGCTGCGGCCATCGGCCAGGTCAAAACTCAACCACGCACCATTGGGCTTGGCCTCGCCTTCCATGCTGTGGCGCGCACCGGGCAGGCCGCCTTCCTCGCCCCAGGTGCCATGCGCCTTGAACGGACGATCGAACTCGATGCGGAACCACGTCGTGTACTGGTGGCCACCGCAGAAACTCTTGGTAACCAACTTGCCTTCCACCGCGCGGTCACCGACCACATCGACGACGCTGCCGATCACCGAATGGCGTTCGTTGGCCTGCGCAACATTGACCAGCACCTGGCCTTCGCTGACACCGGCGCTGAAGGTATAGCGCTCGGCGGCGGCGCGGGTGAGCGCGGTGGTTTCCACGTCGATACCGCGGTAGTCGGTCAGCCGGACCTTGTAGTAGCCGGCCTGCCCGACTTCACCGTCATGGCTGTAGGCCGATGCGTAATTCTTGTGGTCGAAACGCTTGGGGTCCTTGGTATCGAAATCACCGCCCGGGCCAATGCTGCCGGTCACCGGCAAGACCGACACCTGCCCGCCCTGCTCCCAGCAACCGGCGCCGGAAATGAAGGAATGGCCAAAACCACGGATCTTCTCGTCGTCATAGCGCCAACCCGAGTAGTGGCTGCCGATCGGGCTGACCTGGATCAGGCCGAACGGTGCCGATGCGCCCGGGAAGGTGTTGCCGTCGTCCTTGCTGCCGATGAAGGTGTTGACCTCGCGCTCCAGCGCGGCCGACGGTGCGGCCTGCAGCAAGGGCGCGAAACTCAATGCCAGCAGGCAGGCGGCCATTGCCGCAGGGCGGCTGAAATGGGCGGTGGACGGCGATCGGCTCATGTCTTGGATCCTTGGGTCGGTCGTTGCGGCAACGATGTTGGTACGGCAAAGGTTGGCCCGGACAAGCCGGGCCGCTGATGCCCAGCCCGTCCCGCGAGGGACGGGGGAGAGATGCCAGGCATCAGCAAAACTGCTCAGGCCCCGCCATCCGCCGCTGCCGCCGCGATGGCAGCGGCAAGCAAGGCAGAAGCACACATCGCGCGGCCTTCTGAAGCTTCTTTGGCAGCATTTCCAGTGGTTTACAGCGGCCGCGCAGCCACATCTGCGCAACCATCCCTGCCCCCTGGGAACGCCCCTCTGAAAATTTAGATCGATCCAAGTAAAGCACGGTCATTTCCGCGAACGCATTCTGCGGCGCAACATCAACTGCCCCGAGCAGACCGACAAGGCCCGTCCCATGCTCGGCAGCAGCATCACCCTGTAGCGCCGAGCCATGCTCGGCAGAGGCTTTCCCGGTTAGGCCCCGCCGAGCGTGGCTCGGCTCTACCCAGGCAAAAGCCTACCCCTCCCCAACCCGTCCGGCCCGAAGGCACAGCCTTCGGTCGTTCATCAGGCCGCGCGCCAGTGGCGCGCAAGCAGGCCTTCTTCACCCCCTTCGCTACGCGAAAGGGAGGGAGCAAAGCGGTAGTGCCGAGCCATGCTCGGCAGAGGCTCTCTCGGTAAGGCCCCTGCCGAGCATGGCTCGGCACTACCCGTTGCACCTCTGCCCCGCCAACCCCACCGCCCCGCCCCGCCCCGCCCCGCCATATTGCGTAGCAACATGCGTCCGCCCCGTGGCTGTGCTAAAAAATGCGCGCCAATCGTTTAGATCGATCCAAATCGACACCCCCACGATCGCCGGCAGCGGAAGCCCAGGCATACGCCAAGCAGGTCTTGAGCGGACGCACCACAAGGCCCCGGTTTCACAGGTTTTTTAGATCGATACAAGTCAACGTTCCAGCAAACAATTCAATCCAGGAGAGGGAGAGAGTGGAATGAAACAGATCAAACCCAAGCAGGGCCGCGACACATTGTCCGCCGCCATTGCCGTGGCCTTGTTGGCCGTGGCTGCCGTCCCCGGCGCCGCGTTCGCGCAGCAGGCAACTACCACCAGCAGCGCCGATGCCACCACGCTCGACAGCGTCAACGTCACCGGCTACCGCTACGCCATCGAAAAAAGCCTTGAGCAGAAGCGCGACGCCAATGCCGTGGTCGAGGTGATCACCGCCGAAGACGTGGGCAAGTTCCCCGACAAGAACGTGGCCGACGCGCTGCAGCGCGTGCCCGGCGTGATCATCACCCGCGACGGTGGCGAAGGTAAGAACGTCAGCGTGCGCGGCCTGTCCTCGGAGCTGACCCTTACCGAATTGAACGGCAATTACGTGGCCACCGCCGAATCCAACGGCGACCCCACCCGCTCGTTCAACTACACGCTGCTGCCGTCGAACATGCTGGGCAGCGCCGAGCTGTTCAAATCGCCGGAAGCGCGCATCGACGAAGGCGGCATCGGCGGCACGGTGATCCTGCACACGCGCCGCCCGCTGGACATGGAAGCCAACACCGGCTTCGTCTCCGTTGAAGGCACCTGGGCCGACACCACCAAGAAGACCGACGGCCAGCTTTCCGCCTCGTACTCGTGGCACGACAAGGACGAACGCTTCGGCGTGTTCGTCGGTTACACCGACCAGAAGCGCACCACCCGCACCATGGGCGCCAGCACTGAAGGCTGGTCCTGGTATGGCCGCGACGAAGGCGGCACCGCGGTTGACGTCCACGGCAACCCCTCCGACTTCAATTCCAACTGGTGGGGCGGTACCGGCTTCTACGACCAGAACGGCAAGTACTACACCGGCTTCATGATGCCGACCTCGGTGAACCTCGATGTCACGGATGAGGAACGCGAGCGCAAGGGCGGCCAGATAACCCTGCAGTTCAAGCCGCTGGACAACCTCACCCTGACCGCGAATTACTTCCGCTTCGACCTGTCGCAGAACTCCCAGACCCACACCATCAAGGTGCCGGAATGGAACATCGCCCGCTATTGGGGCGACGGCAACTGGGCCGGCGGGCGCCTGCTCGACGGGCTGACCATGGACCCGAGTGGCACCATCGTCACCGGCGCCGATTACAGCAAGCACCCCGGGAAAACGTACTACTGCAAGGAGCCGACGAAGGAAGAGATCGAGGCGGGCCGGCTGCCCGGCGGCTGGGGCTCGGACGACTGCACCGTGCCGACCCCACAGATCACCGGCAGCTACAACCTCGAAGAGGCACTGTCGCAGACCGTCGATTTCTCCGCCGAATGGATCGGCGAGTCGGTCGACATCGCCTTCAAGGGCGGGCGCACCTGGGCCGAGGGCGGCCCGTCGCTGCAGTTCTCGGTGCCGCTCAAGCCGCGCAGCCAGAATACGGACGGCAGCTGGAACCTGGGCAACCTGACCAGCTCCTGGAACCTGACCGGTACGCCGTCGATGGCGTTCTCGCCGGAACTGATGCAGAACCTGAAGAACGGCATCCTGCAGGTTGACCTCGGCTCCACCGGCTCGTCGTGGACCCGTAATACCAATCAGCAGAAGTTCGCCCAGATCGACACCACCTGGCACAACGACTCCGGCTTTCTGGAATCGCTGCAGTTCGGCGTCAAGTACCGTGACGGCGGAATCCACCGCAGCACCGGCAACAGCTACTGGGCCTGCCCGGGCACCGACCCCAGCGACTACGCCAACCGCTATTGGAACGGCCGCTGCAACGACATCGCCCAGCAGTTCTCGCCGGACTTCATCTACGGCATGGGCAACCTGGCCGGCGGCATCAATGCAAGCGCGTTCCCGGCCATCAACTACCCGGCCTATATCGCCCATCTGAACAAGACCTACGGGCCGATGCAGACCCGCAACGAGGACAACTTCGTCTACAACGTGGACGAAAAAATCTACGCCACCTACCTGCAGGCCAACTTCCGTACCGAGCGCCTGCGCGGCAACGTCGGCGTGCGCGTGGTCAGCACCCGCCAACACGCTGATTCCACCGACAAGGTCACCTCGTACAACGACTACTTCTACGACGACGCCAACGGCAACCCGCTGGCCTGCCAGGCCGGCGCGACAGTACCCGGTGGCGCACCCGCCGATACCTATTGCGGCACCGAAGGCTACTGGCGGCTCTCGGATGACGAGCAGCGCGTCGAGTCGTTCGCAGTCAGTGGCCTGGACCGCAGCTACACCGACGTGCTGCCCAGCTTCAACCTGGCCTATGACCTGACCGATAACCTGCTGCTGCGTGCGGCGGCGTCCAAGGTGATCGCACGCCCGAGCTACAACAACATCGCCGCACCGGGCAGCCTGGAATACTTCAGCCCCGAATACGTCAACGACCGCCGCCTCACCGGTGGCGCCAGCGAACAGGGCTGGTACGGCTCGGGCAGCAACAAGAATCTGAAAGCCTACAAGGCCACCCAGTACGACATCGGCGTGGAGTGGTACTTCCAACCCGGCTCGGTGTTGGGCTTGGGCCTGTTCCGCAAGGACGTCAGCAACTTCTTGGTACCGGTGGTGCAGGACGTCACCCAGAACGTTGGCGGTCAGAGCGTGGTGGTGCAGAACTACTCCACCACGGCCGGTGGTCGTGATGCGGTGTCGCAGGGCCTGGAGTTCTACGCCCAGCACACGCTGGATTTCGGCCTGGGCTTCCAGGCGAACTACACCTGGAACGACACCAACGAAGCGGCGATCACCCTGGAAGACGGCACCGAGATCGGCAAGTCACCGCTGGTTGGCAGCGCCGAGAACCAGGCCAACTTCACCGTGTTCTATGAAGTTGAAAAGCTGCTGCTGCGTGCCTCGTGGAACCGTCGTGGCGAAGTGGTGCAGGGCCTGGTCAGCGGCCTGAACCTCTACCAGGAGCCCTACCAGCAGATCGATCTGAACGCGGCCTACAACATCACCCCGGCGTTGAGCCTGAGTGCCTCGGTGTTGAACCTGACCAAGGAAGAGACGCGCACCCATCTGGGCAACGACACCAAGGCCCGTTTCTACTCCAACGGTTACGCGGGTCGTGTGGTCTATTTCGGCGTGAACTGGAAGTTCTAAGACGGTTGTAACCGTGCCCAGTGCACGGAGGTAGTGAAAAGCCGCGCTGGCAACAGCGCGGCTTTTTCTTTGCAGCAACCGCAAGAACCAACGGAAGCCGCTGTCCCTTCTCCCGCTTGCGGGGGAAGGTGCCCGGAGGGTGGATGGGGGCGCTGTTGCTTGTGCTGTTGCTTGTGCTGTTGCTTGTGTTGTGGCTGTTGCCTGTGCTGTGGCTTGTGCTGTTGCTGTGGCCTTTGCAGCTACCGCAAAGACCGACGGAAGCCGCTGTCCCTTCTCCCGCTTGCGGGGGAAGGTGCCCGAAGGGCGGATGGGGGCGCTGTTGCAGTTGCTTGTGCTGTTGTTTGTGCTTCTACGGCATTTCCGGGCAAAGAAAGCACAAGGCAAAGTCAAAAGCTCCCCTCACCCCAACCCCTCTCCCGCAAGCGGGAGAGGGGCTCGCATTCCTGTGCTCCCGCATTCCTGCATTCCTGCATTCCCGCATTCCCGTATTCCCGCATTCCCGCATTTCCGCATTTCCGCATTTCCGCATTTCCGCATTCCCGCATTCCCGCATTCCCGCATTCCCGCATTCCCGCATTCAAAAATCTTCGTATCAACTCACGTCAACGCCGTCATGACTCCCTTCCGATACGCAGGCCGCTGCTGCAGCCGTGCATACCACGCCGCCAGATGCGGCAGCTCCGGGCGTTGGATCGGCATTTCAAACCAGGCGTAAATAAACGACCCCAACGGAATATCGCCCATCGCGAAACGTTCGCCAGACAGCCACGGTTGCTCGGCCAGCGCCGCGTCAGCGAGCGTCAGCAGCTCACCACAGCGCAGCAGGGCCGCTGCGATGCGCGCCTCATCGCGATCCGCTGGAGCAGTGCGCAGCACGCCCCAGAACAGATCACGGAACGCCACCGCAAAACTCGACGTGGTCCAATCCATCCACTGCTCGCTGCGTGCACGCTCAACCGGGTCGGCCGGGTACAGCACGTCCAAGGCATAGCGCGCGCTCAGGTAACGGACGATGGCGTTCGATTCCCAGACCGGCAGGCCCTGATCCTCGATCACCGGCACCAGGCCATTGGGATTCATCGCCCGGTATTCGGCGGTCTGCGTGCCGCCAAACGCGCCGCCGACTTCGATGGATTCATACGGCAAACCGATTTCCTCGGCACACCACAGCACCTTGCGCACATTGCTGGAATTGCGCCGGCCCCAGATCTTCAACATTCAGTCACTCCTTCCATCAGGTTTCATCACGTGCGCCCTTGCGCGGCAGCGTGCGTACCGCCGATGCCTTGCCGGCGCGCTTGACCTCGAACAGGCCGGTCGCAGCAATCAGGTCGCTCAGCTTGCGATAACCATAGTTGCGCGAATCGAACGAGGCACGGTTGGCAATCTGGTTGCCCACCGCGCTCAGCAGCGCCCAACCCTGCTCGTCGGCCACCGCATCCACCGCGCCACGCAGCAGGTTGAGCAGGCGCGTGTCGCCGCGCAGCTCGTTGGCACTGCGCGGGGTGATCGGAGCTGCAGGTGACTCCGCCGATTCACTGCCTGTCGGCTCGCTACTTGCCGGTTCACTGCTTGTCGCTTCGCTACTCGTTGGTTCACTGCTTGCCGGCGCGGTGCTGGCGGCAGGCTCGGCCACTTCCGCCGGTGCATTGCCCAGCGCTTCAAGATAGATGAACTTCGAGCAGGCGTTGACGAAAGCCAATGGCGTCTTCTGCTCGCCGAAACCATATACCTTCAGGCCATCGGTGAGGATGCGCATCACCAGCGGAGTGAAGTCGGCATCGCTGGAGACAATGGCAAAACCATCCAGGTTGCGCGCGTACAGCAGGTCCATCGCATCCACCACCATCGCCATGTCCGAGGCATTCTTGCCCTTGGAATAGGCGAACTGCTGGATCGGCCGGATCGCGAACTCGTGCAGCACGCTTTCCCAGCCCTTCAGGCGTGGGTTCTTCCAATCACCGTAGGCGCGGCGTACGTTGGCCACGCCGAACGCGGCCACTTCCACCAGGATGTCGTCGATCTTCGACGACGGTGCGTTATCGGCATCGATCAACAGCGCGATGCGTTTCTCGGGTTCAGACACGGGACGACTCCATGGCGACACGCTGGATGCCAGTATCGGTCATCGCTGTTTCAAAGCACATCAATGCGATGATGCCGGCTGACAACCCGCCCCCATGGCCGGTTCACCGGCCCCACCGGAGTACGTCATGCCGCAACACCCGCATCTTGTCGTCGTCGGCGGTGGTTTCGCCGGGCTCTGGGCCAGCCGTGCGCTGGCCGATGCGCCACTGCGCATCACCCTGGTCGACCGCCGCAACCACCATCTGTTCCAGCCCCTGCTTTACCAGGTTGCCACGGCCGGGCTGTCCGCGCCGGATATTGCCGCGCCGCTGCGCCACATTCTCGGCGGGCAACGCAACATCGAGGTCCGCCTGGGCGAGGTGACCGCCATCGACAAGCATGCCAGGCAGCTGCAGCTCGGCGACGGCAGCCAGCTCGGCTACGACATGTTGCTGGTGGCCAGTGGCGCTACCCATGCGTATTTCGGCCACGACGAATGGGCCAACGACGCACCTGGCCTGAAGACCCTGGACGATGCCCTCGCGCTGCGCCGCAAGCTGCTGCTGGCGTTCGAGCGCGCCGAGGCCGAGCCCGACCCAGCCAAGCGTGCGGCGTGGTTGAGTTTCGCCATCGTCGGCGGCGGCCCCACCGGGGTGGAACTGGCCGGCACCCTGGCCGAGATCGCCCGCCACACGCTGAAGAACGAATTCCGCCACATCAACCCGGCCGATGCCAAGGTGCGGCTGGTGGAAGCCGGCCCGCGCGTGCTGTCCTCGTTTCCGGAGGTGCTGTCCTTGAAGGCACGCCGCCAGCTGGAAAAACTGGGCGTGGAAGTGCTCACCGGCACCCCCGTCAACCATATCAACGGACAGGGCTTCCAGCTCGGCGACACCCATGTGCCGGCACGCACGGTGGTGTGGGCCGCCGGTGTGGCCGCCTCACCGCTGGCACGGACGCTGGACGTGCCGCTGGACCGCGCCGGCCGCGTGCTGGTCGAGCCGGACCTCACCATTTCCGGCCACCCGGAGATCTTCGTCGGCGGCGACCTGGTCGCGCTGACCCAGGCCAATGGCCGGCCGGTGCCCGGGGTGGCGCCGGCGGCCAAGCAGATGGGCAAGTACGTGGCGCAGGTGATCAGCGCCCGCCTTGCCGGCAAGCCGGCACCTGCCGCGTTCCGCTACAACGACCAGGGCAACCTGGCCACCATCGGGCGCATGGCGGCCATCGTCCACGTCGGCAAGCTGCAGCTCTCCGGTGTGCTGGCGTGGTGGTTCTGGCTGGCCGCCCATGTGTTCTTCCTGATCGGCTTCCGCAACCGGCTGGTGGTGCTGCTGAACTGGGCAGTGGCGTACTGGAGCTACCAGCGCAGCGCGCGCATCATCCTCGGCGATGCCGACGAGGATCACGACAAGGAGCCCGCCGGCTGATCCGCCTCACCCGCCAACGCTCAGCTGTTGCCGCTGGCGAACTGCTCGAATACCTCGCGCCCGGTGAGCATGGGCGTCTGGTTGGCCAGGTCGTAATACGGCGGTTTTTCGTCGATGAAGATCTGGCTGGCAAGCGCGAAGCTGTGATCCTGGAACACGCCGGCCGGCACGAAGTATTCGCCATCCGGTACAAGCCGGTAATACAGGTGCGTACCGCATTGCCCGCAGAAGCCGCGCTCGGCCCAGTCCGAGGAACGGTAGGTTTTGACGGTGTCGCCGAGCACCTGCACTTGGTCATCGCAATGCACCGCGAACAACGGACCGCCCGACCAGCGGCGGCACATGCTGCAGTGACACAGGCCAATCTCGGAACTGTCATTGGCGATCACTTCGACAGCACCACACAGGCAGTTTCCTTTCATCGTCAGGTCCGGCGGAAAGAGGAAAGCCGAATTTACACGGGAAAGCCACGCGCGATCACCCGTAGTGCCGAGCCATGTCCGGCAGGGGCCTTACCGGCAAAACCGCTCTTGTAGTGCCGAGCCATGCTCGGCAGGGGCGTTACCGGCAACGGTGAGCCCTGCATAAAACCCTTGCCGAGCATGGCTCGGTACTACCGATTACCGGCCCTTCGGAATGACCTTCAGCTGTAGCCCGGGTAAGCGCAGCGCACCCGGGGCTTGCCGCGAAGAACTCCCGGGTGCGCTGCGCTTACCCGGGCTACGGGATGTTTCGTTCCCTGTAGTGCCGAGCCATGCTCGGCAGGAGCTTTACCGGCAACGATGCGCCTTGCATAAGGCATCTGCCGAGCATGGATCTGCACTACAAAAGCAAAGGCCCGGGTTTCCCCGGGCCTTTGAATTTCATCGTTGCGGCCTTGCTCAGGCGGCGAACAATGCCTTCATCTTCTTCAGCGCGTTGGCTTCGATCTGGCGGATGCGCTCGGCCGATACGCCGTACTCATCTGCCAGTTCCTGCAGCGTCACCTTGCTGTCGGCGTCCAGCCAACGGCGGGCGATGATGTCGCGCGAACGCTGGTCGAGCTTGGCCAGGCCTTCGCGCAGCAGGCTCAGCTGGTTGTCTTCGCTGTCCTCACGCTCATAGGCCTGCGACGGATCTTCATCGCGTGCGACCAGGTACGCAGCCGGCGACGGCGGCGCATGATCGTCGTCGTCATCGGACGGCGCATCGAAACCGATGTCACGGCCGGACAGACGCGATTCCATCTCCATCACTTCACGCTCGGAGACGTTCAGATCCTTTGCAACCGCGCTGACCTCGGCGGCGTTCATCCAGCCCAGGCGGGTCTTGGACTTGCGCAGGTTGAAGAACAGCTTGCGCTGCGCCTTGGTCGTGGCGACCTTGACGATGCGCCAGTTCTTGAGGATGAACTCGTGCATCTCGGCACGGATCCAATGCACGGCGAAGGACACCAAGCGCACGCCCATATCGGGGTCGAAACGCTTCACCGCCTTCATCAGGCCGATGTTGCCTTCCTGGATCAGGTCGCCCAGCTGCAGGCCGTAGCCGTTGTAACCGCGGGCCACGTGCACCACGAAGCGAAGGTGCGAATGCACCAGCTCACGTGCGGCGTGCAGATCCTGCTCGTCACGGAAACGACGCGACAGTTCCTGCTCCTCATCGACCGACAGCACCGGGATCTGGTGCACGGCACCGATGTAGGCGTCCAGCGAACCGAGCGCACTGGGAATCGGGAGATTGTTTGCCACAAGGGCAGTAGAGGTGTTCAGGTTCATAGGACCTCATCTTAGCAGTCGAACTATTGGACTGCTCAGTACAGAAAAAGTTCCAGCGTTCTGTTTTTGTCGCCAAACCCCAGGTTAAACCTGAATAGGCGACACAAACAGCGGCACCGCAGCAGAACCCTTAACGTAGCAAACCCAGTGCCTCACGCATATGACAAGGCGCAACGGGATTCAGCCTGCGGCCGGCAGACCGGCGCTGACGGCCTGCCGGATGCTCTCCATCCAGCCACTCCGCAGCCGAGCCGGGCAGCCCGCAGGAGGGAAAGCCCGGGAGGGCATCGTGCGCCCTCCCCGCCTTGGCCGTCGCAAACGCGCGGCCCCGCCGCCTTGGCTTCAGCGCCCGTCGGGTTTGGCCGGCGCTCGGCCTGGCTCAACCACCGGCCGGGTCAGGCCGCTGTTCTGGAACCAGGCCTGCTCGGCGTTGATCGGCGCCAAAGCCCGTCCATAACCGATGCGCAGGCCGAAGCTGTTGGCAAATGCATCACGCGCCTGTTCGCGACGGAACAGGAAGGACATGCTCCAACCATTGCTGAAGTCCACGTCCAAGCCGGCGCCCACTGCCAACAGATCATCGTTGTAGCTGCGCAGCCCAAGTACGTAGTTGCTGTCGCGCGGTGCCACCACGTAGTTCATCTCGGCATCGCCATTGCTGCGCAGCGCCTGCCGCCACTCCAGCAACCAGGACGGGCGCAGCATCGCCTTGGCGGTGCGGAAGTTGTAGCGCCCCTCCACACCCACTGCGGCAGCGCTGCTGTCCACGTTCTGCTGTGCGTATTGCAGGTCGTAGATGCCCAATCCCTGCTCGCGGTAGGCGTCCAGGGTGGTCTTGCTGGCGTCCAGCCGGCCATAGCCGGTCAAGGTGCCGACCTCACCGGTGTGGTCGTAACCCAGGGTGAGCGACGCGAAACGCTGGTCACCGTCGCGCGACCCGGTAGCCGTTGCATTGGCGACGCTGCTGTGGCGCTTGCTGTCGAAGTCCAGCTGTCCCCAGCCCAACAGGCTGTCGACGAACCAGCTGTGCGAATGCCACACTCCGTACAACGCGAATGACTGCTGCTTGGCTTCCAGCGACGAACCACCGGTATCGAAATCGGTGTCGTTCCAGCCCATGCCACCGGCTGCACCCAGCACCAGGGTTTCGCCCACCACGCGATCAACACCGAAACTCACACCATCGCTGCGGAACTTGAAGCCCTCGCTGACACCCCGTGCGTCACGCTCACCCTGGATGATCGCACCCGCACTCCATGCACCCCACCCCGCCGGCAACCTGGGGACGGTGGCCCCCACCTGGTCGGCACGCAGCGACAGCCCGGGCTGATTGATTCCGCCCTGCATGTTCAGCGACATCCCGTTGGAGGATGCATTGCGTCCCTGCCGCAGCTGGCCCATTCGTCCCCGAATATTGTCCTGCTGGGCCTGCACGAAACGCAGGCTGGCATCGAGCTGCGCCTGCACGCCAGCCGCCACGGAAGCGTCGCGGGACGGATCAGGGCGGTCATCCACGGTCAACTCAAGGCTGACGGTGGCAGCGACGAAGTTGCCCGATTCCGCCAGCGTGGCGGTCAACGTGGTGACGCCCGCACCGACGACGCTCACGCTGCGGCCGCTGATGGTCGCAACCTGGGTGTTGCTGCTGACGAAGGTGAACTCGCCGGGTGCATTGCTGCTCGGGTCCGGCAGGTCGAAGCTGCCTTCGCTGCGCAGGCGGCGCATGTTGGCCACCCATGCCAGTGCCGGGGTTGCCTTGCCGATCTGCACGTCCAGCGTGACCTGCGTGGCAGCGCTGTAATTGGCATTGCCGGCCTGGTTGGCGGTCAATGCGCAGACACCCGCCGACAGCATTGTCACGTTGCTGCCGGCCACCGTGCACACATTGGGCGATGTCGCATTGAAGACGACCGGCGCACCCGAATCGCCACCCGTCGCCGAGACACTGAAATTCCCGTTCGGCGTGAACACCGGCGCCGCCGGGTTGGCGACGAACCGGCTGATCACCTGCGCTGCCGCACCAATCACCACACGCAGGCTCTGCTGCGCGGCCGCCGAGTAGCTGGCATTGCCCGCCTGATCGGCGCTGAGCATGCACTCGCCTGCCGCCAGCATCGTCACCGTCGAACCATTGACCGTGCATACCAACGGGGAGCTGGAAGCGAACAGCAGCGGCTCACCGGAGTCACCGCCCGTTGCCGCAACGCTGAAGCTGCCATTGGCTACAAAGACCGGTGCCACCGGGTTGGCGGTGAAACCGCTGATCACCTGCGTCGCCTGGCTGATCACCACGCTCAGTGTCTGCTGCGCTGCCGGTGCGTAACGGTCGTTGCCGGCCTGGTTGGCAGTCAACATGCAGTTACCCGCCATCCGCATCGTTACCGTCGAACCGCTGACCGTACACAGCGACGGCGTGGTGGAAGCGAACACCACCGGCTCGCCCGAAACACTGCCCACCGCCGATACCGAGAACGTGCCATTGGGCGCGAACACAGGGGCCGACGGATTGGCGGCAAAGGCCGTAATCGCCTGGGTGGCCGCATTGATTGCGACACTCAGTTGCACCTGGGCAGCTGCCGAATAGTTGATGTTACCGGCCTGGTCCGCCGTCAACGCGCAATTGCCTGCGGTCAACATCGTCACGCTGGACCCAGTGACCGTGCATACCGTTGGCGAGGTGGAAGCAAACACCAGCGCTTCGCCGGATGCGCCGCCCACCGCCGCCACGCTGAACACACCTGCCGGGCTGAACACCGGTGAGGCCGGGTTGGCGACAAAACCGGTGATCACCTGCGACAACTGTCCGATGGCGATGGACCGGGTCTGCTGCGGCGCAGCCAGCCAATAAGCATCGCCGGCCTGGTCGGCAGCAATCACGCAATTGCCTGCGGTGAGCATCGTCACCGTCGTGCCGTTGATCGCGCACACCGTTGCAGCTTGCGGGGCAACGCTGTAACTGACCGCCAAACCGCTGCTGGCAGTGGCCGGCTTCAATGCGAACGTGCCATTGGCGACGAAACTCTGGCCCGGCTGCGCTGAAAAATCGAGCGTCTGCGGGTTCTGCCCCACCAACACGGCGCTGGTAGACCCAACGGCGTTGAGCATCAGCAGCGCATCATTGCCTGTTGTGTCCGTCAGCGCGCCGCCATTGATCTCCAGTGCATTGGCAACCGCGATGCCGTCGGTATCACCATCACCAACGGCCACGGGGTAGCTGAAGGACAATGCGCTGCTGCCGGAGCCGGCGCGGTAGCTGGCGTAAACCGTGCTGCTGCCGATGACCAGCGGCAAGCGCGGCGCACCGGTGACGACGACCGGCTTGCTGAAGCTGACGGTGAAGTCCAGTGCGCTGCCTGCAAGGTAATGCCCCGCAGCAGGCACGGCCACGCCCAGGACAACGGGATTGATGGTATCCACCGTGTAGGTTTGACCATTGGTGTAACCCCCGGCGATGGCGATGCCCGCCCCGTTGGTAATACCGGTGCCACTGCTGTTGAGATCCAGACGCAACGTGCCTGCGCCAGCCACACCGGTGATGGTCACCGTATAGTGGATACCGGCACCCACAACGGTGCTGGGCGTTCCACTGGCCGAGTCCGTGCTGGTCAACGCGAAGTCCGACACATCCACCCCGGTCACCGCTTCGGAGAAGCTCACCTCGAACTGCAACGTGCTGGCGTTGCTGGGATCACTGCCAATCCGGGTGATGGCGCTGACCGTCGGTGCCAGCAGATACGTGAACTGATCTGCGCCACTGGTGGCGCTGCTACCGCCCAGGCTGGTCACCTGCACGTCCACCGTACCGGCGCCCCCTGCTGGCGCGGTCGCGGTGATCTGGGTCGCACTGTTGACCGTGAAGCCGGTTGCAGCGGCGGCGCCAAACTTCACCGCCGTCGTACCCATCAGGTTGGTGCCGGTGATGGTCACGGTGGTACCGCCCGTGACCGGGCCGCTGTTCGGCGAGATGGACGTTACCGTGGGCGCGGGTACATAGGTGTACTGGTCGGCTGCGCTGGTTGCGCTGTTGCCGCCGGGCGTGGTTACCCGCACGTCCACCGTACCCGTGCCCGCAGGAGCGGTCGCGGTGATCTGTGTGTTGCTGATGATCGTATAGCCCGTCGCGGCAGTCGCACCGAAGCTGACTGCCGTGGCGGAGCCCAAATTGGTGCCGCTGATGATCACCGTCGTGCCGCCACTGCTCGGACCTGCGCTCGGCGAGATCGAGGTTACCGTGGGCGCAGGTACATAACTGTACTGACCGGCGGCACTGGTGGCGCTGGTGCCGCCCGTCGAGCTCACCCGCACATCCACCGTTCCGCTCCCTGCCGGAGCCGTCGCGGTGATGCTGGTCGCGCTGTTGACCGTGAAGCCGGTTGCTGCGGTCGAGCCGAAGGTCACCGCAGTGGTGCCGATGAAATTGCTGCCGGTGATGACCACCATCGTGCCGCCGGTGGTCGGGCCTGCGCTCGGCGTGATCATGGTGACCGTGGGCACTGGCAGATAGGTGTACTGATCGGCGGCGCTGGTCGCGCTGGTGCCGCCGACCGTGGTCACCCGCACATCCACCGTTCCGCTGCCTGCTGGAGCGGTCGCGGTGAGGGTGGTTGCGCTGAGGACCGTAAAGGCCGTTGCTGCAGTCCCGCCAAAAGTCACCGCCGACGCACCACCGAAATTGGTACCGATGAGTGTCACCATGGTGCCACCCGTGCCCGGGCCTGCGTTCGGAGTGATCGACGTGACTGTAGGTGCTGGCGCGTAGGAGTATCGATCGGCAGCGCTGATCGCGCTGGTGCCGCCAGCGCTGGTCACCGTCACGTCCACCGTACCGGTCGCACCTGCAGGCGCAGTGGCGGTGATCTGGGTTGCACTGTTGACCGTGAAGCCGGTCGCAGCGGCGGCGCCAAAATTCACCGCCGTTGTACCCGTCAGATTGGTGCCGGTGATGGTCACCGCGGTGCCGCCCGTGCCCGGGCCGCTGTTCGGCGAGATCGACGTGACCGTGGGCACTGCCACATAGGTGTACTGGTCCGCAGCGCTGGTCGCGCTGGTGCCGCCAGCGGTGGTCACCGTCACATCCACCGTACCGGCCGCACCTGCTGGCGCGGTCGCAGTTATCTGGGTCGCGCTGTTGACCGTGAAAGCGGTGGCAGCGGCCGCGCCGAAGTTCACGCGCGTCGCTGCCGTCAGATTGGTACCGGTGATGATCACCGGGGTACCGCCCGCGGTCGGACCGGCAGTCGGCGCTATCGATGTCACCGCGGGTGCGGGAACATAGGTGTACTTGCTGCTGGAGGTAACCGCGCTGGTGCCGTCTGCGTTGGTCACGGTGATGTCCACCGTGCCGGTGCCGGCGGGCGCCGTCACGGCGATGCGGCTATCGCTGGTTGCAGTAAAAGTGGCGGCGCGTACGCTGCCGAACCTGACTTCCGACGCATCGGAGAAATACATGCCCGTGAGGACGACCGGCGTACCGCCCACCGCAGGACCTGAGGTCACGCTCAAGCTGCTGAGCACCGGTGGCGCAGGCAGGACGGTTATGGTGTTGGACACGGGGCTCGACAGACTTCCCCCTGCGGCGTTGCTCGCGTTCATGTAGAACTCGTAGCGCTTGTTGCTGCTCAAGCCGCTCACGGTGATCGGGCTGCCGCTGCCCTGCCCCGCTCCCACCGCGCCGCCATCCAGTGGCAAGGCCGAGACGGCATAGGTAACCGTGCCGCCACCATTGTCCGCGGACGGCGTGAAGCTCACCACCGCCGCGCGCGGCCGCGCAACCGCAGTGACGTTGCCTGGGGCGCCCGGTATGCCGGCGCGCGCGATCCAGGACGTGGACGATGAGACCGCTCCGCTCCACGACCCCGACGACGAACGCGCCATCGTGAAACCAAGCGAGACCTGCACGCCGCCCAGCATCACGTCGTCGGCCGTGATCACGTACCTGGCCGTGCATGAGCCTGAGGACGTCAACGCACTGCAGTTCGACCCCGCCTGGAAAGGACCGGGAACACCACTGAAGCTCACCCCGCTGATGGGGCTGCCATTTGTGTCAACGTTGAAGGTGAAGGTTAGGACGTCACCGGCGGCGGTGAAACTGCCCGGGCTCACCGTCGAAGTCACCGACTGCGCGAAGGCAGGTGCCGCCAACATCGCCGCGCACAACAGGGCGACATTGACCACGCCGGCAAGCAGCGTGCGGGCGCGCGTGAAGGCACGCGACTGAACAGCGACCCATGAAAAAAGAGCGCTCATCGCGCTGGAATATCCCCTGATCATCAACGCCCCCTAAGGCGCAACGCTGCCGGGCCCTGCAGGATGCATGTCCCCCCGTGGCCCGGATGAAAACACACAAACGTAAGAGGTGCGTGACGAGGGTCCGGACGCGCCGGTTTTACGCCGGCAGTGCCGCCCGCGCCGGCAGCCGCCAGTCGATCCGCGCCTGCCCACGGCGGGCCAGGTAATCGTTGGTCTGCGAGAAATGACGGCAGCCAAGGAAGCCCCGGTGCGCCGACAACGGCGATGGGTGTGGCGCTTTCAACACGCGGTGGCGGCCGGTGTCGATGACCTTGCCCTTCTGCTGGGCATAGGCGCCCCACAGCAGGAAAACCAAGCCTTCGCGCTCTCGGTTGAGCACATCGACCACGTGGTCGGTGAAGCCTTCCCAGCCACGGCCCTGATGCGCGCCGGGCTTGCCCTCTTCCACCGTCAGCACGGCGTTGAGCAGCAGCACGCCCTGCTGCGCCCACGGCAACAGGCAACCGTGGTCCGGGCGCGGGATGGCCAGATCGGCCTCCAGCTCCTTGTAGATGTTGAGCAGCGACGGCGGCACCGGCACATCGGGTTTGACCGAGAAACTCAGGCCATGCGCCTGGCCATAGCCGTGGTACGGGTCCTGCCCCAGCACGACCACCTTCACCTGTTCGAACGGGGTGGCGTCGAATGCGGCGAAGATTTCCGGGCCAGGCGGGAACACATGTGCGCCGGCCGCCTTGCGCTTGCGCAGGAAGGCCGACAGCTCACGCATCTCCGGGCGCAGCAGCCAATCGCCGACGCGCGCCTTCCAGCTCGGTTCAAGCTGGATCTGTGCGCCCTCTTCGCTCACAGCACCACCGCCGGCTGTGCCATGCGCGCCAGCCGCAGCTGGAACAGCACCTTGGTCACCAGCAGGCGTTCTTCGATGGGTTTCTGCACCAGGTCATTGGCGCCGGACTGCAGCAGCGCCGACTGGTTATGCGGGTTGCCATCACCGGTCATCACCAGCACCGGCAGACGCCGCTTGCCATAGGCGAAATCGACGCGGATGCGTTCAACCACATCACGGCCGCTCAACTCGCCCTTGAGGGTGACGTCGGTCAGCACCAGGTCCACCTGCCGCGTGGTGCGGCCCAGCGACTCGGCGGTGAGCAGCGAGAACGCATCCTCGGCGGTGAGCACGTGTACCACATGCAGATCGTGGCGTTCGAGCATGCGCTTGGTGGCCTCGGCCACCACGCGGCTGTCCTCGACGTAAAGCACGGTGGCATTGGCCACCGGCTCGGGCTGCACATAGCCACGGATGAAGGTGGCCAGGGCTTCATGGCCCAGCGCCTTGTCGAAATAATCGGTGACGTATTCGGTGAAGCGGCGCTGTTCCAGGTGCTGCTGGGCATCACCGGAGACCACGATCACCGGCACATAGGCCTGCCCGGCGGTCTCGCGGACACCACGGGCAAGCGCCAGGCCATCGCCATCGGGCAGGGCCAGCGAGGTGGTGACCAGGTGCACCGGGCCGGCGGCGAGCGCTTCGCGCGCCTCGGCAATGCTGGCGCAGCCCACTACTTCGACATCGGGCAGTTCGCGCTTGAGTACGTCGCTGATCAGGCGCCGTACCAGTTTGGATCCATCGACCACCATTACCCGCGGCGCGTCGCTGATCAGGTGCTTGAGCTCGTGCGTGGACATGCGGGCCTCAGGTTTCAGTCGGGCGAGTCTGCCTGAGGAAGTGGCCCGTCACCAGCCATGCCCCCAACCAACCCAGAATCGTGGTGCCTGCCAGCACCATGCCCGAATGCAGCAAATCCAGGCCATGCAAGGTGAAAGGACTGCCGTAGCTTTGCGACAGGTTTGCCAACGGTGGCCGCAACGCCAGCCCGCACAAGGCGATCAAGCCCAGCGCCAGCGCGCCTGCGGCCAGCCCATACCACGCACCCAGGTAGACGAACGGGCGGCGAATGAAGCCATCGCTGGCACCGAGCAACTGCAGTACGCCGATCTCCTCGCGCCGCGCCTGGATATCCAGACGCACGGTATTGCCTACCACCAGCGCCGCGCCCAGGCCCAGCAAGGCCGACAACACCTGTACCAGCCGCGCGCCGAAATTCAGCCAGCCATCCAGCCGTTGCCGCCACAGCGCATCGTGCTGGACCAGATCGGCCTGCGGCAGCGCTTCCAGCGATTTGGCCAGGGCCGCGTCATCGCCATTGGCCGGGGTCACGATCAGCAATGTCGGCAACGGGTTCTCGCCCAGCGCATCGATGGCCTCGCCCAGCCCGGCGTTCTGGCGCAGCTCTGCCAAACCTTCGTCCGGTGTGCGCAGCAGTACCTCGCCAACATCGGGGCGTGCACGCAGGCTGGTGACCAGTTGCTGAGCCGCCGGCGCATCGACATCGGTCTTCAGGAACAGATTGATATCGCGCGACTGCTGCACGCTGCCGGCGAAATGCTTGAGGTTGTCCAATGCGATCGACAGCCCCAACGGCAATGCCAGTGCCAGCGCCATCACCGCCACCGTCAGCGCGGTTGCCCACGGCTTGCGCACGGCACGGCCAAGGCTGAAAACCACGCTGTGCAGATGATGGTTGAACCAGGTGAACAGCCGCGACGGCGCGGCGCTGCCGGTGTTTTCGGGTTTGCTGCTGCTCATTCGGCCAGATCCTGCGGCGAGATGTCATCGACCAGGCGGCCGTGGTCAAGAATCAACACGCGCTTGCGCATCTGCTTGAGCAGGGCCAGATCATGGCTGACCACCAGCACGCTGGTGCCGCGTGCCGGCAGTTCGGCAAACAGGGTCATGATTTCCGCGGCCAGGGTCGGGTCGAGGTTGCCGGTGGGTTCGTCGGCTACCAGCAGGCGGGGCTCGGCAATGATGGCGCGGGCAATGCCCACGCGCTGCTGCTCACCGGCCGACAGTTCGCTGGGCAGGGCCTTTTCGCGATGGCCCAGGCCCATCCGTTCCAGCACCGAGCGCACCCGCTTGCCGGTATCGGCGCGGCGGTCACCGCGCAGGATCAGTGGCAGGGCGACGTTCTCGCCGATGCTGCGGTCCACCAGCAGCCGGTGGTCCTGGTAGACCGCGCCAACCTCGCGCCGATGCAGGGCCACCTTGCTGCCACGCACCTTGAGCAGGTTGCGCTCGGCAAACAGCACCGCGCCACGGCTGGGCCGTTCGCTGAGGTGGATCAACTTGAGCAGGGTGCTCTTGCCGGCACCGGAATGGCCGGTGACGAACAGCATTTCGCCGGCCGCCACTTCAAAGCTGACATCGACCAGCGCCTGATGGCCGCCGGCATATTGTTTGCTGACATTGTCAAAACGCAGAACGCTCATCCTGCCGATTATGCAGGACCGCAGGCAGGCTGCGGAGATGTCGGTCACGCGTAATGCACAGCAATAGGCAACCTGTAGCGCCGAGCCATGCTCGGCAGGGGCCTTCCCAGCACTGCCGGTAGTGCCGAGCCATGCTCGGCAAGGGCGCTGCTCGCCATATGGAGGGGGTTGTAGTGCCGAGCCATGCTCGGCAGGGGCCTTGCCAGCCATGCTGTAGGAGCGGCGTCAGCCGCGAAGCCGGGGCTGCATCAGCCAGATGCGAAGGACTTACCCCTCCCCGACCCTCCCCTTGGCCTTCGGCCAAATGGAGGGTGTAGTGCCGAGCCATGCTCGGCTGGGGCGTTACCGGGAAAGCCCTTGCCGAGCATGGTTCGGCACTACCTTGGCAATGCTGGGAAAGCCTCTGCCGAGCATGGCTCGGCACTACCCTGGCATTGCTGGGAAAGCCTCTGCCGAGCATGGCTCGGCACTACGGCTTCCTGCTCGGCCTCCGCGGCCGATCAGCTGCCTGACAACATCCGGCGGATCTTGCGGCCCAGGCGGGTCAGGAACGAATCACTGTCGTTGCCGCCGCGCATCGGCTTGGCCTGTACCTGCACCGGGCCGTTGTTGTGCGGAGTGGCCACTGCCGGTGCTGCACCCTCGGCACCCTCGAGCGGGCGGCCGTGACGACGACGGCGACGCTTGCGCGGTGCGCGCTCGCCTTCCACTGCCGGGCTGTTGGCTGCATCCGGTGCGGATTCGGCGGCCGGACGCGGCGGCTTGGGCGTGGCTTCGGCGTTGGCCGGGGCGCCTTCGACGCGTGGCTTGCGCGGCGGACGCGGCTTGCCGTCGGCACTGCGCTCACCACGCCGTTCACCGGGCTTGCCGCCACTGCGACCACCACCACGACGGGCTTCATCGGCAGCCTTCTGCTCGCGCGCTTCGCGGAAGATGCTGCCCACGCTTTCTTCCTCTTCACCGGCTTCCAGCGGTGCGCGCTCCGGGCGCGGCAGAGCAGTCAGCAGTTCAGCGGTGACCGCTTCGACCGGAATCTTCTGCTCGATGTAGGCCTCGATGTCCGGCAGGCTCATCGCATAGCGTTCGCAGGCGAAGCTGATCGCATCGCCTTCCTCGCCCAGTCGCGCGGTACGACCGATGCGGTGCACATAGTCTTCGGCATCGAACGGCAGATCGTAGTTGTAGACGTACTTGATGCCGTCGATGTGCAGGCCGCGCGCGGCCACATCGGTGGCAACCAGTACTTCCAGCTGGCCCTTCTGGAAGCGGTTGAGCAGGCTCTCGCGCTTCTTCTGCGGCACGTCGCCGGACAGCACGCCGACGCGGTAGCCGGCACGTTCCAGCGCGCGCGCAACGCGTTCGACAAACACCTTGGTGTTGACGAACACCATGGTGCGGGCGCCTTCGCTGCGCGACAGCAGGCCGATCAGCAGCGGCAGCTTTTCTTCGTCAGCCGGGAAATAGATGCGCTGGCGGACACGGTCGGCGGTGATGCTTTCGGTTTCCACCACCAGCTTCTGCGGCTCGTTCATGTGCTCGTAGGCCAGCTCCAGCACGCGGTGGCTGAGGGTGGCGCTGAACAGCAGGGTCTGGCGCGTGGTGCGCTCGGGCATGCGCCGCAGCAGGAAGCGGATGTCCTTGATGAAGCCCAGGTCGAACATGCGGTCGGCTTCGTCGAGCACACAGATCTCGCAGGCGTGCAGCGAAACCACCTTGTGCTGCTTGACGTAGTCGATCAGGCGGCCAGGGGTGGCGATGATCACGTCCACGCCCTGCTGCAGCAGCTCGCGCTGCTTGTCGTAGTCCACGCCACCGTAGACCAGCGCGAAGCGCAGGCCGGTGTCGGAAGCGAACTTCATCGCGTCCTTGTGGATCTGGATGGCCAGCTCGCGGGTCGGCGCCAGGATCAGCGCGCGCGGATCTTCCGGTTTGCGGTCAGCCAGCGCGGGGCGGGTGAGCAGGCGGTTGGCGACGGCGACCAGGAAGGCCAGCGTCTTGCCGGTGCCGGTCTGCGCCTGCCCGGCGACGTCGCCGCCTGGCAGCGCCACCGGCAGGGTCAATGCCTGAATGGGGGTGCAGCGGGTGAAACCCGCGCTTTCTAGGCCTGCAAGCAGTGAAGGCTGCAGGTCGAAGGAGGAAAACGTTACGTCGGTTAGCGGTTTGTCGCTCATTGATTTCGTCTTTGTAGTGCCAGCCGGTCAGTGTGGCCGGGCAGCTTGCATCGATTCGGGCACCGTCGCACACTGCGGCCCCTGCGCCGGGTCGCGCGACACCTGGGCCCTGCCCACTGTCCGCGCAATGCCCCAGTTTACCGCAATGCGACCGCCAACCCGGCATGGGCAGTCGCATTGCACCAGGAGACTCCAAGTGAGCGATAAGGTTTTACACGTCGGCGATGCCGACTTCGACAGCGCCGTCCTGCAATCGAGCGAACCGGTCCTGGTGGATTTCTGGGCTGAATGGTGCGGCCCGTGCAAGATGATTTCCCCGGTTCTGGACGAATTGGCCGACGCCTATGACGGCAAGCTGAAGATCGCCAAGGTCAATGTGGACGAGAACCGCGCCACCGCGATCAAGTACCACGTGCGCTCGATCCCGATGCTGCTGTTGTTCAAGGATGGCCAGATCCAGGCCACCCAGATCGGCGCGGTTGGCAAGGGCCAGCTGAGCCAGATGATCGACAAGGCGCTGGTCTGATCCAGCCAGGTCCGGCGGCTCCGTGCCGCCGGCCACCGGGCCTGCCATACCGCGGCCCAACAGGGTTCTGCAGGCTCTTGCACCGCCGCGCTTGGCGGTGTTAGTGTCGCTACATCCGGCAGCATTCGCGTGCCGCACCCTCTGGACGGGTTCTCGTCCGGACCATCCCAACCAATTCGCAGCCCCGCAGGGCGCTCGCACGTCTAAGCGAGAGGAATCAAGCACTTGTCCGAGAACACTCCTTCCGAAACCGGGAGCACCGACGCTCCTGTCGAGAAGCGCGTGCGCAAGCCGCGTGTTGCCAAAGCAGTTGAAAACGCCGATAGCGGTGCCTCTGCTCCCGCCCAGCCGGCCCTGCCGTTGCCAGCCGCCCCGGCCGCTCCGGCACCGGTAGCCGCCGCACCCGCACCTACCCCCACTGCTCCGCCGCCCGCGCCCGCCGCGGCAGCGTCCAGCAATGATGGCCAGGCCCAGGCACCCGCAAGCTCAGGCGACAACGCCCCGCAAGGTGGCGGCCAGGACGGCGGTGACGGCAACCAGCAGCGCTACGGCCAGCAGAATCAGCAGAATCAGCAGGGCCAAGGCCAGGGTCAGGGCAACCGCCGCGACCGTTTCCGCAACCGTCGCGACCGTGACCGCAACCGTCCGCGTGACGACAACGGCATGAGCAACGACGGCGGCAACGAGCCGTTCGTACCGCGTTCGATGCCGGGCGTGCCGGAAGGCTTCCCGGTCTACTCGCTGAGCGACCTGAAGCGGATGCCGGCACAGAAGCTGCTGGAAATCGCCGAGCAGCTGCAGATCTCCGAAGGCGTGGCCCGTGCCCGCAAGCAGGATGTGATCTTCGCCCTGCTCAAGGTGCTGACCCGCCACGGTGACGGCGTCGCCGCCGACGGCGTACTGGAAATCCTGCCGGACGGCTTCGGTTTCCTGCGCGCAGCCGAGGCCAGCTACCTGGCCGGCCCGGACGACACCTACATCTCGCCCAGCCAGATCCGCCGCTTCAACCTGCGTACCGGCGACCACCTGTCCGGCCGCATCCGCTTCCCGAAGGATGGCGAGCGTTACTTCGCGCTGTCGATCGTGGACACCATCAACGGTGAGCCGATCGAAGCCTCGAAGAACAAGGTGCTGTTCGAAAACCTGACCCCGCTGTTCCCGCGCAAGCGCTTCACGCTTGAGCGCGGCAATGGCTCCTCGGAAGACATCACCGGTCGTATCCTCGACCTGATGGCACCGCAGGGCAAGGGCCAGCGCGCATTGATCGTCTCGCCGCCGAAGGCCGGTAAGACGATGATGATGCAGCAGATCGCCACGGCCATCACCACCAATCATCCGGAAGTGCACATGATCGTGCTGCTGGTGGATGAGCGCCCGGAAGAAGTGACCGAAATGCAGCGCACGGTGCGCGGCGAAGTGGTCTCCTCTACCTTCGACGAGCCGGCCGCGCGCCACGTGCAGGTTGCCGAAATGGTGATCGAGCGTGCCAAGCGCCTGGTCGAGCACAAGAAGGACGTGGTGATCCTGCTGGACTCGATCACCCGCCTGGCCCGCGCCTACAACAACGTCGTACCGAGCTCCGGCAAGGTCCTGACTGGTGGTGTGGACGCCAACGCCCTGCACCGTCCGAAGCGTTTCTTCGGTGCGGCGCGTAATGTTGAAGAAGGCGGCTCGCTGACCATCATCGCCACCGCGCTGGTTGAAACCGGCTCGAAGATGGACGAAGTGATCTACGAAGAATTCAAGGGCACCGGCAACAGCGAAGTGCATTTGAACCGTCGCATCACCGAGAAGCGCGTCTACCCGGCCATCGACATCAACCGTTCGGGCACCCGCCGCGAAGACCTGCTGATCGAGCCGGAGCTGCTGCAGAAGATCTGGATCCTGCGCAAGCTGCTGCACCCGATGGACGAAATCGCCGCGATGGAATTCCTGTTGGACAAGATGAAGAACACCAAGTCCAACGACGAGTTCTTCGGTTCGATGAAGCGCTGATTCCGGTTGGAGTTGGCTGCAGACAAAAACCCCGCGCAAGCGGGGTTTTTGTTTGGTGTTGATCGGGCAAGTGATGCTCCCTTCTCCGCTCCACAACGCCCCCATCTGTGGAGCCGAGCCATGCTCGGCTGGGGCATGACCGACTCGGCTGCAGCTCTACGGGCAACGCCCTGCCGAGCATGGCTCGGCACTACATTTGGCTTTACCGGTGACGCCTCTGCCGAGCACGGCTCGGCACTACGCCCCCTCCCCTTGGCCGAAGGCCAAGGGGAGGGTTGGGGAGGGGTTGGCTCTTCGCCGCCTGCTGCAGCACCAGCTTCGCGGCTGACGCCGCTCCCACGGCACCGCCCCACCTGTGGAGCCGAGCCATGCTCGGCTGGGGATTTACCGGTGCCGCTCCTGCCGAGCATGGCTCGGCACTTCGCCCCTCCCTTTCTTTGGCCGAAGGCCAAGGGGAGGGTTGGGGAGGGGTTGGCTCTTCGCCGCCTGCTGCAGGTACCAGCTTCGCGGCTTACGCCGCTCCTACAGCGCCCACCCACCTGTAGAGCCGAGCCGTGCTCGGCTGGGGCTTTACCGGTGCCGCTCCCGCCGAGCATGGCGCGGCACTACATTTGGCATTCTCACGCCAGCCGCAGCGAGCGTGGGTAGGGCGGTGTATCCGGGTACAGCCCCTGACGGAAACCGGCCTGCAGCCCTTGCCACCATGCCGGGTCGAACAGCTCGGCGAATTTTTCCTGGACCACGTCCAGTGACGAGCGCGGCAGGCCCATGAACAAACCGAAGCGTTCGGGAAAGACATCGTTGGGTGCAACGTGGAACCACGGTTCGGCTGCCATCGCCTCTTCGGCGCTGCGCGGCTGCGGCCAGTGGCGGAAATTGCACTCGGTGACCAGGCACAGTTCGTCGTAGTCGTAGAACACCGCGCGACCATGCCGCGACACACCGAAATTCTTCAGCAGCATGTCGCCGGGGAAGATGTTGTTGCAAGCCATGTCGCGGATGGCCTGAGCGTAATCGAGCGCGGCCGCGCGTGCGGCCTCGGCGCCCTGCTCGCGCAGATAGAGATTCAACGGCCGGAACCGCCGCTGCACGTAGCACAGCGCAATCTCCACTTCGTCACCATCAATGCGCACGCTCTGGCTGCACTGGCTGATCAGTTCCTGCAGCAGGGCGGGCGCGAAGCGCTGCTGCGGGAAGCGCAGATAGCGGTACGGTTGCGCGTCCAGCAGGCGGCCAATGCGATCAAGGTTGAACACCAGCGCGTACTTGTCCTCCACATCCTGCCGGCTCATGGTCTTGGGCCAGGCAAAGCGGTCGCGTATCAACTTGAACACCAGCGGGTAGCTGGGCAGGGTGAATACCGTCATCACCATGCCCGCAGTGCCATCGGCATGCACCAGCTGCTCGTTGTCGTGCTGCTGGAAGTGGCTGAAGAAGGTGCGGTAGCGTTCGGTCTTGCCCTGTTTGGCGCGGCCCAGCACGGTGTAGATCTCATCCACCGGCTTGCCCGGCAGGATGCTGCGCAGGAACACCACCGCATCGGCCACGGTCGGCAGATCGGCCTGGAAGTAACTGCGCGACACGCCGAACAGATGCGCGACATCGCGGCGGCGGCTGAGCACGGCTTCCACGCGGATGCCTTCACCATCATTGACCAGGGCGATCACGCAGGGCGAGAAGCGATGCTCCCCGAATACGCGTCCGACCAGGTAAGCGCGCCGCTCACGGTAAAAAACGGTCTGCAGCAGTTCGATCGCGCGTACCGGGTACGGGCCCCAGTGCGCAAGATCATCCTGCAGGCGCACCGCGATGGCCGCTGCGCAGCGCAGTTGATGCTGGTACGGCAGCTCGAACGCATAGTCCGCCAGCAGCCGCGAGAACGCCTCGACCGGACGTGCTTCGGACACGGCGTAGACATGCCTTGCGACCGGATGGGTGATGGCATCGGAGGGTTCGATGTCCAGCGCCATGAACTCGATGCCATCGTCCACGCCGTGGGTGGCAAACAGGCGCCGGGTCAGCGTGTTGTAGAAGGTCTTGTACAGCTCGCCATCGATGCGGCCGTCGATCAACGCGGCGAAGTGCTGCTTGACCTGCTGCCAGAGCGGCCTTGCATCGGCACTGCCGGGCAGCAGTTGATCGAGCTGGGTACGACACTGGGCCACGCAGCGGTCGTACAGCTCGATGCGCTCCACCGCATCGGTCCTGGCCGCGGCCCAGTCGCGGCGCTGGAAGCGCTCACGTGCGCGCCGGCTGACCAGCGCGAAGTCGCGGTGGTAGTTCTCAAAGCCCTGCGCGATACAGCTGGCGATGCGGACGGCCAACGTGCTGTCGTTGCTGGCGGCGTTCATTGCGGCAACACCTGCAGCGGTCGGGGTGTTGGCTCAATGCGGATACAGGGCAAGCGCATGCGAAAGGACACCGGGGATGTGCATCGACCATACGCCACTGAGGACTGTTCGGCACGGTGGGCTTTTGGTTCCGCGTAAAAGGCACCCCTCCCCAACCCTCCCCTGCGCTGCGCGCAAGGGAGGGGGTAGACGCGGCTGCGCTGCGATCCGAACGACCGCAGCAAACAGCTCCTTCCTTTGCGCGCAGCGCAGGGGGTGAAGACGTTCTGCTTGCGCGGCACTGCCGCGCAACCTGATGAACGACCGAAGCGCGAGCCTTCGGGCCGGACGGGTTGGGGAGGGATGCTTCTGCTTACGCTTTTACCTTCGCAGCTGCAGCCGCAGCAACTCCACCCACAGCCTATGCCCTTCCCTCACTCCGCCGATAATTCCGCCTGGATCTTGCGGCCGCATTCGCGCGCGCTCCACAGCACATGTCCGATCACGCTGCGCTGGCCGCAGGCGGCCATCAGCAACAGCGAACCCCGCGGCAGCGGGATGGACTGCATCAATACCTTGCCTTCGCTGGCCTCCAGCATCAGCACATCCATCGTGCCCAACGCCAGTTCGCGGCCCACCGCCGATGCCAGTGCCAGCATCGCACTGGTCATGGCCGCCAGACGCTCGCCGCTGGACGAATGGGTTGCGGCCTGTGCCAATACAAAGCCGTCAACGCTGGCAACCACGGCAGCGCGCACGCCATCGACCGAGCCGGCGAACTCCTGCAGCCTGACGTCGATCGCTTTGACTTCCCAGTCCTCCAACAATGCCATCCCCTTTGCCTCAGACATGATTTTCCACCAGGGCAGCCGCCTCCACCTCACCCATCAATACATCCATCAACAGCATCACCGCATCTTCCGAACGGGCATCGAACGGCACCAGCGGCAGTGGCCGGCCAGCGGTTTTCTGGGCCTGCAGCAGGCAGGCATCCAGGTCCACATCCGGCCGCAGGTCGAATTTGGAAACACCGATCACCGCCGGCACCTGCGCGGCATGTTCGCGCAGCGCCAGCAGGTAACGTTCCATTTCCTGCGCCACATCCGGGCTGGATGCATCGGCCAGGATCACCACACCGCGTGCGCCCTGCAGCAGTACCGGCCAGATGAAGGAGAAACGCTCCTGCCCCGGCGTGCCATACAGGCGCAGGCGGTCGCCGTTGGGAAGATTCACGTCGGCATAGTCCATCGCCACCGTGGTGGCCAGCTTGGCGGAGCTGGTGTCGGTATTGATCACGTCCGTATCGATGACAGTGCCGCCGGCGACCGCGCGCACCAGGGTGGATTTGCCCGCGCCCATGGCACCCAGAATCACTACCTTGTGCTCGATCATGCGTGCGCACCCGCGCGTTGGCGAACGCTGCGCCACATCCGTGCCAGCAGGGTGCTGGCGTTGGCTTTGGCCGGTGCGGTGGCCGCAGCCACGGCAATCTGAGGCACCTGTGCTTCGGCATAGCCGCACAGGTAGGCCGAACGCATGAACGCGCGGGTTGCGTCGATATCCACCTCCAGCAGCTGCGTGCATTCCACTAGGCTGCAGGGTTTCTTCAGCAGCAGCGAGCACAGCCGGAACCCATCGTGCTGGTGCGCAAGCACGCGGAAGTCCGGCCAACGCAGCAGGCGCACCTGCGCGTGCTGCTGCAGGCGGCGATCGAAATCGGTCCAGTTGTCGCCAAACTGCGCCATCTGCCACAGCAGCGGCCGCAAGGGTTGCCGCGACAGTTTGTCGGCAAGGGCCTCGAAGCGTGCCGGCGACAACTCCTGCAAGGCCAACAGCTCGAACACGTCGCCCAGCTGCTGCGCCAGCGTTGGCCCGTCTGCCGGGTGCTGGTAGAGCGGCACCATCTGGTCGTGCTCAAAATCAATCAGCAGCTGCGGCTGCCCCTGCAGGGACAGCATCGCGCGCCCCTGTTTTTCCTGTAGCCGACGGCGCAGCAGACGGGTGACCTGTTTGGCCCCGCAGGCAAGATACAAACCATCGGTGGACGCCTCGGCCTGTGCTGCTGGCGGGGCCAGCGCGCGTTGGATCTGCGCCTGGTCCAGGTGCAGCACACCATTGCCGCGGCCATCGTGCACGGCGCCGGCATCGTCATGCAGCCACAGCCGCATTGCCGGCCGCTTGCTGGCCATATGTTGTGCGGCACTGCGCAGTGCCGGTGTATCGCGTACCAACAACAAGTCGCACTGGTCCAGATCAACACAACGCTGCAATGCTTCCGGCGGCAATCCTGCAATTTCCCTGAGTCGCCCAAGGAGCGTCTGCTCCTCTCGGGTATCCGAGCCCACTACCAGCACCCTGGTCATGCCCTCTTCCCCTTTTTGACGCGCCCGCATCATGCGATTCCCTACGTGTCGAATCAGGCTATGCCAGAAGCCGCATGTGAAAGGGTGATTGGACCCACACTTCGATTTTTCGGCGTTCCTGCAGGCCCCCGACCTTGGTCGTAGCTACACACCCCCGTCACGCAAAAACAAGAAAGCCTGCCTCCATGACGGGTGCAGGCTTTCGATGTGCAGCGACGGCGGCAACATGCCGCCGCCACTCTTACGGGCTCAGGCCTTGAGGCTGGCGATGGCGGCATTGAGCGTGGCGCTCGGGCGCATCGCCGCGCCGGCCTTGGCCAGGTCCGGGCGGTAGTAGCCACCGATGTCGACCGGCTTGCCCTGCACCGCGGCCAGTTCGTCGACGATCTTCTGCTCGTTGCTGGTCAGTGCGTCGGCCAGCGGGGCGAACCTGGCCTTCAGGCCGGCGTCGTCGTTCTGCTCGGCCAGCGCCTGCGCCCAGTACATGGCCAGGTAGAAATGGCTGCCGCGGTTGTCGATGCCACCCAGCTTGCGCGAAGGCGACTTGTCGTTGTCCAGGAACTTGCCGTTGGCGGCATCAAGCGCATTGGCCAGCACGGCCGCACCCTTGTTGTCGTAACGCTGGCCGAGGTGCTCCAGCGCCGCAGCCAGGGCAAGGAACTCGCCCAGCGAATCCCAGCGCAGGTAGTCCTCTTCGACAAACTGCTGCACGTGCTTGGGTGCCGAACCACCGGCGCCGGTCTCGAACAGGCCACCGCCGGCCATCAGCGGCACGATCGACAGCATCTTGGCGCTGGTGCCCAGTTCCAGGATCGGGAACAGGTCGGTGAGGTAGTCACGCAGCACGTTGCCGGTCACCGAAATGGTGTCCTGGCCCTTGCGGATGCGCTCCAGCGAAACGGCGGTGGCTTCTTCCGGCGACAGGATGCGGATATCCAGACCGCTGGTGTCGTGGTCCTTCAGGTAGGTTTCGACCTTGGCGATCACCTGGGCATCGTGGGCGCGCTTGGCGTCCAGCCAGAACAGCGCCGGGGTGTTGCTCAGGCGTGCACGGCTGACGGCGAGCTTCACCCAATCCTGGATCGGCGCGTCCTTGGTCTGGCACATGCGCCAGATGTCACCGGCTTCCACCGCATGCTCGAACACCACCTTGCCGGCGTCGTCGGTCACCTTGACCACGCCATCGGCGGCGATCTGGAAGGTCTTGTCGTGCGAGCCGTATTCCTCGGCCTTCTGCGCCATCAGGCCGACGTTCGGCACCGAGCCCATGGTGGACGGATCGAACGCACCGTGTGCCTTACAGTCCTCGATCACCGCCTGGTACACGCCGGCGTAGCAGCGGTCAGGGATCACTGCCTTGGTGTCCTGCAGCTTGCCTTCGGCGTTCCACATCTTGCCGGAGTCGCGGATCATCGCCGGCATCGAGGCGTCGACGATCACGTCCGACGGCACATGCAGATTGGTGATGCCCTTGTCCGAATTGACCATCGCCACGGCCGGGCGCTTGGCGTACTCGGCGGCGATGTCGGCCTTGATCGCTTCCTGCTCGGCTGCGGGCAGCTGCGGCAGGCGCGCGTACAGGTCGCCGATGCCGTTGTTGGCATCAAAGCCGATCTGCTTGAGGCTGGCGGCGTGCTTGGCGAGCACGTCCTTGTAGAACTCATCGACGACGACACCGAACATGATCGGGTCGGAGACCTTCATCATGGTCGCCTTCAGATGCAGCGAGAACAGCACGCCCTGGCGCTTGGCATCGGCAATCTGCGCGTCGACGAAGGCGGCCAGCGCCTTGCGGTTCATCACCGCGGCGTCGACGATCTCGCCAGCCTTGACCGCGGTCTTTGCCTTCAGCACGACGGTGTTGCCATCGTTCTGTACCAGCTCGATCTTCAGGCTGCCGGCATTGGCCAGCGTGGCCGACTTCTCGCTGCCATAGAAATCACCGCCGTCCATATGCGCGACGTGCGACTTGGAATCGGCAGACCAGGCGCCCATGCGGTGCGGATGCTTGCGTGCGTAATTCTTGACCGACAGCGGTGCGCGGCGATCGGAATTGCCTTCGCGCAGCACCGGGTTGACCGCGCTGCCCTTGATCCGGTCGTAGCGCGCCTGGATGTCGCGCGACACGTCGTCGGTCGGCGCGTCCGGGTAGTTCGGCAGGATGAAACCCTGGTCCTGCAGTTCCTTGATCGCGGCCTTGAGCTGCGGCACCGAGGCCGAGACGTTCGGCAGCTTGATGATGTTGGCTTCCGGCGTGGTCGCCAATGCGCCCAGTTCGGCCAGGTCGTCGCTGACCTTCTGGTCGTCCTTCAGGAAATCAGGGAACTGCGACAGGATGCGGCCGGACAGGGAAATATCGCGGGTTTCGACGGCAATGCCGGCGGTCGCGGTAAAGGCATCGACGATCGGCAGCAGCGACTGCGTGGCCAGGAACGGAGCTTCGTCGGTGAGCGTGTAGATGATCTTCGGCGTATTCGACATGGGGGCACAAACTCTCTTGCTGACGGATGCGGAGCGTGGAATGGCAGCGGCGCTCGGGCAGGCGCATGGCCATCCAGTGGGCCGGCGCGCAGTCCCTATCCGGCTGCCGGATGAGGAAACCCTCGCATTGTCGCGTTTTCAGCCGGTACGGGCAAAAAAAACCATACGCAGAAGTAGGGTCAACCGGGCAACCCGCCACGGCAAATGCGCGCAGCCCTTGTGCTGTCTTGGATCGCGCCTTGGCAGCGCACGCTGGTCTCAGCTGCAACCGTTGCCCCTGTCACCAAAGCCCGTTGGACAGTGCGCAGAACGGTGCTGGCCGGCGTAAGCAATCTCGCGGCAGTATCTGGCGCACGCCAAGCCGGAGCTGATCTTTGGAGTGGATGAAGATCGACGCCTCATCTCAAACCCAAGGTAGCCCGGGTAAGCGCAGCGCACCCGGGGCTTTCGGCATGCAATCAGCGATTGCATCGGTTACCGAGGTCCCGGGTGCGCTGCGCTTACCCGGGCTACGGTCACTGCTGATTATCGGTACGAGCGGCGCTTGTGGGAGCGGCGTAAGCCGCGAAGCTAGCGTTCTCAAACCCGGTCATCTGATGGTGTACCTGCTTCGCGGCTTACGCCGCTCCCACAACAAGAAAAATCCGCTGCTTTGGGTCTGGCCCCGGATTCCTGGCGACACGAATGCCCGGTGAAAAAAACCTGCATAAAAAAAGGCGCAGCCTGGCGGCTGCGCCCATGCGTGTCACCGGCGGGAGAGAGTTGCGCCGGCTTACGCCTTGCTCACTTCACCTCGAACTGCTGCTGCATGCCGGCAGCCTTGCCATCAACGGTGACGTCGGCGGTGTACTTGCCAGCCGGCCACGGCGTTGCCTTGGTGAATTCGATGTTGGTGGTGCCAGTGTCGGTGGCATTGAGCGTGGCGCTCTGCTCACCGGCCACCTGGCCGTCCTGATAGGTCAACTTGGCAGCCACCGGCACATTGCTGGCGGTGCCACTGGTCTTGACCGACACGATGATCTTGTCCTTGGCGGCCAGTACGGCCACCGGCGCCACCGACATGTCGGCTGCGGCAGTGTTACCCACCGTCACTGCGGTAACCGCCAGCACCGGTGCGGCAGGCGCCGATTCAACCATCGGAGCCGGGGCGCTTGCTGCCGGCGGCGGGGTCGGCGCGGCTTCTTCTTTCTTCTTGCAGCCAACCAGTGCAACGGCACCGACCACAGCGATCATCAGGGCACTGCTAAGCGAAGTCTTCTTCATGAATTGCTCCGAATCTGGTTTGTAAGGGGTGCAACGAACAGCGCAGGGATCAGCCCTGACGCGCCGGAATCTTCAGCGTCTGCCCGGGCCGGATCTTGTCCGGGTCGTCCAGGATGTCGCGGTTGGCGTCGTAGATGCGCTTCCACGCATTGCCATCGCCCAACAGGTTCTTGGCGATCTTGGAGAGGTTGTCACCACTCTGCACGGTGTACTGCTGCTCCCCGACGATCTCTTCGCTGCTGGTCACCGTTGCGCTGACATCGGAAAAATCCGCCTTCTGCACCACTTCTTCTGTGCTTTTGACGGTGCCGGTGACATCGGAAAAGTCGGCTTTCTTTTCAGTACTGCTCATCCAGGTAGCTCCTCCGTGACTGTCTGGAGGCAACGATTGCACGACGCCTGTTAAGGTTTCATCGCGCCAACGTAAAAACCGGCGTAGGCAGCTGAACGTTTATTGACGGGCATCCCGGATCGGGGCGCTGGCGACCAAACCAGGGGTGGCCCGGCGCGGGTTGATGTCCAGCCCGCCACGGCGGGTATAGCGTGCCTCCACCTCCAGCGCGGTCGGCTGGCAGCGCTGGCTCAGCTCCAGGAAAATCCGCTCCACGCACTGTTCGTGGAACTCGGCATGATCGCGGTAGCTGACCAGGTAACGCAGCAAACCTGCACGGTCGATGCGCGGGCCCTGGTAGCGGACGCTGACGCTGGCCCAGTCCGGCTGGCCGGTGACCGGGCAATTGGACTTGAGCAGGGCCGAGACCAGGGTCTCCTCGACCACGGCGCGGTTGTCGGCCAGCAGCAGGGCGGCATTGGGCGGGCCATAGCTGTCGATGGCGACATCCAGATGGTCAATGCTCTCACCCGCTGCCTGCGCGACCGGCGGCAGCCCGAACTCGACCCGTACATCAGCACCGGCACAGACCGAAAGATCGGTGGCAATACGCTCACGCACCGCTTCGGCGCGGTTGAAGCGTGCCCCGTTGAGTGAATTCAGGTACAGCTTGAGCGACTTGGATTCGATCAGGTTCGGCGAGGTCGCCGGCACGTACAGGGTGGCGGTGTCCACGCAGGGCTTGCCGCGCGCATCCAGCCAGCCCAGCTCGTAGATATGCCAGCGGTCCTCGCCGACGAAGGGCAGTACATCGCCCAGGCCGATCTCGGCGCGGGCGGCCGCGCGCGGGATCGGGAACAGCAGACTGGCGTCGTAATGACGGGGATAGTCGACCTCGCGACCGAGGCTGGAATTTTCGGGGGTGTTCATCGGCGTAGTGTAATTGCGCCATCTTGAGCGTCGGATATACCGATGCACTTTTCCGTGGCACACACGGCGCCGCGCGCAGCTTCAGTTCAGCAGCCGCGCCCACCACGATTTGCCCGGTTTGGCCGGCGCTATCGGCTCGTTCTGCAACCGCATCACCTGCCGCTCCGGGTCCAGCGCCGAGGGGCCGTAGACCACCCGGATGCGCTCCTCTTCGGTGGCGCCCAGGGTGTCGCCATCGCTGATGACCATGCCGTTCTCGATCAGGTAATCAACGATGCCGCTGAGCCGGCTGAACACCTCTTCGGCATTGTCCCGGGTCTGGGCAATCTCGATGTCCATCAAGCCCAGCATGTCCATGCCGCGGGTATGCCCGGTCATCACCCCATCCGGGCGCGCGCCGACGTTGATCGCCACCCAGGCAAGCGGCATCGGTTCGGGCAGGGTGGCCTGGGTCAGCTCGCGGAACAGGCCCGGCAGCACCACGTGGTTGGCGCTGCCGAAGTACACCGCCTGGATGCTGTCGGAAAGCGCGATGGCCGAGGCCAGCACGCGGCTGAGCAATGCGGCCTGGGCGATCAGGTTGGGTTCCTGCCCGTCGTCACCGAAGCGCATCACGGTGACGATGGTGTGCGCGGCGTACTCCGCCGGCGCCGGTGTGGCGTCCGGCCACAGCCGGCTGTGCGCGCAGATCTGCGCGATGTCATCGCCGATCTGCACCGGGATGGGCATCAGTGCGATCAGGTGGTCGCCGTATTCCAGGCATTGCATCGGCGAATCGTCGGTGCCGGCCTCCTGATCATCGTCGCCTTCGGACGGAACTTCGCCCAGCCGCAGCAGCGATTGGTCCAACTCTGGCCAATCGCTGCGCAGCTGCGCAAGCAGGGCTTCGGCGGTGAGCGCGGGGTCGAGCTGCGACTGCAGCAACATGGCCAGGCTGGCTGTCATGGTGCTCCTTCTTCCTTGTAGGTAAACCCCGACACTACCCGGACTCAACCCGCCTTGCCACCGTGCAGATAATCCAGCGAGACCTGCAACAGCGCGCGCATGCCCACGTCCAGTGCCTTCTCGTCGAGCAGGAACTTGGGCGAGTGGTTGCTGGGCGCGGTGGCCGGGTCGATACCGGCACCGGTGGAGCCGACAAAGAAGAACATCGACGGCACCTGCTGGGCATACAGGGAGAAATCCTCCGACCCCATCTGCAGCGGCGGCTCATAGACATTGGCCTTGCCGACCACCGCCTGCAGGCTGGGCAGCATGCGTGCGGTCAGTGCCGGGTCGTTGACCGTGGCCGGATTGCCTTCCTGCTCGTAGATGTCGGTGACCGCGGTGGCGCCGTGCGCGGCAGCAGTATGTTCGGCGACGTTGCGCAGGTCGGCGAAGATCTGCTTGCGCATGTCCGCATCGAAGGTGCGGATGGTGCCGACCATTTCCACCGAATCGGGAATGATGTTGTAGCGGATGCCGCCCTTGATGGCGCCGAAGGTGAGCACCGCCGGCTGCTTGGACAGATTGACGCGGCGGCTGACGATGGTCTGTGCGGTGCCGATCAGGTCGGACGCGGCGACGATCGGGTCAACCCCGTTCCAGGGGGCCGAGCCGTGGGTCTGGCGGCCGTTGACGGTGATGCCGAAGCGGTCGGACGCGGCCATCAGCGGGCCACCGCGTACGGCTATCTGCCCTGCCTGCACGCTGGAGAACACATGCAGGCCGAATACCGCTTCCGGCTTGAAGTCCTTGAACAGGCCTTCCTTGAGCATCAGGTCGGCGCCGCCCTGTTCCGGCGGCGGCGCGCCCTCCTCGGCCGGCTGGAAGATCAGCATCACTTCGCCCGGCAGCGTGGCGCGCATGGCCATCAGGGCATCGGCCACGCCGAGCAGGGTGGCGGTATGGGCGTCATGGCCGCAGGCGTGCATCACCCCGACCTGCTCGCCGCGGTACTGGGAGGTGGCCTTGGAGGCGAATGGCAGGCCGGTCTGCTCGGTGACCGGCAGCGCGTCCATATCCGCACGCAAGGCGATCTTCGGGCCAGGCAGGCCGCCCTTGATGATGGCGACCACGCCGTGCCCGGCCACCCCGGTCTTCGGCGTCAGGCCCATCGCGCGCAGGCGCTCGGCCACCTTGGCGCCGGTGCGTTCCTCACGGTTGGAGAGTTCCGGATGGGCGTGGAAGTCGCGGCGCCAATCCACCACCTGCTGCTGCAGGCGATTGGCGGCGGCGGCCACCTCCGGCCGCTGCGCGGCGTCCTGGGCCTGTGCCAACGGGGACAGGGCACACAGCAAAGCGGACAGCAACACGGTCTTGCGGGCCATCGACAGCTCTCCTTCCAGACGGGGACAGGGTGAATGTAGGGCAATCATGGGCCAAGCACCCGCCGACAGCGAACCGGCAGAAGGCAGGTACAGTGGCCCGCTGTGCCGCCGCCCGCCGGCAAGGCACAGCCACGCTGCCTGGCCACCCCAAGCAAACATGGTGTTGCGCGATGTCCTGGGGTACCGAACCCTGCTCGGCAGGGGCTTGCCTGCGATGAGCCAGAGGTAAGAACAACGTCAATTGCGAAGCTGGGGTTTCGTCGGGTTGTGGCTTGATCAGCGATTTCCACATGGCCGGCTTCGCGGCTGACGCCGCTCCCACAGGCGCGCGAGGCAAACTCCTGTAGTGCCGAGCCATGCTCGGCAAAGGCTTACCCCACAACCCATCGGCATGTAGGAGCGGCGTCAGCCGCCAAGCTCAATGTCCGTCAGATCACAGGCCAACTACGGTTCTGATTGTGCCGGCTCCGCAGCTGACGCCGCTCCTACAACGTTCGCGCAGGTTGATGCGCTACCGGTAGTGCCCCTTGCCGAGCATGGCTCGGCACTACATGGCGCGTTGCGCGATCAGGTCAACCAATCCTGCAATGGAACGTTCATCACCTGCAGGGGTCTGTAAGCGTGGCCCATCGGTCATGCCTCCATGCGCACATGCGCGGGGGTATCCTCTGCGCCTTGAACGTTTCCCCCTATCGGTTCCTCAGGAGTTTTCGCATGTCGCGTTTCTGGAAGATCGTACTGCTGGTCATTGCAGTGCTGCTGGTGGCCGGTATCGGCTATCGGGTGATGGGGGGCGGCAAGCAGAAGGCCGGCGGTACGGCAGCCAGCATGGGCCAGGGCGGCAAGGGCAACCAGGAGCGGGATCCGGTGCCGGTCACCGCAGTCACCGCCGAGAAGAAGGACGTGCCGGTCTATCTCACCGCGCAGGGTACGGTGACCGCATTCAATACCGTCACCGTCAGTCCGCAGGTCGGCGGTGAGCTGCTGAGCGTCAACTTCCGCGAAGGCCAGGCGGTCAAGAAGGGTGAGCTGCTGGCACAGATCGACCCGCGCACCTTCCAGGCCCAGTACGACCAGGCCATCGCCAGCAAGCGCCAGAACGAGGCACTGCTGGCTACTGCCCAATCCAACTACGCGCGCTCCAACGCGCCGGAATACCGCCAGTTCGTGGCGCAGACCGACCTGACCACGCTGCGCAACCAGGTTGCCCAGTACCAGGCGGCGGTGGCTGCCTCGCAGGCCTCGGCCGCGCAGGCCAAGGTGCAGCTGGACTACACCCGCATCACCTCTCCGATCAACGGCATTGCCGGCATCCGCGCGGTCGACCCGGGCAATGTGGTCAGCGCCGGCAGCGCGATCGTCACCATTACCCAGCTGCAGCCGGTCTACGTGATGTTCAACCTGCCCGAGCAGCAGCTCGATGCGGTGCGCAGTGCGCAGGCCGCAGGCCCGCTGCAGACCTCCACGCTGGACCGCACCGGTGGCAGCGTGATCAATGCCGACGGCGTGTTGCAGGTGGTGGACAACCAGATCAGCAGCAACAGCGGCACCTTCCGCCTGCGCGCGCAGTTCCCCAATGCCAACGATGCGTTGTGGCCGGGCCAGTTCGTCAACGTGCAGATGAAGCTCAACGAGCTGCCCGGCGCGGTGGTGGTGCCGGCCGAAGCGGTGCAGCGCAGCAGCACCGGCGATTTCGTCTATCTGATCAAGCCCGACAACACCGTCACCCTGCGCGATGTGGTGCAGGGTGGCCAGGTCGACGACAGCCACGTGGTGATCAGCAAGGGTCTGCAGGCCGGCGACAAGGTGGTCACCGAAGGCCAGTTCCGTTTGAAGGAAGGCAGCAAGGTCAACGCACTGGCACCGGGCCAGGCACCGCCGGCACCGACTGAAGAACAGCTCAAGGCGGCCAGCCAGAAGGGCAACCGTGGTGGACGGGGTGGCCCGCCGCGCTGAGGCGCAGGCCGGCACCCGCCTCCCCTCCCCCGCACCAGGAATCGACCGTGGGCTTTTCGACTATTTTCATCCGGCGCCCGATCGCCACCTCCCTGCTGATGATCGGGCTGATGCTGCTGGGCATTCTCGGTTACCAGCGCCTGCCGGTTGCGGCCCTGCCCGAGATCGAAGCGCCCAGCCTCGTGGTGACCACCCAGTACCCGGGTGCCAGCGCGCAGACCATGGCCTCGCTGGTGACCACGCCGCTGGAGCGGCAGCTGGGGCAGATTTCCGGGCTGGACATGATGACCTCCGATTCCTCGGCCGGTCTGTCCAGCATCGTGCTGCAGTTCTCGATGGAACGCGACCTGGATACCGCCGCGCAGGACGTGCAGGCGGCGATCCGCCAGGCCACCCTGCCCAGCTCGCTGCCTTACCAGCCGGTCTACAACCGGGTGAACCCGGCCGATGCGCCGATCCTGACCCTGAAGCTGGCCTCGGACACGCGCCCCCTGCGTGAGGTCAACGATCTGGCCGATTCGATCCTGGCCCAGCGCCTGTCGCAGACCGACGGTGTCGGCCTGGTGTCCATTGCAGGCAACGTGCGGCCGGCGGTACGCATCCAGGTCAACCCGGCCCAGCTGGCCAACATGGGCATGACCCTGGAAGACCTGCGCAGCGCGCTGACCCAGGCCAACGTCAATGCGCCCAAGGGCTCGCTCAACGGCAAGACGCAGAGCTACACGCTGTCCACCAACGACCAGCTCAGCGACGCGTCCGACTACAACGACATCATCATCCGCTACCAGAACGGCGCACCGGTACGGCTGCGCGACGTGGCCCAGGTGGTCGACGGCGTGGAGAACGACCAGCTTGCCGCATGGGCCGATGGCAAGCCGGCGGTGCTGCTGGAAGTACGCCGCCAGCCCGGCGCCAACATCGTCAAGACGGTGGAGAACATCCGCCAGATCCTGCCCAACCTGCAGGGCATGCTGCCGGCCGACGTAACGCTGGATGTGTTCTCCGACCGCACCGTCACCATCCGCGCCTCGGTGCACGACGTGCAGTTCACCCTGATCCTCACCATCTGCCTGGTGGTAGCGGTGATCTTCGTGTTCCTGCGCCGGCTGTGGGCGACGGTGATCCCGTCGGTGGCGGTGCCGCTGTCGCTGCTGGGTACGTTCGGGGTGATGGCCTTTGCCGGCATGTCGCTGGACAACCTGTCGCTGATGGCGCTGACCGTGGCCACCGGCTTCGTGGTCGACGATGCGATCGTGATGATCGAGAACATCGTGCGCTATATCGAGAAGGGCAAGGACGGCCCGGAGGCGGCCGAGATCGGTTCGCGCGAAATCGGCTTCACCGTGCTGTCGCTGACGGTGTCCTTGATCGCGGTGTTCCTGCCGCTGATCCTGATGCCCGGCGTCACCGGCCGCCTGTTCCACGAGTTCGCCTGGGTGTTGACCATCGCCGTATCGATCTCGATGCTGATCTCGCTGACGCTGACGCCGATGATGTGCGCCTACCTGCTCAAGCCGGACGCGCTGCCCGAAGGCGACGACGCGCATGAGCGGGCCGCCGCAGACGGCAAGGTCACCGCATGGTCGCGCCTGGTCGGCGTCTACGAGCGTACCCTGGACTGGGTGCTGCGCCACCAGCCGCTGACGCTGACGATCGCGCTGGCCTCGGTTGCGCTGACCGTGCTGCTGTACATGGTGATCCCCAAGGGCCTGCTGCCCGACCAGGACACCGGCATGGTCACCGGCGTGGTGATCGCCGACCAGAACGTCGCCTTCGAGCAGATGCAGCAGCGCACCCAGGCCGTTGCCGCCGCATTGCAGAGCGATGAAGCGGTCACCGGTGTGGCCGCCTATATCGGCGCCGGCAGCATGAACCCCACGCTCAACCAGGGCCAGCTGAGCATCGTGCTCAAGGACCGCGGCGATCGTGATGGACTGGATGTGATCCTGCCGCGCCTGCAGGCCGCCGCCGCGCATGTGCCCGGTGTCGCCCTGTACCTGAAGCCGGTGCAGGACGTGACCCTGGACACGCGCGTGGCCGCCACCGCCTACCAGTTCTCGCTGTCGGACATGGACAGCACCGAGCTGGCCGCCCAGACCGAGCGCGTCACCGATGCACTGCGGCGCCTGCCCGAGCTGGCCGACGTCGACAACAACCTGGCCAACCACGGCCGCGCCCTGCATGTGGAAGTGGACCGCGACAAGGCCAGCCGCTACGGCGTGCCGATGCAGACCATCGACGACACGCTCTACGACGCCTACGGCCAGCGCCAGATCTCGACCATCTTCACCCAGCTCAACCAATACCGCGTGGTGCTGGAAGTGGCGCCGGAGTTCCGCAACAGCGATGCGCTGATGAACCAGCTGGCGATCGGCAGCAATGGCAGCGGCACGCTCAGTGGCAGCAATGCGACCACGCTGGGCCAGGTGACATCGAGCAACTCGTCCACCGCTACCGGCATCGGCAGCGCCAACACCGGCATCGCCCTGGGCGCGGGCGGCAGCATTCCGCTGTCGGCCATTGCCAGCGCCACGCCCGGCACCGCGCCGCTGATCGTCAGCCATCAGCAACAGCTGCCATCGGCGACCATCTCGTTCAACCTGGCACCGGGTTATTCCCTGTCCGAAGGCGTGGATGCGATCAACAAGGCAGTGGCCGAACTGGAACTGCCGCAACAGATGCAGGCGCAGTTCGTCGGCACCGCCGCCGAGTTCTCCAGCAGCCAGACCGATGTGATCCTGCTGCTGTTGGCGGCCATCGCGGTGATCTACATCGTGCTCGGCGTGCTGTACGAAAGCTGGATCCATCCACTGACCATCATCTCCACCCTGCCGCCGGCCGGCGTGGGTGCGCTGCTGGCGCTGTACCTGTGCGGCATGAGCCTGTCGGTGGACGGCATCGTCGGCATCGTGCTGCTGATCGGCATCGTCAAGAAGAACGCGATCATGATGATCGACTTCGCTTTGGACGCGCAGCGCGCCGGTGCCAATGCGCATGACGCCATCCGCCGTGCCTGCCTGCTGCGTTTCCGGCCGATCATGATGACCACCGCCGCGGCCATGCTCGGCGCGCTGCCGCTGGCCTTGGGCACCGGCATCGGTTCGGAACTGCGGCGTCCGCTGGGTGTGGCCATCGTCGGCGGCCTGCTGCTGTCGCAGCTGGTCACGCTGTACACCACGCCGGTGATCTACCTGTACTTCGAACGTCTGTCCGAGTGGGCCGCCAAGCGCCGCGAACAACGCGCCGCCGCCCGCCTGCAGGCCGCACGGTAAGCGCGGATGAATATCTCCGCGCCTTTCATCACACGCCCGATCGGCATCACCCTGCTGGCCATCGGCCTGTTTTTCGCCGGCATGGTCTGCTACCTGCGGCTGGGCGTTGCGGCCCTGCCCAACCTGTCGATCCCGGTGATCTTCGTGCAGGCCTCCAACACCGGTGCCGACGCCAACACCATGGCGGCGACGGTGACTGCACCGCTGGAACGCCACCTCGGCCAGGTGCCGGGCATCGACACCATGCGTTCGAGCAGCAGTGATGGCCGCAGCATGGTGTTCCTGATGTTCAACACCAGCCGCAACATCGACTCGGCCGCACAGGACGTGCAGGCCGCGATCAACGCGGCCATGGCCGACCTGCCGGCGGGCATCAACACGCCCACCTACCAGAAGGCCAACCCCAACGATGATCCGGTGATCGCGCTGGCGCTGACCTCGGACACGCAGTCGGTGGCTGAGCTGTACAACACCGCCGACTCGCTGCTGGCGCAGCGGCTGCGGCAGTTGCCCGGCGTATCGCAGGTGGATATCGCCGGTGCCTCCACCCCGGCCGTGCGCGTGGACCTCAACCTGCGTGCGATGAGCGCGCTGGGCCTGAGCCCGGATGACCTGCGCAATGCCATGCGCGCGGCCAACGTGGCCTCACCGCTGGGATTCCTGAGCGATGGCACCAGCCAGACCGCGATCATCCTCAACGACCAGATCCGCAAGGCCTCGGACTTCGCCAACGTCGCCATTTCCACCCACGACGGTGCGGTGGTGCGGCTCAAGGATGTGGCCACGGTCTACGACGGCCAGCAGGACGCCTACCAAGCGGCCTGGTTCAACGGCAAGCGCGGCGTGCTGATGTATGTCTACCTGCGCAGTGGCGACAACCTGGTCGCCACGGTCGACCGGGTCAAGGCTGCCATCCCCTCGCTCACCGGCTATCTGGATGCCGGCACCACGCTGACCCCGTACTTCGACCGCACCCCGACCATCCGCGCCTCGCTGGCCGAAGTGCAGATCACCTTGATGATCAGCCTGCTGATGGTGATCCTGACCATGGCGCTGTTCCTGCGCCGGTTGGCGCCGACCTTGATTGCCGCAGTGACCGTACCGTTGTCTCTGGCCGGTGCCGCGCTGGTCATGTATACGCTGGGCTTCACCCTCAACAACCTGACTCTGCTCGCGCTGGTGATCGCCATTGGTTTCGTCGTCGACGATGCCATCGTGGTGATCGAGAACGTCATGCGCCATCTCGATGAGGGCATGCCACGGCGCGAAGCCGCAATGGCGGGCGCACGCGAGATTGGCTTCACCATCATCTCGATCACCGCCTCGCTGATTGCGGTATTCCTGCCGATCATCTTCGCCCAGGGCATGATCGGCGCGTTCTTCCGTGAGTTCACCCTCACCCTGGTGTCGGCGATCCTGGTGTCGGCAGTGGTCTCGCTGACCCTGACCCCGGCGCTGTGCGCGCGCTTCCTGCACCCGCATGCTGAAGGTGCACGCGACACCCGCCTCAACCGCATGCTCGACCGCATGCATGAGGGCATGCTCAGGATCTATACGGTTGCGCTGGATTTCTCGCTGCGCCACGCCTTGCTGTTGTCGTTGACGCCGTTGCTGTTGATCGTGGCTACCTTCTACCTGGCCGGTTCGGTCAGCAAGGGCCAGTTCCCCGAGCAGGACACCGGCCTGATCTGGGGCCGAGCCAGTTCCAGCGCGACGGTCTCGTTCCAGGAAATGAGCGAGCGCCAACGCCGGCTCAGCGACATGTTCCTGGCCGACCCGGCGGTGAAGATGGTGGGCTCGCGACTGGGTTCCAGCCGCCAGGGCAGCAGTGCCCAGTTCAACATCGAGCTGCTGACCGAGAAAGAAGGCCGCCGCGAACCCACCAACGTGGTGGTGACCCGGCTCAGCGCCAAGGCCGCGCAGTTCCCGGACTTGGACGTCCGCCTGCGGGCCATCCAGGACCTGCCGTCCGATGGCGGCGGTGGCGGCTCGCAAGGCGCGCAGAACCGCGTGACCCTGCAGGGCAACGATGCCGAGCAGCTGGCCGAATGGCTGCCCAAGGTGGTGGCCGCGCTGAAGCAGCATCCGCAGCTGCGTGATGTCGGCTCGGACGTGGACAAGGGCGGGCTGATGCAGAAGATCGTCATCGACCGCGACAAGGCCTCGCGCTTGGGTGTGACCATCGGCGCCATCGACGGTGCGCTGTACGGCGCCTTCGGCCAGCGCCAGATCTCCACCATCTACGCCGACCTCAACCAGTACGGTGTGGTGGTCAACGCGCTGCCCAGCCAGACCGGCAGCCCGGCCGCGATCGAGGATCTGTACGTTGCCTCCAAGAGCGGGCAGATGATTCCGCTGACCGCACTGGCCCACCAGGAGCCGGGGCTGGCGCCATCGCAGGTGACCCACCAGAACCAGTACACGGTGATGGACCTGAGCTACAACCTGGCACCGGGTGTGAGCAGCGGTGAGGGCGATGCCATCGTCAAGTCCGTGATCGACGGCCTGCGCATGCCGGGTGACATCCGCCAGGCCGCACCCGGCGGTTTCCGCCAGGCGATGGACCCGACCGCGATGCTGATGCTGATCATCGCCGCCATCGCCACGGTCTACATCGTGCTGGGCATGCTGTACGAGAGCCTGGTGCATCCGGTGACCATCCTGTCCACCCTGCCTGCTGCAGGCATGGGCGCACTGCTGGCCTTGTGGATCACCAACACCGACCTGTCGATCATCTCGATGATCGCCCTGGTATTGCTGATCGGCATCGTCAAGAAGAACGCGATCATGATGATCGACTTCGCCCTGGTCGCGCAGCGCGTGCATGGCAAATCACCGGCTGATGCTGTGCGCGAAGCCAGCATCGTGCGTTTCCGCCCGATCATGATGACGACGATGGTTGCCATCCTGGCGGCACTGCCGCTGGCGATCGGCCTTGGCGAAGGTTCGGAGCTGCGCCGGCCACTGGGCATCGCGATGATCGGCGGCCTGTTGATCTCGCAGAGCCTGACGTTGCTCAGCACCCCGGCCTTGTACGTGATCTTCTCCTGCCTGCAGCAGCACTGGCGCAACTGGCGCGCCCGCAGCAAGGAGCGCAGGCGCCTGCGCAAGCTGGCACGCGCGTGATGTAGCCCCTCTCCCCTGCACGATGCGCAAGGGGAGAAGAACGATTGGCTGCACGTCACATGCACGCGGTCTGATCAACCACCGAAGGCGATGCCTTCGGGCCGGACGGGTCAGGGACGGAGGCTTTGGCTTTGGCTTTGGCTTTGGCTTTGGCTTTGGCTTTGGCTTTGGCTTTGGCTTTGGCCTTTGGCTGTTGCTCTGGCTTTTGCCCGTGCTCTGGCTTTCGCCGTTGCTTTAGCCCTTCTCCCGCCTGCGGGAGAAGGGTTGGGATGAGGGGAAGCTTTGGCTTTGGCTTTGGCTTTGGATTTGCTTGCGCGCTGCGATTCACGCGAAACAAGGCAAAAGCAGAACCACCAGCAACACAGCAAAAAACTACCCCTCCCCAACCCTCCCCTGCGCTGCGCGCAAGGGAGGGAGCTGAAAGCCCTGCACTGCGTGCAAGGGAGGGAACCGAAAGCCCCTGCGCTACACGCAGGGAGAGGGAAAAGCACAACGCTGGCCCTGCGCTGCCACTTCTGCCACCGTATAGCGGCACAACGCTCCCGTCAGCCACGACTGGTAACGCAATGCCCCTATTCAAATTCACCCGCCACGGCGGGCAAGCGCGCGGCGGCCGGCCGCACTCCCCGCTGCCATGGATTACGCTAATCGCTCTGATCCTGGGGGTAGTCGCACTCGGTTTTGCCTGGCTGGCAGGCTGGCTGGGCCGTGATCGGCTCACCTCGCAGAATTTCACCGATGCCATCGAAGCCACCGGCGCCAAATACCCGGGCTTCCGTCGCGCGCACAGCAAGGGCGTGTGCGTCAGTGGCTGGTTCGAACCCAGCGCGCAGGCAGCACAGCTCTCGCAGGCGCGCGTGTTCGCACAGCCTCGCGTGCCGGTATTGGGGCGGCTGTCGATAGGCGGCGGCAACCCGCATGGCGCCGACAACAGTGCACGCGTGCGCAGCATCGCCTTGCAGCTGAGCAGCGATGACGGCCAGCAGTGGCGCATGGCGATGAACAGCTTCCCGTTCCTCGCCGTCGCCACGCCCGAAGCCTTCTACGAACAAACCCGCGCACAGATTCCCGACCCGGTCACCGGCAAGCCTGATCCCGCCAAACTCGCAGCGATCCAGGAAAAATATCCCAGCGTCCGCGCCTTCCAGCAATGGGCCAAGACCGCGCCGTGGACCGACAGCTGGGCCAGCACCGAGTTCAACAGCGTCAACAGCTTCTGGTTCACCAATGCACAGGGGCAACGCCGCGCGGTGCGCTGGCGCTGGCAGCCACAAGCAGCCGTCCACGAACTGGATGCCGCCAGCCGCGAGCAGGCCGGCGTGGACTTCCTCAGCCAGGACCTGCAGCAGCGCCTGGCGCAGGGCCCCGTGCGCTGGAATCTGCTGGTGACCCTGGCCGGGCCACAGGATGCGATCAACGACTCCTCCGTGCCGTGGCCAGCCGAGCGCGAACAGATCGCAGCCGGCGTGCTCAACATCGATCAGATGCAGCCGCAGGCACAAGGCAGCTGCAATGACCTCAACTTCGATCCGCTGATCCTGCCCGAGGGTATTGCCGGCAGTGACGACCCGATCCTGGCGGCACGCTCGGCGGTGTACTCACAGTCCTTCAACCGCCGCGAACGCGAGCGCGCCACCGGTGCGGCCGCCCGCGACAACGCGCAGGTGCAGCCATGAACAACGGCAACGGTCACTTCAACCTGCTGGCACGCGTGCTGCACTGGAGCATGGCACTGCTGATCCTGGCGATGCTGTTCATCGGCGTCACCATGGTGGCCTCGGTGCACCTGCGCCCCGCGCTGATCAACCTGCATCGGCCACTGGGCATTCTCATCCTGCTGCTGGCCCTGCTGCGCCTGTACAACCGCTTCCGTCACCGGCCACCGCCGCTGCCCGCTGATCTTCCGGCATGGCAAGCCTGGGCCGCCACCGCCTCGCATTGGCTGCTGTACGCATTGATGCTGGCGATGCCGCTGATCGGCTGGGCAATGTTGTCGGCCGGTGGCTATCCCATTGTGTTGTGGGGCGGTGTACAGCTGCCGGCCATCGTGCCGCATACGCCATCGCTGTATGCGCTGCTGCGTGGCGCCCACAGCCTGCTGGCCTACCTGCTGTTCGCCACGGTGTTGATGCATGTCGGCGCGGCTCTGTTCCATGCCTGGGTGCGCCGCGATGGCGTGTTCCAGGCAATGGCACGCGGCGAGCCCCAATGACCCGATAGTGCCGAGCCATGCTCGGCAAGGGCCCCACCAGGGATAACAACAGCCCTCAAGCTCCTCCCTTCGCTGCGCGAAAAGGAGAGAACTCAGATCCTACAACCAGCCCTTCTGCCGCGCCACGCGATAGGCTTCGATGCGATTGGCCACGCCCAGCTTGCCGATACATTCGGACAGATAGTTGCGCACGGTGCCATGCGACAAGCCCAACTGCTCGGCGATCTCGTTGGCGGAACGGCCATCGCCGGCCAGGCGCAACACCTGGCGTTCGCGATCATTCAAAGGATCGGCTTCCGACCAGGCTTCCACCGCCAGCAGCGGATCGATGGCGCGGCCGCCGCGATTCACCTGGCGCAGAGCATCGGCCAGTTTTTCGGCCGGGGAATCCTTCAATAGATAACCCTGCACGCCCGCTTCCAACGCGCGCCGCAGAAAACCGCTGCGAGCGAAGGTGGTGACGATCACCACCTTGATCGGCAGCCCATGACGCTGCACGCGCTGGGCCAGTTCCAGCCCGGTCAAGCCGGGCATCTCGATATCGGTCACCAGCACGTCGGGCTTCAGCCGCTGCAGCTCGCGCCAGGCGATCTCGCCATCGGCGGCGGTGCCGATCACCTCGATATCGGTCTCAAGATTGAGCAGCGCCGACAAGGCACCACGCACCATTGCCTGGTCTTCGGCCAACAGGATGCGGATCACGGCCGCGCCCCTTGCAGCGTGGCGGTTAGTTCCATCCGCTCGGACGCTGAAGGGTGTGACGGCACAAGCGCATGCGCCTGCAAAGGGATGCGGATCTTCAAACGGGTGCCCTGCCCTTTCGGTGACTCGATCTGCAGCTCGCCGCCCAACGCCAGCACCCGCTCGCGCATGCCGGCCAGACCGTTGCCATTGGCCGCCACGCCCCCGCGCCCATCATCGACCACTTCCATCACCACCGCCTCGGGCCCGCTATCGATCCGGATCCACGCTTCATTGGCCTGCGCATGGCGGGCGATGTTGGTGGCCGCCTCGCGCAAGACCATCGCCAAGCCCGCTTCGATCCACGCAGGCATTGCCGGTGGTGGTGAATAGCGCAGGTGCACCCGCGAAGACTCCAGCAATAGATGCGCCGAAGCCAATTCAGCGGCCAGGTCCGCAGCGCGAAAGCCGGTGACCGCACTGCGCACCTGGGCCAGCGCATCGCGGGCGATCTGTTCGGCTTCGGCGAGTTCGCGCTGCGAACGCTGCGGATCGCGCTCGAACAATTTGCGCGACAACTCCATCTTCAAGGTGATCAACGACAAGGTGTGCCCCAACAGATCATGCAGATCACGACCGATGCGCTCGCGCTCGGCGGTGGCGGCCAACCGCCTCACTTCTTCATGGGACAGCCGCAGTGCGGCATCCTTGTCGCTGCTGGAGCGCTCCACGTTGACGATCAGGCCGATGATCAGCGTCAGCGCGGGTATCCATGTGATGACCTGCCATGGATAGCCGATCCACGATGCGATCGACACGAAGCCGATGTTCAACAAGCCAACTTCCAACAGATAACGCCGCATGCTGATGCAGCGGTTGGTGCGCAGCATGACGCAGCCGAATACGAAGTAGTTCATGCCCGACGGGTAGATCGGCAGCAGCGCCATCGACAGCGCGATCATTGCCAGGGCGAACAACGGCGCACGCCGCCGCGCACTTGTCAGCGTCAACACATACAACACGATGAACAATGGAAACGACCACAGCGTGATCAGCACCCAGCGCAGGCTGTAGCCCTCGCCAAACAGCGGCGTGATGAACACCCATACCGTCCACAACAGATGCACGGCATCTATCCACGCCCATTTGCCGAGCTTGATGTTATCGGCCACCACCGAGTCCGCTGCCGGCTTCAACCATTCAGGGCGTTGCAATGCCATCGACCAAGGTCCCGTTCCAGTACGCCAGTACGGCAATGATGCCATCAGCCATGCCGGCGCAGACGCCGGCCCGCCAGGGTGATGAAGACCAGGCTGAATGCGAGCAGCCACAGCAGGTGCGGCAACGCACCGCCCACCTCGGCACCGAGCGCGCCCTGCGCAAGCGCGTTCAAGTGGTAGCTGGGCCAGACAACTGCCAGCTGCCGCACCAGCGGCGGCATCAGCGTGAGCGGGAACCACAGCCCGGACAGCACCGCCATCGGCAGGTAGACCAGGTTGATCACCGCCGGGGCCACATTGCCCTTGCTCAACGTGCCCAGCCATAACCCCAGCGCGCAGAACGGCAAGGTGCCGAAGCTGGCCACCGCGGTCAGCCGCAGCATCTGCAGCGCGTTCAACGGCACCCCCGCCACCTTCGTGGCCAGCACCTGCAGGATCGTCACGATAACCAGTGCCATCATCAGCGCCATCACCATCTTGCCGAGCAGATAGGCCAACGGCGGCATCGGCATGGCGCGTTTCAGGGTGAGCAGGCCGTTGTCGCGCTCCAGCGCCAGCGACAAGCCAAACCCGAACAGGCCCGGTGCCATCACCCCGAACGTGACATAGCTGCCCAGCAGGTAGCGGGCAGCGGCAGCCGGTTGCGCGTGGCCCAGCAATACCGCGAACAACAGGTAGAACGTGGCCGGAAACAGCAGCGTCGGCAGCACAAAACCGGGGTTGCGCAGGTAACGCAGGCATTCGGCACGGATCTCCTGCAGGTAGGCGCCAACCACGCGCCGCCGCGACATCGTTGCCGGCAAGGTCGGGTACGGGATGTTCATCAGGCAGCCTCCGCTTGGGTGTGTGCCACATCGGCAGCGGTGATATCGGCGAAAGCCTCGCCCAGGCCCGGCGCCTGCACCTCCAATGCGCGCAGTGCCGGGTCTGCCTGCAGCAGCTGGCGCACCACGGCTTCGACACGGTCGCTGTGCAGCTGCAGCCAGTCACCGTCGCGGCTGATCTGCAGCACCCCCGGCCAGGCGGCGACCGCTGCCACGTCCAGCGCACTGATGCAGCGGATACCGCGCTGAACCACCCGCGCACGCAGCGCATCCACGCTGCCATCGCTGACGATGCGGCCACGCAGCAGCACGCAGACCCGGTCAGCCAGGCGCTCGGCCTCCTCCAGGTAATGCGTGGTCAACACCACCGAGCTGCCTTCGGCCACCAGTGCACGCACGGCAGCCCACATCTGTTGTCGGGCTGCCGGATCCAGACCCACGCTGGGTTCGTCGAGAAACAGCAGCGCCGGGCGTCCACATACCGCCAGGGCGAACTGCACGCGCCGCTGCTGGCCCCCCGACAGCTGGCCATAGCGACGCTTCAACAGATCCTCGACACCGGCCAGCGCCGCAGTTTCAGCCACGCTGCGCGGCGCGGGGTAATAGCTGGCCGACAGCCGGATCAACTCGGCCACGCTCAAGGTATCCGGCAACGCCGCGCTCTGCAGCATCACCCCGATGCCACGGCGCGCGCGCACCTGTTGCGGGTCCTGGCCGAACAACCGCACGTGGCCGGCATCGGCTCGCAGCAGGCCCATCAACAATCCGATGGCGGTGGTCTTGCCGGCACCGTTGGGGCCGAGCAATGCCAGCACCTGCCCGGCCTTGAGTTCAAGATCGATACCGTCCAACGCCAGCACTGCGCCATAGCGCTTGTGCACGCCGTGCAGGCTTGCCAGCACCGCCTCGTGTCGCTCCATTGCCAACGCCTTCTTCAGGGAATGGCGGCACATTAGGCCGCCGACACCGCTTTGCCGCAGTGCAGGCGATCAGGCAAAGCGCATGACACACGTCACCTGCATGCCCTGAACACGCCCCTTATGATTCGCCGATCCTGGCCCTTCGCTGCCAGCCGCGGCCGATTGCGGTAAGTTGCGGTCACATTTCCCATTCCAAGCCGTCCTGCTCCCCATGAATGCATCTGCTGAACTGCTGAAGGAACTCCGCATCGACCGCTCCACGCCGGCATCGGGCGGGCCATCGCCGTCGCGGCGGTGGTTGTGGATCGTGATTGGGCTGGTGCTCGCCCTGCTGCTGGCGCTGGGCATCGGCGCCCTGCTCGGCGGCAAGCCGCCGGTGACGGTGCAGACCGCACCGGTGGTGGCGATGGCGCAGGCGGGCGCGGACAGCAGCTCGGTGCTGGATGCCAGCGGCTATGTGGTGGCGCGGCGCATGGCCACCGTATCGGCCAAGATCACCGGCAAGGTGCGCGAAGTGATGATCGAGGAAGGCATGCAGGTGGAAGAAGGCCAGGTCATGGCCACGCTCGACCCGATCGACGCCAACGCCCAGCGCAGCCTCAACGCCGCCCAGCTCGACGCCGCACGCAGCCAGACCGAAGGCCTGCAGGCGCAGCTGCGCCAGGCCGAGGCTGAAGCGGGCCGGCTGCAGTCGCTGGTAGGCCAGCAACTGGTTTCGCGTTCGCAGTACGACCAGTCCGTCGCCACCCGTGACAGCCTGCGCGCGCAGCTCGCCACCGCACGCCACAACGCCAAGGTCGCGCAGGATGCCTTGGCCATCGCCGACCTGGGCGTGGACAACAACGTGGTGCGCGCACCGTTCTCCGGCGTGGTGACGGCCAAGGCCGCGCAGCCGGGTGAAATCGTGTCGCCCTTGTCGGCTGGCGGCGGCTTTACCCGTACTGGTATCGGCACCATCGTCGATATGGAATCGCTGGAAGTGGAAGTGGAAGTAGGCGAAGCCTTCATTGGCCGCGTACAGCCACAGATGCCGGTTGAGATCGTGCTCAACGCCTACCCGGACTGGAAGATCCCCGGCCACGTGATCGCCATCATCCCCACTGCCGACCGCGGCAAGGCCACGGTGAAGGTCCGCGTGGCATTGGAAGCCAAGGATCCACGCATCGTGCCGGAGATGGGCGTGCGGGTCAGTTTCTTGGAAAAGGCCGCGCCCGCAGGAAGCGAGGCACCGAAAGGCGTACGCGTGCCGGCTGCAGCCATTGTGGAACGCGACGGCAAGCCGGTCGCCTTCGTGCTGCAGGCCGACGACAAGGTGAAGCAGCAACCGCTGGAAGTAGGCCAGGTATTGGCCAAGGACAAGCAGGTGCTGTCGGGTTTGAACGCCGGTCAGACGGTGGTACTCAGCCCTCCAGCCGAACTGAAGGACGGCGACAAGGTGACATTGGAAGACGCGAAGAAGTAAGCGCAGGGCTTGTGATCCTTGCTGCTCTGGCGCGTATCACCTGATGCACTGAAGTAGCGATTTTGCTGTTGCTGTTGCTTTAGCCGTTGCTGCTGTTTTAGCTGTTGCTGCTGCTTTAGCTGTTGCTGTTGCTTTAGCTGCTGCTGTTGCTTTAGCCCTTCTCCCGCCTGCGGGAGAAGGGTTGGGATGAGGGCAGCCTTGGCTTTGGCTTTGGTTTTTGCTTGGCTTTAGCCCTTGCCTTACCGAGCTCCTTCCGCAGCGACGGAGCTGAGGGAAAAACCCCAACGGGGCGGCGCACATGGATGTGCGTCGTTTTTCGACGAGACAGGGATGTCTCGTCGAAAAATCCCGGCAGCGCAGTGGACCCGAGATGCGGAGCATCGTGGGCGCGGAGGCAGGGTGTGTTTCTTTTGGTTACTTCTTCTTTGCACAGGCAAAGAAATGCTCTTCAACAGCCGAATGGCTGGTCAAAGTGACACGCTCCCTGTAGGGGAGTGAAAGCTGGTGCTGCTGTTCTTGCTTTCGTTGCCGCAGTCCCTCTGAAGCAAAGACAGTGAAGACGCAAAAGGCAGGAGCAGAAACTGCCCTCACGCCTACCCCTCTCCCGCTTGCGGGAGAGGGGAAAGCAACGACTGAAGCCGAAGCCAGAGACATAGCCAAACCAAAGCACCCCTCCCTAGCCCTCCCCTTGCCTTCTGCAAAGGGAGGGAACCAGGAGCAAAGCAAAGCAAAGCAAAGAATTTCGACGTCCAACATCAGATTTTCAACATCGAACATCAAACATCACCGCGTCACTGCTGAGGATCATCCATGAGTACCCTCGTCTCCCTGCGCAACATCACCAAGACCTACCAGCGTGGCCCGGAAAAAGTACAGGTCCTGCACGGCATCAACCTGGATATCGAACGTGGCGACTTCGTCGCGTTGATGGGCCCGTCCGGTTCCGGCAAGACCACCCTGCTCAACCTGATCGGCGGGCTGGATACACCCAGCGGCGGTGAGATCAACATCGAAGACCAGCGCATCGACCAGCTCAGCGCCGGCCAGCTGTCCACCTGGCGCAGTCACCACGTCGGCTTCGTGTTCCAGTTCTACAACCTGATGCCGATGCTCACCGCACAGAAAAACGTGGAACTGCCCCTGCTGCTGACCAACCTCAATGCCAGCGAACGCAAGCGCCGTGCGCAGATCGCGTTGACCCTGGTCGGCCTGGCTGATCGTCGCGACCACCGCCCCAACGAGCTCTCCGGCGGCCAGCAGCAGCGTGTGGCCATCGCCCGCGCCATCGTCTCCGACCCCACCTTCCTGATCTGCGACGAGCCCACCGGCGATCTGGACCGGCAGAGCGCCGAGGAAGTACTGGGCCTGCTGCAGCTGCTCAACCGCGAACATGGCAAGACCATCATCATGGTCACCCATGATCCCAAGGCTGCGGAGTACGCCACCCACACCGTGCATCTGGACAAGGGCGAGCTGGTCGACGCCCCGGTGCACTGAGGAGCACGGCCATGAAGTACTTCTCATTGATCTGGGCGCAGCTGTTCCGCAGCCGCACACGTACTTTGTTCACCCTGTTGTCCATCATCACCGCGTTCCTGTTGTTCGGCATGCTCGATTCGGTGCGCGTTGCCTTCGCCAGCGGCGGCAACAGCGTGGCCGGCGCCAACCGGCTGGTGGTTGCCTCGCGCCTTTCCATCACCGAATCATTGCCGATCCGTCTGGAATCGCAGATCCGCCAGGTTGAAGGCGTCGACGATGTCACCTATGCCATGTGGTTCGGTGGCATCTACCAGGACCAGAAGAATTTCTTTCCGAATTTCTCGGTAGCGCCAAACTACTTCGACCTGATGACCGAGTTCGAAATTCCGAAAGAACAGGTCGATGCCTTCCGCAACACGCGCACCGGCGCGGTCGTCGGTGAGTCGTTGGCCAAGCAGTTCGGCTGGAAGATCGGCGACACCATTCCGCTGCAGGCCACCATCTTCCCGCGTGGCGGCAGCAACGATTGGCCATTGCAGCTGGTCGGCATCTTCAAGTCGAAGAACACCGCCACCGCTGCCAATGAGGAGCGCCAGTTGATGATGAACTGGAAGTACTTCGACGAATCCAACGACTACATCAAGAACCAGGTCAGCTGGTACACCGTGCGGCTGGACAACCCGGACCATGCTTCGCGCGTTGCCCAGGCCATCGATGCAATCTCGGCCAACTCCGACCATGAGACCAAAAGCCAGACCGAATCGGCCTTCCAGCAGGCCTTCATCAAGCAGTTCGCCGACATCGGCATGATTGTCACCTCGATCATGGGCGCGGTGTTCTTCACCCTGCTGCTGCTCACCGGCAACACCATGGCGCAGGCCGTGCGCGAGCGCGTACCGGAGCTCGCCACGCTGAAAACCCTTGGCTTCAAGGACGGCACCATGTTGATGCTGGTGATGGTCGAATCAATCGTGCTGGTCGGCCTGGGCGGTGCCATCGGCCTGGGCCTGGCGGCGCTTGCGCTGCCGATCATGGCACCGCAGACCATGGGCCTGCTGCCGCCGCACGTGCCGTCGCAGACCTGGATCGTCGGCGCGCTGCTGATCGTGGTGATCGGTTTGGTGGTGGGCGTGCTGCCGGCACTGCGTGCCAAACGCCTGAAGATCGTCGACGCATTGGCCGGGCGCTGAGGAGAACGACATGAAGAACTTTCTTTCGAATGCGCTGGTGATCCTGTTGTTGGCCATCGGCCTGGGCGTGTGGATTGCGCTGCCGTGGTTTGGCGTGCTGGCAGTGGCCGTGGCGATCGCGCTGTGGCTGCTGCTCACCCGCAGCGGGCGGCTGGCGCTCGCCGCCACCCGTATCGGGCTGGCCAGCCTGCCGCAGCGCTGGGGTGCCTCATCGGTGATCGTGATTGGCATTGCCGGCGTGGTCGGCGTGTTGGTGGCGATGCTGGCCATGGGCCAGGGTTTCCAGGCCACCTTGGAAAGCACCGGTGACGACAGCACGGCCATTGTTCTGCGCGGCGGATCGCAGGCTGAGACAAACTCGGTGATCACCCGCGATCAGGTGCCCTTGTTGGAAACCCTGCCGGGCGTGAAGCGCGGTGCAGATGGGCGTCCGCTGGTGTCGGCGGAAGTCTCGCAGGTGGTCAACCTCACCTCGCGTAGCGACGGCACCGATGTCAACGCGCAGTTCCGCGGTGTTGGCGAACAGGCCTGGGCCGTGCACGACAAGGTACGTCTGGTCGAAGGCCGCAAGTTCGGCGCCGGCCTGCGCGAAATCGTCGCCGGGCGTGGTGCGCAGAAACAGTTCCAGGGACTGGAAGTTGGCAAGACGCTGACGCTGGGCAACCAGGCCTGGACCGTGGTTGGCATCTTCGAATCCGGCGACGCGCATGATTCGGAGTTGTGGACCGACGCGCAGACGTTGGCAACCACGTACAACCGCAGTGCATGGCAGTCGATCAGCGTGCGTACCGAGGGCAAGCAGGGCTTCGAGGCGTTCAAGGCAGCCGTGGACAACGACCAGCGGCTGAAGCTGGACGTGGAAAGCACCGCCGACTATTACCGCAAGCAAGGTGGTGGCCTGAACAAGCTGCTCAAGGTGCTGGGCACGGTGATCGGCGCGATCATGGCCGTCGGTGCGGTGTTCGGCGCGCTCAACACCATGTATGCGGCGGTGGCCACGCGTGCAAGGGAGATCGCCACACTGCGTGCAATCGGCTTTCGCGGCGTACCGGTAGTTACTGCAGTGATGCTGGAGACCATGCTGCTCGCCTTGCTGGGCGGTTTGCTGGGCGGCGTGGTCGCCTGGCTGGCCTTCAACAACTTCACCGTCTCCACCCTGGGCAATAATTTCAGCCAGGTGGTGTTCCAGTTCAAGGTATCACCGCCGCTGCTGTGGAGCGGCTTGAAATGGGCGTTGGGTATTGGACTGGTGGGCGGGTTATTCCCGGCACTGCGGGCGGCACGCTTGCCCATCACCACGGCATTGCGCGAGACCTGATCCGCCATCAGCTCGGCCGCAGCAGCAACCCATCTGCACACGCGCAGATGGGTTGGCGGAAAGTCTGGCTTCACGCATCCATCTGTTTAGGTCATGATGCGCCCCCGCCCAAGTCGCGGCGGCCAGCGCGGCTGTGATGGCGGATGCTGTGTCCCTCCCCCAACGGTGATGCATCTGTCACGGCGCCCCACAAGGGCGCCTTTTTTGTAGTTGGTATAAAGGAAAACCGAACAAGATGTATTTGAAGTCGACCCCGCTGTGCTCCGCGATCACCCTCGCGTTGCTCGGCAGCTGCAGCCTCACCGCGTTCGCACAGGACGCGAACGAACCCACCACCCTGGACCGCGTCGAGATCACCGGTTCGCGCATCCGCCAGGCCAGCGTTGAAACCGCACAGCCGGTCATCGCCTTGAGCCGTGCGGAAATCGAAAAGAAGGGCTACGTCAACGTCGCCGACATCCTGCAGGACGTCACCGCTGCCGGTGCTCCGTCGCTGAGCCGTGCGTCGGCGCTGTCCTCCGGGCGCGACTACGGCGGCATGTTCGTCAGCCTGCGCAACCTGGGCCCGGAACGCACACTAGTGCTGATCGACGGCCGCCGCATGGGCGTAAGCGCCGGCGGCTACTCCGACGTCGGCTCGATTCCCTCGGCCATCGTAGAGCGCGTTGAAGTACTCACCGACGGTGCCTCGGCACTGTATGGCTCCGATGCCATCGCCGGCGTGGTCAATGTCATCACCCGCAAGAACTTCGACGGCGGCAACGCCAGTGCCTATGTCGGCCAGTACAGCGAAGGCGACGGCCAGAAGCGCTCCTACAGCGCCAACTTCGGCAAGACCTTTGACCGCGGCTGGTTCAGCGTCGGCGCCGAGAAGTCCAAGGAAGACCCGGTACTGGGCGGCGCGCGTGAATTCACCGCCTACCCCAACGGCCCCTACCACCCCACGGATGGCCTCAACGGCACCACCGAATGGGGCTCGGTCACCGTCGGCGGCAAGACCCTCAGTGTCGGCCCGGGGGGCGACCCTTCCAACGTCGCCAACTTCAAGCCACTCGATGAGGCGTATTACGCCAACACCAAGACCAACATGACCCTGCTCTCCTCGCTGGAGCGCAAGTCGGCCTTCGCCAATGGTGGTTTCCAGATCACCGACGATCTGCGCGTGGTTGCCGATGTGCTGTACAGCGAGCGTGAGTCGGTCAAGCAGCTCGCCGGCTATCCGTATTCGGTCTCCGCTGCGCAGGTCACCAGCGGCGCGCGTGCACCGCTGTCGGCCGGTAGCATGTTCAACCATTGGAATCAGGACCTACGCTTCTCGCACCGCACCGAGGAATACCCGCGTGCGACCAACAACGCCCTGACCACCAAGCGCGCCAGCCTTGGCCTGGAAGGCAGCTTCGAAACCGGTTCGCACTTCTGGGACTGGAACGTGAGCTATATGTACAACCGTAATGAAGGCGAGCGCCGCAGCCTGCAGAGCATGTACCAGCCGCACGTCGACCTGGCCGTGGGCCCTTCCTTCATGGACGCCAATGGCGTAGCCCGTTGCGGCAGCGTCGGCAACGTGATCGAAGGCTGCGTGCCGTGGAACCCGCTGGCACCGTCGGGCAGCAACAGCACCGGCTCGCTCAGCGACAAGGCCGTGCGTGATTACATCTTCACCCGCTTCACCGACGAGATCCGCAGCACCACCAAGGTGGCCAGCGCCAATATCTCCGGTTCGCTGGTGAGCCTGCCGGCCGGTGACATCATGGCCGCGATGGGCGTTGAACACCGCAGCGAAGAAGCCAGCTACACGCCGGACCTGATGGTGCAGAACGGCGAGATCGCCGGCACCAGCGGTGCACCAACGCGTGGCGATTACACTCTGGACGAGGTCTACCTGGAACTGCAGGTGCCCTTGCTCGCCGACCTGCCGATGGTGCGTGAGTTGTCGCTGGACCTGGCCGCTCGCTACTCCGACTACAGCAACTTCGGTGGCACCACCAACGGCAAGTTCGGCCTGAAGTGGAAGCCGATCGACACCTTGCTGGTGCGCGCCACCTACGGCACCGGTTTCCGCGCGCCGACCGTGGACGACCTCTACGGCGGCACTGTCACCACCCGCGATCGCATCACCGACCCGTGTGACCGTTCCTTCGGCGCGGCCGCACGCAACGCCGAAGTGGCAGCGCGCTGCACCGCCGCCGGCATGGGCGCAGGCTTCCGCCAGAAGACCGGCGACGGCGAGCTGGCCACCACCTCCGGTGTGCAGGCAGTCACCGACTTCACCTCCGGCGCCAACGCCAACCTGAAGCCGGAAACCGCCAAGACCTGGACCGTGGGCCTCGTCTACAGCCCGGACTTCGTCTCTGGCCTGGACCTGAGCCTTGACTGGTGGAAGATCCGCATCGACAACGTCATCGTTGGCGAGTCGGCCACCGACATCCTCAACCAGTGCTATGTACAGGGCGTCAGCTCGGCCTGTGACCGCTTCACCCGTTACAGCACCGGCGACAACAAGGGCCAGGTCAGCGGCATGAACCGCTCCTTGAACAACGCCGGCTACCAGGAAACCGCCGGCTACGATCTCGGCCTGCGTTACCGCCTGCCGGAAATGACCTACGGCCAGCTGTCGCTGCGTTGGAATACCACGTATGTGGATTACCTATCGCGCAAGAGCGACAACGTCGACACCACTCCGGTCGAGCAATCCACCGGCTGGGAAGGCAACTTCCGCGTGCGCTCCAACCTCACCATGGACTGGCAGAACGGCAACTTCGGCACGAGCTGGACCACCCGTTACTACTCCAGCATGAAGGAGAAGTGCTCCTACGACCTGGACGGTGGCCCGGAATGCAACATGCCGGACTTCCAGTCGCCATACACCGACATGCAGCCGAGCCGCAAACTGGGCTCCAACACCTTCCACGACCTGCAGGTGCGTTATGCCCTGCCGTGGGACGGCACCGTTTCGCTGGGCGTCAACAACGTGTTCAAGCATGAAGGCCCGATCATGTACAGCCAGCCGAACAGCAGCTTCACCTACTACGGTGGCTTCGACATCGGTCGTTTCATGTACATGAAGTACCAGCAGCGCTTCTGATCGTTGTAACAGCAGCGCTGGATGCCGATGACACAACCGAACATCCATAGCACTGCGTTTGAAGCCCCTCTCCCGCCGGGGAGAGGGGCCGCTTGCGAACCAGCGGTTCGCGGCCACTCGAGCGCCCTTGCCTCAGCGCAAGGGCCAAGGCGCAGAGTGGCGGTTGGGGTGAGGGCAGCTCCTAGCGCTTTGCAGCGACTGAAGTCGCACCAGCAATTTCCTTTGCGCTGAACGCCGAGGAATACGCGGTTGCAGAACCGCATGCTGCCGACACACCATCTACTTCGCGGCTCACGCCGCTCCCACAAGCAACCACACTGCACAATTCCGTGCCTGCCAATGCCTGCCTTTTCCATCCCAGCGACATCGCTCACGGCAACCCAAACACCACACAACGGTCATTCAACTGTCATCACCCTGCGGTAGATGCGCAGCGCCCTTGCAGCTAACGTGGCGATTCCCCAAAACCGGATCCCGCCATGCTTCGTTCGCTGGCGCTGGCTGGCGTCTGCGTGATGCTGGCTGGCTTTGCCCTCTCCTCTCCCATTCCGCCGCTGTCACTCAGTGAGCGATTGGCCGCACCTGGCGGCACATCACCGCTGGTCCCCACCGAGCGTATCGACGCTCTGCTCACACGCCTGCCGCATCAGCAGGGCAGTGTTGCCGGCAGCGATGGCGTTGCCCTGCACTGGGTAGCGTTCGAGCCAGGTGACTATCGGCTCGACTACCGTTACCTGGGCAAGGGCGAACGCTTCCCCGAGTTCTCGCTGGATGCCTCTACGCCCAACGTCGTAGACGCACAGCCACCGCGCGGCACGGTGATCCTGCTGCACGGCTGGATGATGGATGGTGGCTCCTTGCTGCCGTGGTCGCTGGAGCTTGCGCAGCGGGGCTATCGCACAATCGCCCTCGACCTGCGCAACCACGGCCGCTCCAGCCATGGGCTTTCCGGCTACGGCACGCGCGAAGGCAAGGACGTAGTCGCTGCACTGAAGGCCTTGAAGGCCGAAGGAAAGATCAGCGGGCCCGTGCATTTTCTTGGTGTTTCCTACGGTGCAGCGACGGCAATATTCGCCGCACGCGAACTGGGCCCGCAGCTGCGCAGCGTGGTGGCGATGGAATCGTTCGACAATGCCGGCCAGGCGATTCGCACGATGGTGCCGCATATGCTGGCCAAACCACCGGAACGTTGGAGCGATTATGTCGCGCTACCGCTGGCGCGTTGGCAATACGGCGGCCGCGGGCTCGATGAAGCCATCGCCACCACCGACCGAAAACTGGGCATAGATCTGGACAGGATCGACGTCGGTCAGGCCTTGGCGCAGGTCCCCGCCTGCGTGCTGTTGATACATGGCCGCGACGACGAGCACATTCCGGTAGCACAGGGCCGCGCACTTGCGGCGGCTGCTCCACGCGCACGCTATCTGGAGGTCCCAGCAGAAGACCATCTAAGCCTGCCGATGCGCCTGGATCGTCTATCAGGTGCAGTGAATGCATGGTTCGAGCAGGCCGATGCCAATGGTCGCTGCGCATCGACGGTAACAGCCAGCCTTTGAGTTATCGGTTGTTTTCGTGACGATTCACCAAGAGCCCCCGCGAACCCGTAGTGCCGAGCCGTGCTCGGCAACGGCCTTACCCGTAGCGTCTGCCGAGTAGCGCTTTGCCGTTGGCTTTGGCTTTTGCTTTTGCATTGGCATTGGCTCTGGCATTGGCATTGGCATTGGCTTTGGCTTTGGCTGTTGCTCTGGCTGTGGCTTAAGCCCTTCTCCCGCCTGCGGGAGAAGGGTTGGGATGAGGGGGCTCTGGCTCCAGCCTTGGCCTCTTGCTTCTGGCCACAAACCGCACCAGGCACCTACACGAGCTTCGCGGCTGACGCCGCTCTTACAAATGCGGCCGCTTGCCGGCGTCCAGATTCGCGTAGATTCCGCCCAAAGAAAAACCCCGCTGCTTCTGGCAGCGGGGTTTTGGGTTTAAATCCTGACGATGACCTACTCTCGCACAGCTTAGGCTGCACTACCATCGGCGCGGCTACGTTTCACTTCCGAGTTCGGGATGGGATCGGGTGGTTCCATAGCGCTAATTTCATCAGGAAGGCGGTGTGAGCAGCGCGGTGCGCCAGCTCCAATGCGTTTCCTTGCGGAACTAACCCAGGCAGTAAAACACCTGGCTTACATAAAAAGACAAAACCCCGCTGCGTAAGCAGCGGGGTTTTTAGATAAAACCCTGACGATGACCTACTCTCGCACAGCTTAGGCTGCACTACCATCGGCGCGGCTACGTTTCACTTCCGAGTTCGGGATGGGATCGGGTGGTTCCATAGCGCTAATTTCATCAGGGAGACAGTTGGAGCGTCGCTCGTGTTTTCTTTCTGGTGATGTGCAGGGAACTGCATTCCATCCAAGAAAGGGCCTACGGCGCCTGTCTCGCGTTTGGTCTTGTGACGTAGCGTGCAACTTGGACTCTATCGACATGTCATGTCGGCCAAGGCAACTTGAGGTTATATGGTCAAGCCACACGGATCATTAGTATCAGTTAGCTCAATACATTGCTGTACTTACACACCTGACCTATCAACCACATAGTCTATATGGTTCCTTTAGGGGGCTTGTGCCCCGGGAAGTCTCATCTTGAGGCGCGCTTCCCGCTTAGATGCTTTCAGCGGTTATCGCTTCCGAACATAGCTACCCGGCAATGCCACTGGCGTGACAACCGGAACACCAGAGGTTCGTCCACTCCGGTCCTCTCGTACTAGGAGCAGCCCCTCTCAAACTTCCAACGCCCATGGCAGATAGGGACCGAACTGTCTCACGACGTTCTGAACCCAGCTCGCGTACCACTTTAAATGGCGAACAGCCATACCCTTGGGACCGACTACAGCCCCAGGATGTGATGAGCCGACATCGAGGTGCCAAACACCGCCGTCGATATGAACTCTTGGGCGGTATCAGCCTGTTATCCCCGGAGTACCTTTTATCCGTTGAGCGATGGCCCTTCCATACAGAACCACCGGATCACTAAGTCCTAGTTTCCTACCTGCTTGATCCGTCGATCTTGCAGTCAAGCACGCTTATGCCTTTGCACACAGTGCGCGATGTCCGACCGCGCTGAGCGTACCTTCGAGCTCCTCCGTTACTCTTTAGGAGGAGACCGCCCCAGTCAAACTACCCACCATACACGGTCCCCGATCCAGATAATGGACCTAGGTTAGAACGTCAAGCACGACAGGGTGGTATTTCAAGGATGGCTCCACTGCAGCTAGCGCCACAGTTTCATAGCCTCCCACCTATCCTACACAGACGAACTCAACGTTCAGTGTAAAGCTATAGTAAAGGTTCACGGGGTCTTTCCGTCTTGCCACGGGAACGCTGCATCTTCACAGCGATTTCAATTTCACTGAGTCTCGGGTGGAGACAGCGCCGCTGTCGTTACGCCATTCGTGCAGGTCGGAACTTACCCGACAAGGAATTTCGCTACCTTAGGACCGTTATAGTTACGGCCGCCGTTTACTGGGGCTTCGATCAAGAGCTTCGCCTTGCGGCTGACCCCATCAATTAACCTTCCAGCACCGGGCAGGCGTCACACCCTATACGTCCACTTTCGTGTTTGCAGAGTGCTGTGTTTTTGATAAACAGTCGCAGCGGCCTGGTTACTGCGACCCTCTTCAGCTATAGCTCGCATGAGCCACCAAAAAGGGTGCACCTTCTCCCGAAGTTACGGTGCCATGTTGCCTAGTTCCTTCACCCGAGTTCTCTCAAGCGCCTGAGAATTCTCATCCTACCCACCTGTGTCGGTTTACGGTACGGTCTGCGTAAGCTGAAGCTTAGGAGCTTTTCCTGGAAGCGTGGTATCAGTGACTTCGCCTTAAAGGCTCGTCTCGGTGCTCGGTCTTAAAGAATCCCGGATTTGCCAAAGATTCAAACCTACCGCCTTTCCCCAGGACAACCAACGCCTGGTACACCTAACCTTCTCCGTCCCTCCATCGCACTTACGCGAGGTGCAGGAATATTAACCTGCTTCCCATCGACTACGCATTTCTGCCTCGCCTTAGGGGCCGACTCACCCTGCGCCGATTAACGTTGCGCAAGGAAACCTTGGGCTTTCGGCG